>DATBJR010000106.1:0-36292 GCA_036556325.1 Candidatus Limnocylindria bacterium | reverse complement strand
GGCCGTGCGGGCGTCCCCGAACCATGCGAAGGCGATGACGGGGAGGAGGCTCTCGAAGACGACGTTGAAGCTCGTCGAGACGATGGCTCGCTGCCGGATGCGCTGGTCCTGGCTCCATGAACCGCCTGGCGGCGTCAGGGCCGATGTCACCGCGGTGAAGCCGGCCATCACGACAGCGATCTGGGCAATCGCGATGAGCAGGAATTCGCTGGGCACGCGCCGGATGCTACACCGGCCGCGCTGTGGTTCCCGTCGAGGAAACGGCGGCGTAACATCTGGCGCCTAGACACTTCGGCGCCGAGTCGTCGCGTGGAGGGAACGCGCGCCGCGTCGAAGCTCCACTTCCCGGGGCCGTCCAGACCCGGGTCACCGCATGGAGGAGACCCGTCATGGCGCAGACTGCCACCGCCATCATCAACAAGCCGTCGTGGGTCGAGCTGACGACCCCGGATTCGGAAGCAGCCAGGGCGTTCTACTCGCGCATCTTCGGCTGGCAGATCGATGTGAATCCCGATCCGCAGTACGGCGGTTATGCGATTGCCAAGCTCGGAGCCGATGACGCCGCCGGCATCGGCCCCAAGCAGTCGCCTGACGCGCCAACCGCGTGGGGCCTCTACATCGGGACCGACGACGTGGACCGGCTGGCCCAGCGCGTGAGCGACGCGGGCGGCACGGTCATTGCGGCCCCGTTCGACGTCGGCGACCAGGGCCGGATGGCGGTCTTCGCCGACCCCGTCGGCGCCGTGATCAGCGCCTGGCAGGGCGCCCGCATGAGTGGCTTCGCGGCGCATCGGACCAATGCCTTCGGCTGGGCCGAGCTGAACGCGCGCGGCCTGGAGCGGGCGATCCCGTTCTACGAGGCGATCTTCGGCTGGACGCACGAGACCAGCGAGGCCTCCGAAGGGGCGCCGGCCTACACGCAGTTCCAGGGCGACGGACAGCAGCTCGCCGGGGCCTTCGAAATGAGCCCGGACGTGCCGGCCCAGGTGCCGAGCTTCTGGATGGTCTACTTCGACGTCGACGACGTGGATGCGAAGGTGCAGGTCATCACGCAGGCCGGTGGGTCAGTGACGGTCGAGCCGCAGGACTACTTCGGCGGCCGCTTCGCCATCGTGGCCGATCCGCAGGGCGCGACCTTCGGCCTCTTCAAGAGCTCGAACCCCGGCCAGTAGCGGGAGATCGGCTGCCGGTCGAGCGACGTCAGGGTCGTTCGCGGCCGGTGAGGCGTGAGGCGCGGGCGGCCGGCGCCGTGAGATCAGCGGCCCACGGGTAGCGACGGCTTGCGACCTCCAGCGTCCCCAGCAGATCCTGCCGGGCGGCCTGGAGGCTGGCCCGCATGGCCAGGCTTTCTTCGCGGCTGGTCTTGGCGCTCCCGAGCTGGGCTTCGACGGCCCGCAAACCCCGGCGGTAGGCCTGGATGGCATCGTTGGCCGCCCGAGTGATGCGGGCCGTTGCCTCCCGCAGCCGCCGTACCCGCTCGTCCGGGCTGGCCTCGGTCGCGACCTGGCGGTCCAGGTCTGCGCCGAGGTCATCGATGAGGAGGATGGCTCGCTGCATCACCAGCAGGTCGGATCCACCGACCCGGCTTTGCCCGCGGGGCACCGAAGGGCGTGCCGGTAGCGTCCCGGTGCGCCCCACGGTAACCACGGTCGAAGCGGCCGCTGGGCCGGCTGTCGCTAGGCGGACTGCACCTGCACGGCGCGCTCGCCCTTGGGATTGGCCTCGACCTCGAAGCTGACGGATTCGCCGCCGACCAGGCGGTCGAAGTCCAGGGACGGCGACAGGCCGTCGCGATGGAAGAAGTACTCCTTGCCGTCGGGTCCGACGATGAAGCCGAAGCCGCGCTCAGAGATGACGCGCTTGATGGTACCGGTGGTCACGATGACCTCCCATATGCTCTTCTCGAAACGTCGTACGGCGCGGGGCCGGTTCGAGAAGAACCATCGACCAAGCGGAGGCTGCCGCGCAGCGGCAGGGGACCACCCTACCACGTTCGCCTCTGGGAGCTCGGATTGAGGCATGACTGGAACGCCTATGATCGGCCGCATGCCGCGTTACGTGCCGGAGGATTCGCTGCAGAGCCCGCGGTTCACCGGGCCTGCGACCTTCGCGCGGCTGCCGTACGTGCGAACCCTGGAGGGGGTGGACCTGGCGATCGTCGGCGTGCCGTTCGACACCGGCGTTACGTATCGCATCGGCGGCCGCTTCGGGCCGAACGCCGTGCGCGCGGCGAGCGTCATGCTGCGGCCGTACAACGCCAACCTGGACGTGAAGCCGTTCGACGTGCTGAGCTGCGTCGACTATGGCGACGTGGCGATCGTGCCCGGCTACACGGAGCGCAGCTATGCGGCCATCGAGGAGGCGGTCAGCCCCATCGTGGAGGCCGGCGTGGTCCCGCTGCTCATCGGCGGCGACCACGCCTGCACCCTGCCCCACCTGCGCGCCACGCGCTCCCGCGGCCCGGTGGCGGTCATCGACTTCGACTCGCACACCGACGCCTGGGACAGCTACTTCGGCGAGAAGTACAACCACGGGACGTGGATGCGCCGCGCGATCGAGGAAGGGCTGGTGGACGTGGCCCACTCGATCGAGGTGGGCCTGCGCGGCTCCCTCTACGAGGCGGCGGACTGGACCGGCCTGCGCGACGAGCTGGGCCTCGACTACCTGACCACCGAAGATGTCTTCGCCGTCGGGCCGGAGGCCGTCGCGCAGCGGGTGCGGGAGCGGGTGGGGGATCGGCCGGCGTTCATCTCCTTCGACATCGACGTCGTCGATCCGGCCTATGCCCCGGGCACCGGCACGCCGGAGGCGGGCGGCCCTTCGGCCCGTGACCTGCTCGCCATCGTGCGCCGGCTGACAGGGATCGACTTCGTGGGCTTCGACGTCGTCGAGGTCATCCCCGCCTACGACCCCGCCGGCCAGACCGCGACGCTCGCCGCCAACCTGGCCTACGAGATGCTGTCGCTGGTCGCTCTCCAGCGCAGCCCCGCGGCGTAGCGGCTGTGGCCGACGGGACGCCTGCCTGGACGGAGCCGATGCCTCCCGGCTTCAGCTGGCCGGCCGGCTACCGCGCCGCGGCGGTCTTCAGCTTCGACATGGATGCCGAGTCTGCGATCCTGTTCGAGCACCCGGAGTCGGCGACCTGGCTGGACGTCATGTCGCACCAGGCCTACGGCCCTCGCACCGGCGGGGCGCGCATCCTCCGCGTGCTGGACCGCCAGGGGGTGCGAGCCACCTTCTTCGTGCCGGGCTACACCGCCGAGCACTGGCCTGACACGGTGAAGGCGGTCCGCGATGCCGGCCACGAGATCGCCCATCACGGCTACCTGCACGAGGGCGCGCATTCGGCACCGGACGCCGAGACGGAGGAGCGGCGGCTGCTCCGCGGCCTGGAGGCCCTGGACGCGGTGCTGGGGGTACGCCCGGTGGGCTATCGCGCACCGATGTGGGAGATCACCGACCGCCTGCCCGGGTTGCTTGCCCGCCACGGGTTCCTGTACGACTCGGGCCTGATGGACGCGGACCACCCGTACCTGCTGCACACCGGCGACGGCTCGGATCCCATCGTCGAGCTCCCCTGCCACTGGAGCCTGGACGACTGGGAGCCGTACGCCTACCTGCCCGGCATCACCGGCACCGGGCTCATCGCCAGCCCCGCGGAGGTCCTGGCGCGCTGGACGCTGGAGCTCGAGGCGCTCGTGGAGGAGGGCGGCCTCTTCGTGCTGACCAACCACCCGTTCATCAGCGGGCGGGCGTCGCGGGCGGTGGCGCTCGAAACGCTGATCGCGCGCGCCAGGGAGATCGATGGACTATGGATCGCATCGGCCCAGGAGATCGCCCGGCACGTGGCCAGCCTGCCGCTGGCGCCCGTCGTCCATCGGCCCCACCAGGCGGAGCCGGCCTAGACGCCGATGGGCCCCGGCGGCGGTCGCCACCGGGGCCCGGTGCTGGCACGGAGGGATTGGCTCAGGCGCGCTGGACCGCGCCGCGGGCCCCGAACCAGTAGATGAGGAAGGCCACCAGCCCGCCGACGTAGTACGCCAGGTCGGCGCCGTGCAGGTAGTTGGCGGTGACCCAGTTGAACGGGCCGCCCCACTCGTAGCCCAGGCCCGAGTTCTGGAACGGGATGCCGACCGCGAAGCCGACCACCAGGGCCACCAGCGCCGCGGTGCCGGACGGGAGCCTGGCGAAGTCGACGATCGACCACGCGTTCGCACTCCTGCCGCGCAGCCACCAGTCGGCCAGGACGACGCCGACGAACGGCGAGATCCAGTAGCTGATGAACAGCAGGAAGTTGTAGAAGTTGGCCGAGAACTCGCCGTTGAACTGCAGGAACAGGGTGAACAGGTAGCCCAGGATCGCCACCGCCGCGGCGGAGAAGACCCGCTTGATCTTCACCCCGGCGGCCAGCAGCGACAGCGAGCCGGTGTAGTCGTTCATGGCATTCACGGCGATGGTGCCGATGAAGATCGCCACCATGGCGAGCGCCGCGATGATGGAGCCGGAGCCACCGAGCACGGAGTAGATCGTGTCGCTCGATTCGCCACCCGTCGCCTGGGACGCAACCAGCACGCCAAGGATCTCGAGCCAGGCCGAGGCGATGGCCATGCCCAGCAGCGTGTTCCAGAAGACCCGCCGGGAATCGGTGTTGACCGGCAGGTAGCGCGAGTAATCCGAGGCGTAGAGGCTCCAGGCCAGCACGAAGCTGGCGACGATGGCCACGTAGCCGATGAAGGCGCCGATGAGGTCGGCACCGCCCATGCCATCGGTCGCGCCGGTATCGGCCTGGCCGAAGATCGAGATCGTCAGGACGACGAACATGGCGCCCAGCACGAAGGCCATCCACTTCTCGAAGGTGTGAATCGCCTCGTAGCCGATGATCCCCAGCGCCGCCTGGCAGACGACGATGATCAGCAACGCCGCCCAGAACGGCAGGGCCGGGATGAGGATGGTCAGCGCGATCGCGCCGAACACGTTGTTGATGCCGTCCCAGCCAATGGTGCTGAACCAGTTGAGCAGCCCCGGCACCACGATCGACTTGCCGAATGGCAGCCGCGCCGCGGGGAGCTGGGCAAGGCCGAGCTTTGGGCCCATGGTGCTCAGCAGGGCGACGAAGAAGGCACCGACCAGGTTGCCGACCAGCACGGCCAGGATCGAGGTCCAGAAGCCGAGCTGCAGGAAGTCGAGCGTGACCAGCGTGCCGATGAAGAAGGCCGCCGGCACCAGGTTCGGCGTGAACCAGACGGTGAAGACTCTGCCGACGGAGCCGTAGCGAGCATCTTCCGGGATCGGCTCCATCCCGTGCCCTTCAATGGTGAGGTCGCCCTCACGGGTTGGCATCTCCCCGACGCGCATGGTCTCGGCGGTCATCCACTCCTCCAGTCGTGGTATGCGCGGTGTGCCCGCGTGGGCGGCAGGACCGGGACGCGAGCCGCGGTTCGCGACAGCGCATATTGCGCTCGCGCAGACCGCGCCCGCAACGAATTCTGTACCGGGTGCTGGGCTCGCTAGCGGCGCCCGTCGTCGGCGACCAGGTGCACCTCAACCGAGGGGAGGCGGCTCAGGACCTCGTCGCTGGTCGCCGGTCGGCGGAAGCCGGCGAATCCGGTGCTGGGCTCGTAGGGAAGGACGACGTGCGTGATCCGGCGGCGCGAGATCATGTCGATGAGGCCCTCGACCGGCTTGGTCGCCTCCGTGCGAACGACCTCTGCGCCCAGGTCCTCCGCATAATCGAGGTTTTCCCGGAGGTCACGCTCGCTGTCGAACGAGCGATGCTCGGCGTGCGGCGTTTCCACCACGATCGCCAGCAACGGGGCGTGGAGGGCGGCGGCGATGGCGGCCGCGCGCCGCAGCGCCGGGCGGCTCCGCTGGCTCTCATCAATGGCGACCGCGACCCGTTCGGTCACTCCGCGCGCCCGCCCTCCGCCACCGGGAGTGATCTCCTCCAGTTCCTCGTCGACGTGACCGGCGACAAACCGCAGCGCCAACTCGCGCAGCGCCGTGAGGTTCGGCTCGGTGAAGAAGCGCTCGAGCGCGACCGCCGCGCGATCGGGCGGGTACACGTTTCCGTGCTTCATCCGCTGCCGCAGCGCGTGCGGGCTCATGTCGACGAGCTCCACCTCGTCGGCCGCCTCCAGCACCTCGTCCGGCAGGCGTTCGTTGACGGGGGCGCCGGTGATGGTGGCGACCGCATCGGCCATGGACTCGAGGTGCTGGACGTTGCAGGTGCTGACGACATGGATTCCGGCGTCACGGATGGCCTCCACGTCCTGCCAGCGCTTCTCGTGCACGGAACCCGGCACGTTGGTATGGGCCAGCTCGTCCACCAGGACCACGACCGGCGCGCGGGCGATGATCGCGTCGGTGTCCATCTCCTCGACGGTGACGCCGCGGTACTCGATGTGGCGGCGCGGCAGGATCTCCAGCCCGTCCTGGAGGGCGGCCACCACCGACCGGCCATGCGTCTCGACAAAGCCGATGACGACGTCGGTGCCCCGATCCAGGCGGCGATGCCCCTCCTCGAGCATCTTGTAGGTCTTGCCAACGCCGGGCGCCATGCCGAGATAGACCCGCAGCCGGCCACGCGGGCTGGGAGTCTCGGCGTGGATGCGCGCCAGCATCTCGTCCGCCGTGGGGCGGACATCAAGCGCATCGCGCTCTGGATCAGCCATCGTCAGGGCTACCTCAGTCGGCCAGCAGGCCATCCAGGTCGAGGTTGAGCTCCAGGACATTGACCCGCGGCTGGCCCAGGATGCCGAGGAACGGCTGCTCCGTGTGGCGAGCGACGTACTCACGCACCTGGTCCTCGCTCATCCCGCGCGCCTTGGCGACGCGCGGCACCTGGAACTCCGCTGCGTCAGGGCTGATCTCCGGATCGAGGCCCGAGGCAGAGGTCGTGACGAGGTCCACCGGCACGCGCCCGCTGGCGTCGGGGTTTGCCCTGCGCAGGCGCTCCACGTCGGCCGCGATGCGGTCGAGCAGCGCCTTGCTGGTCGGCCCCAGGTTCGAGCCCGCCGACGACGTGCCGTCGTAGCCGCACGGGTTGTCGTCAGTCGCGCCGGCCGCCGACGGCCGGCCCCAGAAGTACTTGTCGTCCTGGAAGCACTGGCCGATGAGGCTCGAGCCAATGGTTCGGCCATCGGCGGTCTCGATGAACGAGCCGTTGGCCTGGTGCGGGAACGCGACCTGGGCGATGGCGGTGACCACCGCCGGATAGATGACGCCGGTGACCAGCGTCAGCGCGATCAGCAGCGCGATCGCCGGCCAGAGTGAGCGACGAAGGAAGGTAGTCATGGGTGTGTCCTATGCCAGATGCAGGGCCGAGACGAGGAGATCGATCGCCTTGATTCCGAGGAACGGAGCGACGATCCCGCCCAGGCCGTAGATGAGCAGGTTGCGCTGGAGCAGCTCGCTGGCGGGCGCGGCTCGGAAGGCCACTCCCCGCAGGGCGAGCGGGATGAGCGCGACGATGATCAGCGCGTTGAAGATGACGGCCGACAGGATGGCGCTCTGCGGTGTCGAGAGGGCCATGATGTTCAGCCCGTTCAGCTCCGGGTAGACGCTGACGAACATGGCCGGCAGGATGGCGAAGTACTTGGCGACATCGTTTGCGATCGAGAAAGTCGTGATCGAGCCGCGCGTGATGAGCAGCTGCTTGCCGATGGCGATGACCTCGAGCAGCTTGGTCGGATCGGAGTCGAGGTCGACCATGTTGGCGGCCTCCTTGCACGCCGACGTGCCGCTGTTCATGGCCAGCCCGACGTCCGCCTGGGCCACGGCCGGGGCATCGTTCGTGCCGTCACCGGTCATGGCGACGAGATGGCCCTCTCCCTGCTCGCGACGGATGAAGGCGATCTTGTCCTCGGGCGTGGCCTGCGCGATGAAGTCGTCGACGCCGGCCTCTTTGGCGATCGTGGCGGCGGTGCGCGGGTTGTCGCCGGTGATCATCACCGTCCGGATCCCCATCCGCCGGAACTCGGCGAAGCGCTCGATGAGCCCCTCCTTGACCGTGTCCTTCAGCTCCACGAGACCCAGCACCCGGCCATCGCGGCGGAGGGCGAGCGGCGTCGCGCCGCGGTCGGCAATCTCGTCGGAGGCGGCCACGATCTCGGCCGGCATCTGGCCGTCCAGGTGGGCGGCAATGGCGTCCACCGCGCCCTTGAGGATCAGCCCGCCGTCCGTCGTCCGGACGCCGCTCGTGCGCGTCTCGGCGCGGAATGGGATCTCTTCGGCGATCGTGGCCGCCAGGGCCGCGAAGCCGCTGTTGTCATCCACCCCCGCGGGCTGCCCGAGCTCGGCGAGCCGATTGCGAGCCAGCTCGACGATCGAGCGCCCCTCGGGCGTCTCATCCTGGATCGAGGCCACCAGCGCGGCCGTGAGCGCCTCGGCCTCCGGCACACCGGTTGCCGGGGTGATGGCCGATGCCAGCCGGTTGCCGTAGGTGATGGTGCCGGTCTTGTCGAGCAGGATGACGTCCACGTCACCGGATGCCTCGACTGCCCGGCCGCTCATGGCCAGCACGTTGAAGCGCGCCACGCGGTCCATGCCGGCGATGCCGATGGCGGACAGCAGTCCGCCGATCGTGGTGGGAATGAGGCAAACCAGCAACGCCACCAATGCGACCGTGCTCACGACCGTGCCGGCGAAGTCGCCGAACGGCCTGAGGGTGACGGTCGCCATCAGGAAGATGATGGTCAGGCCGGCCAGCAGGATCGCGAGTGCGATCTCGTTCGGCGTGCGCTGGCGCTTGGCGCCCTCGACCAGGGCAATCATCCGATCCAGGAAGGTCTCGCCGGGATCGGCCGTGACGCGGACCACCAGGCGGTCGCTGACCAGTGTCGTGCCGCCCGTGACCGAGCTGCGGATATCGGTGCCGGGCTCCTTGAGGACTGGCGCCGACTCACCCGTGATGGCCGCTTCGTTGACGAACCCGACGCCTTCGATGACGTCGCCGTCGCCCGGGATCGTCTCGCCCTCCTCGACGACGATGATGTCGTCCCGGCGCAGCTCGGACGATCCGACGGTCTCGAGGGAGCCGTCAGCCGCGCGCCGATGCGCCTGCGTTTCGGACCGCGTCTTGCGCAGGGTGGCCGCCTGTGCGCGGCCGCGTGCCTCGGCGACGGCCTCGGCGTAGGTCGCGAACAGGACCGTGAACCACAGCCAGATGGCGATCTGGACCTGGAAGCCGAGCCCGGCTGGACCGGCGTCCGTCTCGAAGCCCGTGACGTTGCCGATTGCGACGAGTGTGACCAGCACGGCCGTGATCTCGACGACGAACATGACCGGGTTGCGGATCAGCTGGCGCGGATCGAGCTTGCGGAAAGCGTGCGGGATGGCCGAGCGGAGCAGGTCCGGGTCGAAGACGCCCCGCGGCGTGGGCGGCTCACCACCGGGCTTGGCCCCGCGAAGGGTGACGAAGCGCTGGAAGCGGCGAGTGCCGCGTCCCAGGTCGACGGAGAGGAGGGCCATCAAAAGACCTTTCCGCTGTTTTGCAGCAGCTGTTCGACGATCGGGCCCAGCGAGAGGGCCGGGAAGAAGGTGAGCGCGCCGACGATGATCACCACGCCGATGAGCAGCACCGTCCACAGCACGCCGGTCGTCGGGAACGTGCCCAGTGACGGTGCGACCGCGCGCTTGGCGGCCATCGAGCCGGCCAGCGCCAGGATCGGGACGATCATGCCGTAGCGCCCGATGAGCATCGCGAAGCCGCCGGTGACGTTATAGAACGGCGTGTTACCGGTGAGGCCGGCGAAGGCCGAGCCGTTGTTGCCGGTCTGGCTCGAGAAGGCGTAGAGAATCTCGCTGAAGCCGTGGGGGCCGCTGTTCAGCGGGCCCTTCACGCCGTCGGGCAGCACCGAGGCGAGGGCGGTGAAGCCCAGGATGCTGGCACCCAGCACCAGGGCGGTCAGCATCGCCATCTTGATCTCGAAGGACTCGACCTTCTTGCCCAGGAACTCCGGCGTGCGGCCGACCATCAGCCCGGCGATGAAGACCGCCAGGATGGCGCCGATGACCAGCATGCCGTACATGCCGGCGCCGATGCCGCCCGGCGTGATCTCGCCGAGCTCCATGTTGAAGAGCGGGACCAGGCCGGCCAGCGGCTGGGCGCTGTCGTGCCAGGAGTTGATCGCCCCGGTGCTCGTTCCGGTCGTGGCGGCCATGAAAAGGCCACCAACGGCGGATCCAAAGCGCGTCTCCTTGCCCTCCATCGCGCCGAGTGCCGACTGGTCGACGCCGGCCGGAAAGAGAGGATTGCCGGCGTACTCGTTGTGCATCGCCACCACCATGCCGACCACGAGGATCGCGGCCATGGCACCGAAAATCGTCCAGCCCTGACGCTGATTGCCGGCGTATCGGCCGAAGGTGTAGGTCAACGAGAACGAGATCATCAGCAGCGCGAAGATCTCGAGCCAGTTGGTGAGCGGCGTCGGGTTCTCGAACGGATGGGAGGAATTGGCGTTCATGAAGCCGCCACCGTTGTTGCCGAGCTCCTTGATCCATTCCTGCGACGCGATCGGGCCCAGCGCGATGCTCTGCTGGCCACCCTGCAGCGTGGTGATCGTGTGGTTCGGATCCCAGGTCTGCGGAACGCCCTGCCACACGAGGATGAGGGCGCCGACGATCGAGATCGGCAGCAGGATGTAGAGCACGCCACGGGTCAGGTCGACCCAGTAGTTGCCCAGCGTCTTGCTGCTGCGTCGGGTGAGGCCGCGGATCAGGGCGATCGCAACCGCCAGCCCGGTGGCAGCCGAGGTGAAGTTGCGCACTGCCAGGACCGTGGCCTGCGTCAGGTAGGTGGCGCCGGTTTCGCCAGAGTAGTTCTGCCAGTTCGTATTCGTTTCGAAGCTGACCGACGTATTGAACGCCAGGTCGGGCGACATGGGCGGGATGCCGCCCTGGCTGAAGGGCAGAACGTCCTGCAGCCGCATCACGATATACCCCGCCACGATTGCCACGAAGGCCATGGCCAGGACGGAGACGGTGTACCCCTTCCAGTCATGCTCGACCGTCTCGTCGATGCCGCAGACGCGGTAGATGAAGCGCTCAACGGGGCGTAGCACCGGACTGAGGAAGGTCCGCTCGCCCTCCATCACCCGATGGATGTAGCGGCCGAGGATTGGCGTGACCAGGACGATCGCCCCCGCCAGGAGCGCGAGCGTCGCGAAGTCGGTGAAGCCCATGGGTTAGAGGTCCTCCGGGCGCAGCAGCGCCCACAAGAGGTAGATGAAGACCAGCCCGGCGGCCACGGCGGCCAGGATTTCGAGCGCGGTCATTCGCGCACCGCCTCGCACAGCAGCAGGTAGCCCGTCAGGGCCACCGCGCAGGCCGCGATGATCAGCAGGATTTGCAGGTCGGTCACGCTTCTCCCTCTTCCCTCGTGTTGGACAGCAGCCGCTCGACGGTCGCCGTGAGGGTTTCGACTGGAAATGGCTTGGGCAGGTAGCCCGAAACGTTGAATTCGCGCAGCCGCCGCGGCCGGATGGCCGTTGCGCTGGCAACGATCACCGGTGGGTCGCCCGCGTCGTGGAATGTGCCGGAACGGAGGAGCTCCCAGCCGCTTTCACCGGGGAGGTTGATATCCAGGATCACCAGGCAGGGGCGGACGCCCGAGGCCAGGACCTGGATCGCATCCTCCGCCGAGTCCACCTCCGTGACGCTTCGGCCGCCGCCGCGCAGGCCGCGCGCCATGAACGTGCGCAGCGGCTCGTCGTCCTCGACCAGCAGGATCGGGTTGCTCATCGCGCCGGCTCGGCGGGGCGCTCGACCAGAAGGTCTGCGCCGTGCTCGTCGGTGGAGAAGAGCGGCTGGACGGCAAGGCCGCGCGCTTCAGCGAGCTGGCGTGCCTGCGGGAGCAGCTCCTCGCCGAATCGCATGCCCGCCACGGTCACGCTGCGGAATGTGCCGGCAGCGACTGCATCGACCGCGTTGACGACCAGGTTCAGCTCCTGGTCGAGCTTGGCGGTCGCTGCGCTCGCGTCGAACGTGGCGTGCTCGGACTTCTCCACACCCTGAGCGTGCGCCCTGCGTCCAAGCGTATTCCTGCCGGCAGGGCGGGCAAACCCTCAAGGAATGCTCAAGATTCCGGTCGCGCCTCCCGCACCCGGTAGCCAACGCCGGGTTCGGTGACGATCAGGCCGCGCGTGTCGCCGGACGCGTCCGCCTCGCCAAGCTTCTGGCGCAGCTTGCTGACGTGGACGTGGACGAGGTGATCGTCACCCTGGTACGCCTCGCCCCATACCGCCCGCAGGATCCGGCCGCGCGTCACCAGGTGCCCGGGATGGCTGAGCAACAGCGCCAGGATCTGGTACTCCCTGGGGGTCAGGTCGACGACCCTCCCCGCCACGCGGACGACGTGGGCCATCGGGTCCAGCTCGACCGAGCCGTTCCGGACGATTCCCTGCGCGTCGGCCGCGGGGCCGGCGGCGCGACGCAGGACCGCGCGCAGCCGAGCATTGAGCTCGGCCGTGCCGACCGGCTTGGTCAGATAGTCATCGGCTCCGCGGTTGAGGGCCACCACCTTGGCGCGCTCCTCGCCGCGCGCCGAAAGGATGACGACGGGCGTGGTGGCCTCCTTTCGCGCCGCGAACAGCACGCTCATGCCGTCGCCATCGGGCAGGCCGAGGTCCAGCACGATCAGGTCGGGCCGCCGTTGCTCCCAATGTTGCAGGGCCGTTTCCACCATGGCCGCCTCCATCACGTCGTAGCCGTTCAACCGCAGGTTCCTGGCGAGCTCCGTCCTCGTCGGATCGTCGTCCTCGACCAGCAGGACGCTGGGACGACGTGCGCTCACCGTGCGCCGCCGATCGCCGCATCGGCCTCGTGGGCGGTTTCGTCCTCGTCCGCGGCCCGCTGCATGTCGACGTCGACCGCCAGGCCACCGAGCTCACTGGGTCGCGCGGTCACTCGGCCACCCATGGCTTCGGTCAGGCCGCGCACGACGGTCAGGCCGATCCCGGTTCCAGGCCGCGAGCGCCGGCTGCCCGACACCCGGTAGAACTTCTCGAAGAGGTGCGACAGCGATTCGTCCGGTACGCCAGGCCCGGAGTCCTCCACGGTCAGCCGCACGAGCTCCGTCAGCGGGATCGCCCGGATCCGAATCTCCTGGCCTTCGGGAACGTACTTGCAGGCGTTCTCGACCAGATTCGCGATAATCTGGTCGAGATATACCGGATCGACCAGCACCAGCGGCAGGGTGTCCGGAAGCTCGACGTCCACGACTCGCTTGGCGAGGTGAGCCCTGAGCCGCTCAAGGACCGGCTGGACGACGTCCGACAGCTCGGTCGGCTCGATCTCTGGCCGCAACGCCCCTCCCTCGATCCGGCTGAGATCCAGCAGGTTGGTGACCACGCGGTTGAGGTGATCGGCCTCCCGGTCGATCGCCTCGGCGCTTGCCACGACATCTTCGCGGCTGGGGTCCAGGTGCCTGTCCATGATCGTGCCCGCCGCCGCCCGGATCGTGGCCAGGGGAGTGCGCAAGTCGTGGGACACCGATTCCAGCAGGGCCGACTTCAGCTCGTCGCTGCGCAGGGCAACCTCCGCGTTGCGAGCCTCCTCCGCCAGGCGATCCTGCTCGAAGGCCTGGCCCAACTGGTCCGCCGCCGCTGCCAGGAGTCGAGTCTCGGCGGCTGCCGGCGGCCCGCCACCCTCGCGCGTCATCGCCCAGATCGATCCCAGCGTCTGGGCATTCGCCTCCAGGATCACGCGGTAAGGAACCGATGCCGGCGAGGCGGCCCGCGTGACGGTGGGGGTGTGGACTCGCACCCATTCGGCCGGTGTCTCGCCGGGCATGCGCCGCAGGGTGTAGTAGGAGGCCGGAGGCGTCCTCGGCGCCACGCCGCTTCCGGTATCGGCGACGACCCGCTCGGCGGCGCCGCCGCGAGCCATGCCAATCCAGACGCGATCGAGATGTGCCTCGCGAAGCAGCACGTCGGCCACGGCGTCCAGCACGCGCATGGTGCTCACCCGTGTCGCGAGCGCCCGGCTGACTCCGAACAGCGCCCGTGCCTCGCGTTCGCGGGCGATGGCCGTCTCGGCGCGGCTCCGCAGGGCCGCCGCCAGCTGCCCGACGGCGATGCCCACCACCAGCAACAGGATGAGGTTGAGCCACTCACCGGGATCGGCGACCGTGAAGGTGTAGCGCGGCTCGACGAACAGGAAGTCATAGAGGAGGAAGGCGGCGACCGAGGCGCCGATGCCAGCCGGCGTGCCGAACAGGGCGGCGCTGCCGATGACGGCCAGGAGGTACGTCGCCGACGCCGTTGGCACGCCGACCGGACCTTCGAGGAGCTCGACCAGTGCCGTCGCGAACAGGAGCATGACGGCGGTGATCGCAGATGCCCCGACCGGCCCCCATGCTCGCCAGCCGGCCAGCGGTCCGGGCACGGTCAGGCCTCAGGGGCGTGGTAGGGCACGTCGGCCACGATGGTGTTCGGGCGGAAGAAGAGGCGCAGCTTGAGCCGCAGTGCCGTCTGGTTGTGAAGGAGGTTCTCCCACCAGTGCCGGGGGACGATCTCGGACAGGACCACGAGGATCGGCCGGCCAGGATCCTGTGCCTGCAGCGCGTCCATGTAGCGCAGCAACGGGCCGATAAGGGCCCGATAGGGCGACTCCACGACCACCAGATCCGTCTTGCCGGCCCACATTGGCCAGCGAGTGCGCAACTCGGCGGCTGAGGCAGGATCGTTGGTGATGTGGACCGCGGTCGGCGCCGCACTGATCGAGTTTGCGAACGAAATCGCGTTGCGTGCCGGTCGATCCAGCCGGGCAATGGGGACGATGACGATTGGCTCGGCCGCCGCCTCCTTCCCCTCCGGAATCCGCTCCAGGGCCATCTGCGCGTCGAGGGTCCGGTAGTGCCGCCGGATACCGAGCATCACGATGATCAGCATCGGCGCCATGAAGACGACGATCCAGGCGCCCGAGAGAAACTTCGTGCTCGCCACGATCACGGCGATGACGGCGGTGGTCAGCCCCCCGAGGCCGTTGATGACCAGGCCGAACCGCCACCCCGGCTCCCGGCGCTGCCACCAGCGGACGACCATGCCCGATTGCGACAGCGTGAAGGCGACGAACACGCCCAGCGTATAGAGCGGGATCAGCGCGGTCACGCTCGCGTTGAAGATCACCAGCAGCAGGGCCGCCACGGCGGACAGCGCGACGATCCCGGTCGTGAAGGCCAGGCGCTCCCCGCGGAACGCGAACTGGCGCGGCATGAAGCCGTCGCGCGCCAGGAAGCTCGAGAGGCGCGGGAAGTCTGCAAAGGAGGTATTGGCGGCCAGCGCCAGGATCAGTGCGGTCGCCACCTGGATCAGGACAAGGAACCAGCCATTTCCCGTGACGTGGCGCGTGATGAGGGACAGCACGGTCTGCACTTCATCCGGGTCCGGGATCACGTGGATCGCGCTCGCGAGGTAGCTGATGCCCAGAAACAGCGCGCCGAACACCGTGGCCTGGCAGGCGAGGGTGATGCGCGCGTTTCGCCATTCAGGCGGCTTGAAGGCCGGCACGCCGTCCGACACCGCCTCGACACCCGTCAGGCCGGCGGCCCCGGAGCTGAACGCGCGGAGGGTGAGAAAGACCGCGGCCAGGCCGATCATCTGTCCGGGATTGCCCGCCTCCGCCTGCGTCCAGGCGGGCGGCACGTCGAAGGTGCCGAGGTCGCCGACGACGAACTGACGGAACAGGCCGATGCCGATCATGGCGCCGACGGTCACGATGTACAGGTAGGTGGGGGCCATGAAGATCGAGCCGGACTCGCGGATGCCGCGCAGGTTGCCGAGCATCAGCACCGCGACGATGCCGACGGCGATCAGGACGCGTGCATCGAACATGCTCGGCACGATCGAGGTGATGGCCGCCACTCCCGATGACACCGACACGGCGACGGTCAGCGTGTAGTCGATCAGCAACGCCGAGGCGGCGGTCAGCCCGGGCAGCGTCCCCAGGTTGTCGCTGGCGACGATGTAGCTGCTGGCACCGTTCGGGTACGCCTTGATCGTCTGCATGTAGCTCGTGGCCACGATGCCCAGGATCACGACGATGGCGATGGTGATGGGCATCGTCAGGCTGATCGCCGCGATCCCGCCCAGGACCAGGATCCGCATCATCTCCTCGGTCGCGTACGCCGAGGAGCTGATGTTGTCGCTGCTGAAGATGGCCAGCGCCTTGAGCTTGGTGAGGCGCTCGTGATGCTCACGCTCGGTCGAGATTGGACGGCCGATGAGGAGTGTGCGGAGCCCGCGCAGCCAGGCGTGCCAGCCCTGCCGCGCCAGGATCGTCTTCTCCGAGGCGATCAGCGTGCCCTCGTCCGAGCGCTCGAACTCGTCCTCGAACGGCCGCACGATGCGGACGTACGCGTCACCGGGACGCTGGCCACGTCTCCGCTCGCGGACCTCGAGGTGCGGATCGACGCGGGCCGGCTGCCGGTCGGGACGGATGGGTTTCAGCGGGTCCAAGCGGGCGGCCGAGTGCGGGGGCGGGTATCACCGAACGGGTGCATGCGCCGTGATACTAGCGATCGGGATGCCAGCGGCGCCCGGCCGTGGTGGCCGGGCGCCGCGTGCATGCGCGAGGGGATGGGGCTAGGCCGCTTCGACGCGAACCGCGCGATCCCCCTTGGGTCCCTGCTCGGTGTCGAAGCTGACGCGCTCGCCGCCGACCAAGCGGTCGAAGTCGAGCGAGCTGTTCAGCCCGTCCCGATGGAAGAAGTACTCCTTGCCATCCTCACCCGCGATAAAGCCGAAGCCGCGGTCCGAGATGACGCGCTTGACCGTTCCGGTCGCCACCATGGACTCCTGGTCTCTTCTCGAATAGGGACTCGGCCCGCGGCCGACTCGAGAAGCAAACGACCGGGCGGAGGTCTCCGCGAGGTGCGGAGGACTAGAGGATAGCGGGCTGCGAGTCCGAGCGCCCCATGACCGGCACCGCCGGCGCGGTGGGCTCGAAGTGCTCGGCCAGCGCGGCAATCTCGATCGGCCGCACGGCCACCGCATCCGGCACCGCCTCCGGGTCCAGCACGAAGGCCGTCATTTCGCCCTTGCCCTTCACGTCGACCAGGCGCTCGACCCACGGCAGCGGCTTGGCCGTCAGCGCGTGCGTCGCGGCCGAGACCTGGATCTGTCCGGGCAGCCCGTGCGACTCCATCCGGCTGGCGAGGTTCACCGTGTCGCCCCACAGGTCGTAGGTGTACCGCCGCTCACCGATGACGCCGGCCATGACCGGGCCCGAGGCGATGCCGATGCGCACCTGCAGCGCGCGCCGCCGGAAGCCGCCCAGCAGGCCAACGGCGCGCTGCATCTCGATGGCGGCCAGCACCGCGGCGTCGGCATGCCGCTCCATCGGCACCGGAGCTCCGGCCACCGCGATGTACGCGTCGCCCGAGGTCTTGATCTTCTCCAGCCCGTGGCGGGTCGCGATCCGATCGAAGATCGAGAACAGCTGGTTGAGCGTGACGATGAGGTCCGACGCGGCGGTGTTGCCGGCGAACTGGGTGAAGCCGACCACGTCGGCGAACAGCACGCTCACCGACTCGTGCGTCTGGGCGATCAGCCGCTCGCCGTCGGCCAGCCGTTCGGCGATGCCACCCGGCAGCATGTCGTGGAGCATCCGCCGCGAGTCGAGCTGCGCCCGCAGGCGCTGCCCGTCGACGTAGCGGATGAGGAGCAGCACGATCAGCGACGGACCGAGCAGGTTGTAGGCGAACAGCCAGGTCGGCGGGTCGGACCAGTCGGCGGGGAGCAGGCTGCTCACCAGCGGGTCCAGGGCCAGTGCTCCTACCACCAGGGCCACGAACACGCCGAACCAGCGCAGGCTGGTGTCGCGATCGAAGTAGAGGACGGCCGACACTGGCGCCACCAGGCCCCAGATCAGGCTCGCGCCGCCGGTCTTCATGCCGCCCAGCGCCAGGTGCCCGAGGACGACGTACGCCAGGCCGGAGATCAGGGTGACGCGGATGATGGGCGTGAAGGCCTTCGTGCGGCGCAGCAGCACCAGCGTCAGCGGCATCGCCACCGCGAAGTAGGCAGAGCCGGCGGTCAGCAGGGGCCGGTCGATGAGGAGGCCGATGATCGCCCACAGCACGGCCGCCGGGATCAGGCCGAGGACGGTGATGGCCAGCGCATGCTTGCGGACGCGCAGGTCCGCATCGTCGCCGGGCTCGTCACCCAGGGTGGCGATGCGGTCGATCCAGTCGCGCAGGCGGTCGTACGGCGTTGCCAGGTCCATCGGCCCCATGCTGTGCATCAGGCCAGCCGGGCGCGACGGACGAACGGTCGACGACCGCCTACGTCATTCGTCGCGGACGATCAGATCGGCCCGCTGCCGGTGCGGGTGCGTCCCTGGACCATGTTGACCACCACGACCAGCACGACCGCGCCGATCACGGCGACGATGATCGAGCCGATGTCGAGCTTGTCCATGAAGTTCACGCCGGTGATGGCGGCCACGATCCAGCCGCCGACGAGGCCACCGACGATCCCCAGGATGATGTGCATGATGATCCCCATCCCCTCGTCACCCTTGACGAGAAGGCCGGCAAGCCACCCGGCAATCGCGCCGAGCACGATCCACGCAATGATTCCCATCCACGTTCCTCCTTATGTCGCCGGCATCTGCGCGCGACCTGACCCCTGGCTACGTGCAATTCCCGGACCAATGGGAACGGAACATGCAAGGAGCCGCTCGCCACACCACACAACCGACCACCGAGGAGGACCGATGGACGCCCTGAAGCTGCTCAAGGAAGACCACGACCGCATCAAGCCTCTGCTGGCCGAGATCAAGGAGACGACCGAGCGCGCCGAGAAGACGCGAGGTGAGCTCTTCAGCAGGATCAAGGAAGAGCTCACCGTCCACGAGATCATCGAGGAGGAAATCTTCTACCCGACCCTGAAGGAGCACCCCAAGGCCAAGGAGATCGTGCTGGAGGGCTACGAGGAGCACGACGTCGTCAACATCCTGATGGGCGAGCTGGACGGCATGGAGCCGACCGACGAGCGCTTCGGTCCGAAGGTCACGGTCATGGCCGAGAACATCGAGCACCACATCGAGGAGGAGGAGGGCGAGATGTTCGAGAAGGCGCGCCAGGTCTTCGACGCCGATGAGCTCGAGGAGCTCGGTGACCGGATGGCCGCTCGCAAGGCATCGGCCAAGCAGGAGCTGTTCGGGGCTGTTCGCTGAGCCGATGCATCGGCTACCCTGACGGCCGATGATCAGCCCACAGCCGACCGAGACGTGGGACCTGTGGTATCCCGGTGCCGCCGCGACGGGACTCCCGTTCGCGCGCGGTCGCCTGGATCCGACCGACGTGCTGTGGGTGCACAGCGCCCCGAAGAAGCTTGACGTCACGGTACGGCGCTTCGATGGCAGCGTGCGTGCCCGCGGCCAGGTCACGCGCGAGGCCGGGTACCTGCCGATGACGCGCTTGGCGGTCACCGATGGCAGCCTGACGCGCGAGGATCGCTGGCCCACCGACGCCGACCTCGGCGCCCTGGTGATCCTGCCGGGTGGCGAGGTCGGCACCCTGGTCGAATGGTGGAATGCGCCCGAGGGAACCGAATGGCGCTGGCGGGTGGAGTTCTATAACCACCGCTGAGCGGCCGCTCCGCCGCGGCCGCCTCCGCGGTGCAGCTGGCCCGTCCCGTGCAACCTGGCCGCCCGCGTGACCGCATCGCCCGCGCGCGAGGCACTGCGCGCGACCCTCTACGACGCCGACGGGACGGACAAAACCATCGATCTCGACCGCGCCGCGGCGGAGCAGCTCGGCGATAAGCAGCTGCTCTGGGTCGACCTCGCACGGCGTGAGCGCGCGGAGATCGAGGCATTGGCCGAGGCCTTCGATCTGCCCGAAGAGGAGGTGGAGCTGCTCGCCACCGATTCCAGCGAGGTGCGGCTGCTGCGCTACCCGGACCGCGTGCACCTTCGCCTGCTGGCCGTCGAGGAGCGCGAAGGGGACGAGCGGCGTGCGGCCGCGTTGCCGACCCCCACCGCCATCGACATCGTGGTCGCTGCCAACCAGGTCATCACCGCCCACGATGGTGAGGTGAGCGCCTTCGAGGCGTTCCGCGAGCACATCCGCGGCGACTCGGCGCTGGGCCAGCTGAACGCCGCCGACTTCCTGACCGTGCTGGTGGACGCCGTGCTCGACGGCTATCTCGAGCTGGTGGAGGCGGTCGAGCGGCGGATCGACACGCTGGACGAAGCGGCGCTGCACACGCGCGACGCCACGCGCTTCCTGCGCGAGGTCATCGGGCTCCGCCGCCGCGTGGCGCTGCTGCGCCGCTCACTCGCACCGCATCGCTGGACGTTCGCCGCGCTGGCGCGGCCGGACTTCGAGCTGGAGGGGCTCGGCCGGCCGTGGCCCGGCATCGTCGATCGCCTCGAGCGTACTGTCGACTCGGTCGAGAACGCCCGCGAGCTGCTGATCGGCACCTTCGACGTCTACATGGCCTCGGAGGCCCAGCGCACCAACGAGGTCATGAAGACGCTCACCATCCTCAGCGCCATCCTGCTCCCGGCCGTGGTGCTGGCCGGGGTGATGGGCATGAACTTCCGGATCGACTTCTTCGACAACCCGGCCAACTTCTGGATCGCCATCGGCGCCATGGTGGCCATGGCCGTGGTGGTGCTGGGCATCGCCCGCTGGCGAGGCTGGATCTGAGGTCGCCGCTACCATCGGCTACCCATGGATAGGCCGATGGCGCTGTCGGACGTCGCCGCCTGGCTGTCCGCCGCCCGCCACACCGTCGCGTTGACAGGCGCGGGCATCTCCACCGAATCGGGCATTCCCGACTTCCGCGGGCCGCAGGGCGTGTGGACGCGCGATCCGAAGGCGGAGGCCAGGGCCGACATCCGCTACTACCTGGCGCACCCCGAGGCTCGACGCGAGGCGTGGCAGGCGCGCCTGGACCACCCGGCGCTGCGAGCGCAGCCCAATGCGGGGCATCGGGCGCTGGCCGAGCTGGAGGGGCTCGGCCGCCTGGCCCTGCTCGTCACGCAGAACATCGATGGCCTGCACCTTGCGGCTGGCAGCTCCGCCGAGCGGGTGATCGAGATCCATGGCAGCAGCCGCGACTACGTCTGCCTCAGCTGTGGTGACCGTGGGCCGATGGGCGACGTGCTGGAGCGCGTTCGCGCCGGCGAGCCCGATCCGGCATGCCTCGCCTGCGGCGGCATCCTCAAGTCGGCGACGATCTCGTTCGGCCAGCAGCTGGTCCGGGACGACCTGGCTCGGGCGGAGGCCGCGGCAGCGCAGAGCGACCTCTTCCTGGCCATCGGCACGTCGTTGACGGTGTACCCGGCAGCCTGGTTGCCCGAACGGGCGCTGGCCAACGGTGCGCGGCTGGTCGTCATCAACGCCGAGCCAACGCCGATGGATGGGGTGGCGCACGCCGTGCTCAGTGGCCAGATCGGCGAGATCCTGCCGGCCCTGGTCGCGCAGGTGGCGGCCGCGGTTCCGGCGCCGCACAGTGCCGGCGAGACCTAGGCGGCCGGGCGTGCACGAGGTCATCGTCACCGACCGGCTGGAGCTCCACCTGCTGACCTTGGCCGAGCTCGACGCGGTTGCAGACGAAGACGGCAATGGCCTCGCCGAGCGGATCGACGCCTCGGTCCCGGACGAGTGGGTCGACGAGCTCCGCCTGCTCGCCGCCTTCCGCGCCCAGCAGCTGCGTGAACGACCGGCGGACGGGCCGTGGCTGCTGCGCGCCATCGTCCTCAGGCCCGCGACGGGCCCGCGCCAGGTCATCGGCTACCTGAATTTCCACGCCGGACCGGACGAGCGCGGCATGGTCGAGATCGGCTATTCGCTGCTGCCCGGGGCACGCGGTCGCGGGTACGCCATCGAGGCCGTCCGCTGGGCGTTTGCCTGGGCAACCCGCGAATTCGGCATCCGCCTCTTCCGCGCCAGCGTGTCACCCGGCAACGAGCGGTCGGAGAACCTCATCCGTAAGCTCGGATTCGTGCAGACCGGCCAGCAGTGGGACGACCGCGACGGCCTGGAGCTCGTCTACGAGCTGCGCACCTGACTGCTCGGCCTCCCGGGCGCTGTTTGGTGCTCGAACCCATGCCGCAGCGTGCCCAAGGCTCCGCTCGTGAGCAGATGGTGAAAAGGAGAGGCCTAGAGCCAGTCGTCGGCGACCAGGACGCCCGGTGCGACCTCTGACTCGAACAGCGCGAACTCCTCGTCGCTGATGGGGTACGTGTGCTCCTCGGCGGGGTAGGCCTTGGCGCGAACGTCGGCGGCGAACGCTTCGAGGCCGCCTCGGATCTCGCCGGCGACGTTGGCGT
This sequence comes from Candidatus Limnocylindria bacterium, assembly GCA_036556325.1. GTDB lineage: Bacteria > Chloroflexota > Limnocylindria > QHBO01 > QHBO01 > DASSCW01. The sequence continues at coordinate 14,008 of DATBJR010000106.1, read as the reverse complement.
AACGCTTCACGAACTTGGCCAGGCGGCCCTCGTTGATGCCAAGCAGGTCGTGCCACACCAGCACCTGGCCGGAGGTCTCCACGCCGGCACCGATGCCAATGGTCGGAATGCGGAGCGCCTCGGTGATCCGAGCGGCGACCTTGGCGGGCACTGCCTCGAGCACGATGGCGAAGCAGCCGACGGCCTGGAGCGCCAGGGCATCGGCATAGAGCTGGCGGGCCTTGGAGGCCGTGCGCCCCTGCGCCTTGTAGCCGCCCAGCATGGTCGCGGTCTGCGGGGTGAGGCCCAGGTGGCCCATCACCGGGATGCCGGCGGCCACGATCGCGCGGGCACGCGAGACCATCGGCCCGCCGCCCTCGATCTTCACGGCCTCGGCGCCGGTCTCCTTGACGAGCCGCACGGCGTTGCGTACCGCGTCCTCGTCACTGACCTGGAACGCGCCCAGCGGCATGTCGACCATGAAGAAGGCCCGATGCGTCCCACGTCGCGCGGCCCTGGCCAGCATCACCATCTCGTCCATGCTGATCGGGGTCGTGTCCGCGTAGCCCAGCACGTTGTTCGCTGCCGAGTCGCCGGTGAATACGATGTCCACGCCCGCCTCGTCCGCCAGCCGTGCGCTGGGCGTGTCGTAGGCGGTGACCATCACGATCGGCGTGCCGTCGTGCTTCAGCGCCGCCAACTCCGCCAGGCCGATCCTGGTGGGCTTCTTCGGAGCGCCACCTGTCGTGCCGGGACCCATCTCGCTGCTCATGCCGGCCATTGTGCCACCCCCGACAACGGCTACCGGTGGCGTCGCCACGGCCAACCTAGCCGTCCGCCAACCGAACGTTGTCGATGAGCCGGGTTGCGCCGATCCGCACCGCCGCTGCCAGCGTCGGTCCATCGAGGTCTGCGACGGCCACATAGTCAACCGGCAGCCCCGGTTCCCTGGCCAGCACCGCCTCGGCTGAGGCGACCGGATCGCCGCCGTCCCGGTGTGCCCGCAGCCCGGCGTTCAGCGCGCGCGGCAGCGCCAGTGCCGTTGTTCGCTCTGCCGGCGACAGGTAGCCGTTCCGGGAGGAGAGCGCCAGGCCATCGGGGTCGCGAACGGTGGGGCAGGCCACGACCTCCACGGGCAGGGCCAGGTCCCGGACGACCTGCTTGACCACGGCCACCTGCTGCGCATCCTTGCGCCCGAAGTAAGCACGCGCCGGCCCTACCAGGCCGAACAGGCGGGTGCAGACCGTGGCCACCCCCCGAAAGTGGCCGGGACGAACGGCGCCTTCCAGGACGGTGGCCAGCTGGCCGGGATCGACCCAGGTGTCGAAGCCGGGCGGGTACATCTCGTCGACGGACGGCACGAACAGCACGTCGACGCCGGCGGCGTCGGCGGCAGCGGCGTCGGCGGCCTCGTCACGGGGGTAGCGCGCCAGGTCCTCGGATGGCCCGAACTGGGCCGGGTTCACGAACAGCGACACGACCACCAGGTCATTGGCGGCGCGGGTGGCGGCCATCAACGCCAGGTGGCCGGCATGGAAGGCGCCCATGGTCGGCACAAGGCCGACGGAGCGGCCGGCCGCGTGCGACGGGTCGAGCACCGAGCGCAGCTCGGCGACGGTCCGGGCCAGCTTCACGGACGCGTGGCCTCCGCCAGGGCGCGGTACAGCGGAACCAGGTCCGGCGCGCGCTCCTCCAGGGCACGGAGGTGGGCCTCGACCGTGGACCAGTCACCGCGCGCGATCGGCCCGGTGAGCGCGAAGCCGTTCTCGATCGTGCGCTGCATCAGGGGAACCAGTGCCTCCGGCGGCGCGGAGGACTCCTCGAGGAGCCGCGCCGCCGCCCGGTACAGGGTCACCAGGAAGTTCGAGGCGATGGCCGCGCCGGCGTGGTACAGCGGCTTGTCCGCATCGGCCAGGGGGAAGGCGCGCAGTCCAAGGGTGGCGGCCAGCCATTCGGCTGCGGCCCGGGCAGCATCGGTCTCGAAGGTGATGGCAGCCCAGGCGCCGTCGAGCTGCTCCGGACCGCGCTGCAGTGAGAGCGTCTGCAACGGGTGCACGCTGAAGCGGCGCTGGTGGGGGTCGAGGGCGCTCAGCAACGTCGCGCCACTCACGTGGGCGACCCATGGGCCGATGGGGACCTGCTGCGCCACCTCCGCGATTGCGGAGTCGGGGACGGCGAGCAGCACCAGGTCCGCGTCGGCAACTGGATCGCGCCCCGCGCTGACCGGGACCCGGCGCTGACGCAGACGCCCGGCGATGGCCGTTCCCGCCCGTCCCGTGCCGACCACGCGCACCGAGGCGATCATGCGGCGGAGTCTGCCACACTGGGTCCGATGCGACGCCTCGGCCTGCAGGACGCTCGCCGCCTCACCATCCTCGCCAGCCAGCTGGCCGGGCCACGCCCGTCGCTGCTGGGGGCGGTGGAGCGGCTCACCCGGGTGCAGGTCGACCCGACCTCGGTGGTGGACCGTGCGGAGCGCCTCACGCTCTTCAGCCGGGTTGGCGCCTTCGACCGCGACGAGCTGCGCGCCATGCTGGAGGAGCCGCCGCGCCGGCTGTTCGAGTACCGCGCGCACCTGATCCCGGTCAGCGACCTGCCGCTGCAGCGCCCGGTGATGCTGCGCTATCCCCGCCAGGACTACACCCGCGGCAGCTACGTCGCCGAGTGGCTGCAGGACAACGCCGGCTTCCGCGACTACATCCTCGACGAGATCCGCCGCCACGGCCCGCGCTTCACCCGCGACTTCGACGACCGGGCGGACGTGCCGTGGCGGACCGGCGGCTGGAACGATGGAAAGAACACCGGGCGCATGCTCGAGATCCTGTGGCATGCCGGTGAGATCGCCATCAGCTGGCGCGAAGGGACGCAGCGGGTCTGGGACCTGTTCGAGCGCGTCTTCCCAGGTGCGGAGGAGCCGCTGCCTGAGCCGATGGCGGCGGTCGAGCTGCTGGATCGCCAGCTTCGGGCGCGAGGCATCGACCGCCCGGGCTGGGGCCATGCCCTCGAGTCAGCGGCGCTGCCCTTCCGCGACGAGGCTGAGGAATCCCTGCGGGCCGACGGCGTCGCGGTGCCGGTGGCGATCGACGGCCTCCCCGGTGACTGGCTCGCCCACCGCGACGCTCTGGCGCAGCTGGACGCCGGCGCCTGGCAGCCGCGCACCGTGCTACTCGGCCCATTCGACCCGCTGGTTGCCGACCGCGAGCGCGCGCTCCTGCTGTTCGACTTCCGCTTCAAGCTGGAGATCTACATCCCGGTGGCGAGGCGCGAGTTCGGCTATTACGTGCTGCCCATCCTGCACGGGGATCGGCTCATCGGGCGGATCGACCCGGTCATGGATCGCAAGGCGGGCGTGCTGCGCCTGAACGCCGTCCACGCCGAGCCGGACGCTCCCCGCGATGCCTGGCCGGCGGTCGAGACGGCCATCCGCGAGCTGAGCGCGTGGCTGGGTGCCGATCGGGTGGCGCTGCCCGACCTGCCGCCGCGCTGGGCGACGGAGCGCGGCGAGGTCGAGGCCCGCGTGATCTAGGCCAGCACGCCGCGCAGAGCCGACTGCGCCGCGTGCGCGCCGCACAGCCCGTGCACGCCGCCACCGGGCGGTGTCGAGGCCGAGCAGATGAAGATGCCCGGATCCGGCGTGGAGTACGGATCGGGGCGGATGGCCGGCCGGGTCCACAGCTGCCGCAGGTCCTGGAGCCCGCCGGTGATGTCGCCGCCGACATAGTTGGCGTTGTACCGCTCCATCGCCGCCGGCCCCATGGTCGAGCGGCCGAGCACATGCGAGCCGATTCCCGGCGCAAAGCGCTCGAGCTGGGCAAGCACCGCATTCGTCAGGTCGGCGCGCGAACCGTTCGGCACGTGGCAGTAGGCCCACGCCACGTGCCGGCCTTGCGGTGCGCGCGTCGGATCGAAGGCCGATGGCTGCGCCACCATGACGAAGGGCCTGCCCGACGGACGTCCGCGACCCACCGACCGCTCGGAGCGCACGAGCTCGTCGAGGGCGCCACCCAGGTGCACGGTTCCCGCCTGCGCAAGCTCCGGGTTGGCCCAGGGGATCGGCGCATCGAGCGCCAGGTCGACCTTGAAGACCCCTGGCCCGTACCGGAACCGGCGCAGCTGCCGGCGATAGAGCCCGCCGAATCGGTCGCCGGTGATGCGCAGGACCTGGCGCGGCGTGACGTCCAGCAGCAGCGCCCGACGCGGTGGCAGCGCCGCCAGGCTGGTCACCTCGTGATCCGTCTGGATCTCACCGCCCAGTGAGCGGAGATAGGACGCCAGCGCATCGGCCAGGTGCTGGGCGCCGCCGCGAGGGATTGGCCAGCCGACCGCGTGCGCACTGCCGAGCAGCGAGATGGCGAAGGCACCGGTGACCGGCCACTGCAGGGGAACGAACGCGTGCGCCGCCACGCCACCGAGCAGCGCCCTGGCGCGTGGCGTCCGGAAGCGCCGTGCCAGCCAGGTGACCGGCTGCACGGCCTGCAGACCGAAGCGCGTCACGGCCACGGGATGGCGCAGCGGTGCTCCGACGCGGAGCGGGCCGACCAGCTCGCGCACGATCGTGTCCCAGTCGCGAGCGACCGGGCCGAGCAGCCGCCGATAGGCGTCGCCATCCTCGCCGAGCCCGGCGGCCGTGGCCTCCAGTGAGCGGTGGACCAGCGCGGCCGAGCCGTCGTCCAGCGGATGCGCCAGGGCGATCGGGGGCTCGATCCATTCCAGGCCATGCTCGGCCAGCGGCCACTCGGCGAAGACCGGTGAGGCTCGGCCAAGCGGCATGACGGCCGCGCAGACGTCGTGCACGAAGCCGGGCAGGGTGAGCGCCGCGGACCGCGTGCCGCCGCCGACCGTGGGGCGGGCTTCCAGCACGAGGACGCTGCGCCCCGCCCGCGCCAGGGTGATCGCGGCGGCCAGGCCGTTCGGTCCGGCGCCGACGACCACGGCGTCGTAGCGGCGAGCGTCGGCTACAGGTACACCTCGTCGACGTAGCACCAGCGCCAGTCCTCATCGGGCTCGAAGGACTGGACCACCGGGTGGCCCGCTTCGTGGAAGTGAGCGGTGGTGTGCTTACCGGGCGACTGGTCGCAGCAGCCGACGTGACCGCAGGTCAGGCAGATGCGCAGGTGCAGCCACTCCATGCCCAGCTCCAGGCATTCCTTGCAGCCCTCCCCGCTGGGAGTGACCGTTTCGGGGAGGGCGTCCTGGTGGGTGCACGTCGGCTCGTCCCAGTAGCTCACGCCGGAATGGTAACGGTCCGCTCCTCCGAGCCGCGAAGCAGGGTCACCTCCAGCGCGGCGCTGGCAGCCACCGAGCCCATGGCGTCGAACAGGTCGTCGCCGCTGGCCACCGGCCTGCCGGCGGCGGCCACAATCAGGTCGCCCTCGGCAATGCCGGCCTTCGCGGCCGGCGAGCCGTCCTCGACCTCGCGAACCAGCAGTCCGTCGCGCTCCTCCAGGCCGACTGCCCGGCGCAGCTGTCGAGCCACGTGCGACGGGGCGAGCCCGACGCCGAGGCGTCGCCGGCTCGGCTCCTCGCCACGGCCCAACGCCGCCACCCGGTCCTTCAGCGCGGCATCCGCGGCGATCGCCTGGTAGAAGCCGGAGCCGAGGCGGTTGGTGTTGATGCCGAGCAGCTTGCCGCTGCCGTCGACGATCGGCCCGCCGGACGAGCCGGGCAGCAGGGGAGCGGTGTGCTCCACCGCGCCGACCACGCGGCGGCCACGGGGACCGCGGAAGACGCGGCCCAGGCCGGAGACAAAGCCCAGCGTCACCCGGACGCCCTGGCCGGCCGGGTTGCCGATGGCCACCACCGGCGCCCCGATCCCCAGCGCACCGCCGTCGCCCCATTCGATGGCGGGCGCGTCGCCGGTGTCCACCCCGATCACCGCCAGGTCGCCGTCCCCATCCGCCCCCAGGATCCTGCCGTCGGCCTCGCGACCGTCCGGGAAGAAGACACGGATCTCGTCGCCGTGCAGGTTGTGGGCGTTGGTGAGCACCTTGCCCTGCTCGACCACCACGCCGGACCCGCCCCGCCAGCGGTTGCCCAGCCCCACGGTGGAGCGCCCGGCGCCCTCGGCGATGCCATTGATTGCCTTGCCCAGATCCTCGATCGGACCCATTGGTTCCTCCACGTTGTGCTCGATTGGTAGAGTGTGACTTGCAATGCGCAAGTTACTACTGGTGAGACGGATGTCAAGCCGCCCGTCGCCGATGGCCTACGATCCCCGCATGGTCGCCCCTGCCTCACCGCTGGCCGCCGCCCTCGAGCGGGTGGGGGACCGCTGGAGCCTGCTGCTGGTCGAGGCGCTGCTCGCCGGTCCGCGCCGCTTCTCCGAGCTGGCCGAAGGCGTGCCCGGGATCGCGCCGAACATCCTGTCCGACCGGTTGCGGCGCCTGGAGTCCGAGCGCGTGATCCGGGCCACGCCCTACTCCCAGCGGCCGCGGCGCTTCACGTACCAGCTCACCCCGGAGGGCGCCGAGCTGGCGGGTGCCCTGCGGTTGCTCGCGGACTGGGGTTCGCGCGGGTCGCGCGAGGCCGAACCGTTGCGCCATGCGGCCTGCGGCACGCCCATGGAGGCCCGCTGGTACTGCCCGACCTGCGCCCGCGCGGTGGAGACCGCCGAGACCGACGAGGTCCGCTACCTTTAGCCGCGGTACCCTGCGCCGGTGAGGCGCCTCCTCCCTCAGCTCGACGCCAACGGCTGGCGTCTGGTGGCAGCGAAGGTCTTCCGGGGCTATGGATTCGGCCTGAACGCGGTCGTGCTGGGCCTCTATCTGGCGGAGCTGAGCCTGGCACCGGAGATCATCGGCCTCATCCTCTCGGCCGCGCTGCTGGGCACGCTCGCGCTGACCCTGGTCATCGCCCTGTTCGGCGACCGGATCGGGCGCCGGCGCCTGCTGGTGATTGGCTCAGGCCTGATGCTCCTGGCCGCAGTCATTCCCATGGTCGGGGTGAACCCGGTGGTGCTGGCCCTCATCGGCCTGTCCGGAATGGTCGCGGTGACGAGCAGCGAATCGACCGGCCTGCAGAGCGTTGACCAGGCCGCCCTGCCCCAGACGGTGTCAGGGGCGCAGCGGACCGCCGCCTTTGCCCTGTACAACCTCGTCGCGGCCGTGGCGTCCGCGCTTGGTGCGCTCAGCGTCGGCCCGTTCGTGGCGCTCGGGGAGGCGCTGGGTGCCGGGGGTGCGGCCGTCTACGCGCCGGCATTCGTGGCCTATGCCGTGGCCGGCCTGATCTCGACCGTGCTCACCCTGGCGCTGGACGCTCGCGTCGAGGCCGGCCAGCGCCTGGAACGCGGCTTCGCCATCCGCAGATCGAGGCGAACGGTGACCATGCTCTCCGCCCTGTTCAGCCTCGATGCCCTGGCCGGCGGCTTCGTGGTGCAGAGCTACCTGGCGTTCTGGTTCGCGGAGCGCTGGGCGGCGGATCCGGGTGCGGTCGGTTCGCTGTTTGCCGCAAGCAACGTGCTCGCTGCGCTCTCGTTCCCGGTCGCGGCCTGGCTGGCCGCGCGGATCGGGCTCATTCGAACCATGGTGTTCAGCCATATCCCGGCCAACCTGTTCCTCATCGGCGCCGCCGTTGCGCCCTACCTGCCAGCCGCGGTGCTGCTGATGCTGGCTCGCGCGGCGCTTTCGTCCATGGACGTGCCGGCGCGCCAGTCCTACACGATGGCGGTCGTGGACCCCGATGAGCGCACCGCCACCGCGGGCGTCACCTCCCTGGCGCGCAGCATCGGGCAGGTGCTGGGGCCCGTCCTCGCCGGCGCGCTGCTCGTGCCGATCGGCATTGGCGCGCCGCTCGTCGCCGGCGGCGTCCTGAAGACGACGTATGACCTGTCGCTGTACGCGTTCTTCCGGTCGCGACCAACGCCGGAAGAGGCCGGCGCCCGAACGGTTCCGCGCGGATGAGCGCCGTACCCCGCTTCCTGGACCTCGGCGCCCGCCCCGATGACGATCCCGACCTGCGGGTCCGCAAGCGTGCGGCGGTGGGCACCATCGTGGCCACCATCGTTGCCGCGCTGGCATACCTCCTCCTCGGGCTCGCCACGAATCGCCCCGGGATCTGGGTGTTCGCGGTCGTGCAGCTCTCCGTGCAGGTTGGGCTCCTCGTCTACCTGCGCCGCAGCGGCCGCCTCGCGCCGGCGGTCATGGTCGTGCTCGCCGCCGGGCTGATCATCATCGGCTCGGGCGTCGTCGCCTTCGGCGGGATGCAGCAATCCAACGGCAATCTGGTGCTGGCGGTGCTGGTGCCAATGGGCGCCGTGCTCCTGCTCGGCCGGCGCGCGGCCGTGCCGGCCTACCTGGCGTTTGCGGTCCTGGTCATCGGCGCTGCGCTCACCAACAGCAGCCTCCGCACCTCGCTGCCGATCGCACCCGCCCTCGGCGCGGCCCTGTACGCCATGAACCTGCTGGTGGCCGGCATCATCAGCCTGGGCCTGGTGGTGCTGATCGACGGCGAGCGGCTGCGAGCCAAGGCGCAATCGGAGGCGCTGCTCCTCAACGTCCTGCCGCGGGCGATCGTCGATCGGCTGCAGGCGGGAGAACGGGTGATCGCCGACCACTGCCCGGAGGTCACCGTGCTCTTCAGCGACGTGGTCGACTTCACGCCGTTCTCCGAGCGGACGAGCCCCCAGCGCGTGGTGCAGGTGCTCGATGACCTGTTTACCGCCTTCGACGAGCTGGCGGAGCGCTATCGGCTGGAGAAGATCAAGACCATCGGCGATGCCTACATGGTCGTGGCCGGCGTGCCGCAGGCGCGCCCGGACCATGCCGAGGTGATGGTCGAGATGGCGGTCGCGATGCACGGGCTCACCGCGAGCCAGCCGGAGATCGACGGCCATCGGCTCCAGGTCCGGACCGGCATCGCCACGGGGCCGGTGGTGGCCGGGGTGATCGGTCGCCGGAAGTTCAGCTACGACCTGTGGGGCGATACCGTGAACACCGCCTCACGCATGGAGTCGAGCGGCATCCCCGGCTGCATCCAGGTCACGCGCGCGACGTGGGAACGGGTCCGTGACCGCTACCCCTGGGCGGTGCGCGAGGGGGTGGAGATCAAGGGCAAGGGCCCGATGACGACCTACCTGCTCGACCCATCGCGCTTCCAGGATGGCGCCTGACCCTCGCTGGAAACCGGGTCCTCCATCGGCATCGCGGCCTGCTCGCCGGCCAGCCGCAGCGCCTGGCGTGCGACCACCAGCGACAGGCCGAAGACCAGCATCGCGTTCAGCGGGTGCAGAGCCGCCAGCCACCCGGCGGCGTCGCGCAGGCCGGGCAGCACGCTCTGGACGAAGGCGGTCACCAGCAATCCCGCGCAGAGCAGGACCGTTCGCTGCCCCGCGCGGGCTGGCCAGGCCAGCAGCAGCGAAATCACGGGTGCCAGGCTGAGCCAGTAGCCGAGGTTGCGATGGTCGTCGACGGGATGGCCGGCGAACAGCGTCGCGCCGATGAGGTAGACCTGCACCACCACCCCCACCAGGAACAGGACCGCCGCAGCGGCGAAGAGGTAGCGCCAGGTCTGCAGCATTCGGCTCGGGCCTCCGTTCAGGCTGGATGCTTGGAGGTCGAGTCTATCGGTGCCGGCAAGATGGGCCGGTCGGTTTGCAGTGCACGGTGCCGGTGAGCAGGCCTCGGCTACGCACGCGGCTCGACTATTGCAAGATGTTGCAGTAGCAAGCGCCCTCGTATACTGAACGGCCAATGAGCCCGGTTGAATCACTCCCCGAGCCCTGGGCCGGCGTGCGCGACCGCCTCAGGCTTCGAGGCCTGCGCTGGACGCCGCAGCGGCGCACCGTGGTGGAGGTGCTGGCCGCCACCGATGGCCATGTCACCGGCGCCGAGCTGATCGAGCGCTGCCGCGACCGTGACCCGCAGACCATCCCCTCGACGGTGTACCGCACGCTCGACGTGCTCGAGGAGCTGGGCCTGGTCCGCCACGGCCATGGGGCCGACGGCCGCGAGGAGTTCCACGTTACGCCGGGCGCGGAGCACGGCCACCTCCACTGCGCCGACTGCGGGCAGACCTGGGAGATCCGGGCGCCGCAGGCGGACGCGATCGTCGGTGCCTTCCGCGCGGCGGACGGCTTCGAGGTTGACCTTTCGCACGTCACCGTGGTCGGCCGTTGTGCCGACTGCGCGGGCGCGGCTGACGAATGACGACCCTGCTCGACCTGCCGGCTGCGGATCCCGCGGCGCTCACGCGCGGTGCTGCCGACGTCGTGATTCTCGGTGTCCCGCACGGGGTCCCGTATCCCACGCCCGGGTTGACCGCGGGCTGCGCCGATGCGCCGGCGGCCGTCCGGGATCGCTCCCAGCGCCTGGCGGGATTCGTCGACCATCACGACTTCGACCTCGGTGGGCCGATGATCCCCGCGGGCGCGAACTTCCGCGTGGTTGACGGCGGCGACGTGCCGGGGGCGCCGGACGACGGCCCAGGCAACGCGGCACGCGCGGAGGCGGCGGTCCGCGCCGTGCTGGCCGCCGATGCCGTGCCCGTCCTGCTCGGTGGCGACGACTCGATCCCGGTGCCGGCCCTCCGCGCCTTCGACGGCGCGGACCCGCTCACCGTCGTCCAGGTCGATGCCCACCTGGACTTCCGCGACGAGGTGGCCGGCGTGCGCGACGGCTACTCCTCCCCGATGCGCCGCGCCGCGGAGATGGCGCACGTCCGCCGCATCGTGCAGGTCGGGCTCCGCGGCGTGGGCAGCGCCCGTGACGCCGACGTCGCCGACGCCCGTGCTGCCGGGAACCTGCTCGTCACCGCGCGCGAGCTGGGCGAGCGCGGGGTCGACTGGCTCCTCGAAGGGGTACCGCGGGACGCAGCGGTCTTCCTCGCCTTCGACCTGGACGGGCTGGACCCGTCGATCGCGCCGGCCGTGTCCGGCGCATCACCCGGTGGGCTGAGCTACTGGCAGGCGGTCGACCTGGTCCAGGGGCTGGGCCGCGACCGCCTTTTGGTGGGCGCCGCGTTCACCGAGCTGGTGCCGGCGCTCGACGTCCACGGCCGCTCGGCGCTGGTGGTGGTCCGGCTGGTCATGCAGCTGCTGGGCGCGATGGCGCGGGGTGCTCGCCAAACCTGACATGAATTGGCATGTATCGGTCTATCCTTGACCGATGCGTGCCTCGCGCCTGGTAACCCTACTGCTCCTGCTGCAGACCCGTGGCCGCCTGACGGCCGCCGAGCTGGCCCGCGAACTCGAGGTGTCGGAGCGGACCGTCCACCGCGACGTCGAGGCGCTGAGCGAGGCCGGCGTCCCGATCTATGCCGAGCGGGGCCCCCACGGCGGGGTGCAGCTGGTGGACGGCTACCGGACGCGGTTGACCGGGATGACCGGCGACGAGGCGGAGGCGCTGTTCCTGTCGGGCCTGCCCGGTCCCGCCGCCGAGCTGGGTCTCGGGACGGTGATGACTGCCGCCCAGCTCAAGGTCCTGGCCGCCCTGCCCGGAGAGCTGCGCGCCCGGGCCTCGCGACTGGTAGAGCGCTTCTACCTGGACGTCGCGGGCTGGTTCCACGACAACGAGCCGGTGCCCCAGCTTGCCACCCTGGCGGAGGCGGTGTGGGATGCCCGTCCGGTCACCATCGACTACGAGCGTGGTGACCGACGCGTCGTGCGCGAGATCGGCCCGCTGGGCCTCGTCCTTAAGGCGGGGACCTGGTACGTGGTCGCCCTGTTCGAGGGGCAGCCGCGCACCTACCGGGTCTCGCGGGTGGCCCAGGCCCGGGTCGAGGACGGCCACTTCACGCGGCCGCCGGACTTCGACCTGGCTGCCTTCTGGACCGAGTCGTCGGCGGCCTACGAACGTGAGGTGATGCGGCTGCCGGTCATCGTGCGGGTGGCCCCCGGCAAGCTCGAGCGGCTGGCCGAGTTCGTGGGCTGGCGGGCCATCGAGCAGGCAGAGGCGCTCGAGGGACCGGACCCTGAAGGCTGGCGACGGTTCCGCCTCCTCCTGGACTGGCCCGAGGAGGTCGCCGGCCGGCTGCTGGGCATCGGCGGAGACCTCGAGGTGCTGGATCCACCCGAGGTCCGCGCCGAGCTGGTGGCGCTGGCGAGGGGCGCCGTCGCCCGCCACGCGCCCGTCCCTGCTACAGGCCGCGCTGCCCGTTAGGCCGGCGCTGTCCGGCAGGCCGGCTCAGGCGCCAACGCACCTCCACCGGATGGGCCCTGGCGAGACGGCGGTCACGTAGCAGGTCCTGGATGCTGCGCTCCCGCTCGTCCATGGCTGACTTCACATACTCCGGAAACATTCTTGGCCTCGTCCTTCCCTTCGCTGTCGGCTCTGCCGACAAGACTAGCGGGTGTTCCTGACAAAACCTGTCAGGAATGGAATGTCCGGTGGGCGACAACGCCGAGCCGCTGTCTGCGCCGGTGGGACTAGCGAACGTCCAGGGTGGCGTTGCGTCGCGCGCTACGTTCCAACAGCTGGAAGAGGCCGAAGGCGGCCACCGCGTAGGCGCAGCCGATGAGCAGCTCGACGAGGATGAGGCCGCCGACATCGGCCAGGTTGGCGCCATCGGCTGCCTGGCGGATGGCCTGCAGCCCGTGGGTGAACGGCAGCAGCTGGCCGACGAACTGCATCCAGCCGGGGAGCTCCGAGAGGGGGATGTTCACGCCGCAGAACAGCAGGATGCCCATCATGATCAGGTTCGCGCCGAACAGGCCGTCACGCAGTCGCAGTGAGATTGCGCCCTGCAGCGCGCCGATGGCGGTGCAGCTGAACACGGTGGTCAGCAGCGCCAGCCCCACCACTGCCAGGCTCGACGGCGCGAGCCGCACGCCCAGGAAGACGATGCCGACGCCAAGGGCGTAGAGCGAGACCAGCAGACCGTTGAACACGAACGGCAGGAAGCGCCCGGCGAACAGCGCCGCCCGGTTGGCGGGCGTCGCCAGGATGGCCGGCAGCGTGCCGAACCAGCGCTCGTTGGCGATGGCCATGGTCATGCCGAAGACCCCGGCCAGCACGCTGACCTGGACCGCGTTGCCGATGGCGAAGTACGCCGGCGAGCGGTCGGTGGCGTACGAGCCCAACGCGGCGAAGAAGAAGAGCTGGAAGGTCGGGCCGCCGATCAGGGTGGGGATGTAGATCGAGGGGCGTGCCCAGTTGAACAGCATCCCGTAGCTCATCAGCCCGCCGTACCAGAAGATGCGCCACGCGGTGCGCAGGCCGGTGAACGGGCCAGGCGACTGGCGGGGCAGGAGGGCGGCAGTCACTGCAGGGAAAGCGTCGCGTCCCGGCGGGCCTTGTCCAGGACGAAGACCAGCATGTACCGCGCGGCGACGTAGTAGCCGATGGCCAGCACGAAGCACATGACGATGGCCAGCACCGGCGGCGCCGGGTTGATGGTGGCGCCGCGGATGGCCTCCATGCCCCAGGTCGGGGCCAGTAGCCAGCTGATGGGCCGCACCCAGAACGGCAGCGTGGCCAGGGGCACCAGCATGCCGGTCACCAGCCAGATGGGGTACTCGAGCAGGTTCCCCAGGGCGTTGGCGTGCCGATAGAGCACGAACGAGGTGGCGATGAGCATCCCCAGCGCGCCGAGCGACACGATGGCGGCCAGCAGGGACAGGGGCAGCAGCAGCGGGAAGGTGGCCTCGATGGGCATGCCGAACAGGATCACGCCCCAGATCAGGGTGGCCACGATCCCGTAGAAGCCAAACACCACCGCCCCGAACGTCTGGCCCACCAGGATGAGGTCGTAGCGGGTCGGCGCGCAGACCAGGAGCTCCAGGGTCCCTTCCCAGCGCTGCCAGGCGATCGCTCCGCCGCAGCCGAAGAGGGTGGTGCTCCAGACGCCCATCATTCCGGCGCCCAGGGCCACGTACAGCAGTGTCTGCCCGCCCTTGCCGCCGCCCGATTCGAACAGGAAGAAGCCCAGCGTCGCGAAGATGAGCGGCGCCACGAAAGTGATGAGCACGAAGAACTCGGACGCCAGCAGCATCCGGACGTTGAACCAGGTGATCGACCAGACCAGCCGGGCGGTGCTGAGGGCGGTGCCCATCGGCTAGCCCTGCAGGGCCGCCGCGCGGGCGGCAGCATCGGTCTCG
>DATBJR010000105.1:0-8252 GCA_036556325.1 Candidatus Limnocylindria bacterium | reverse complement strand
GACCAGCTGCAGGCCACGCATGGATCCGGGCGCCATCTCGCGCTGGGCCGGCAGATCACCGATGACGATGGAGCAGCCGGATCCGCGCGGCGTCAGTTGCACGACGTGCATCTGCTCGGTGCGCGTGTCGTGGTCGAGGTCGAACCCGACCTTGTCCCGATAGAACTCCACCGCCCGGTCGATGTCGCTTACCGGCAGGATGACGACCTCCAGGGTCCAGTCCATCAGCTGCATTCTCTCCGCTATCTCCGCAGCGACGAGCATACCGAGGACCGGCCGCGCCCGGTTTGAGGGGGTCCGAAGGCCCTTGCTATACTCGCTGCCGGTCCGTGGCACGCTCACGGACGCATCGGGCCGCATTCGTCTAGAGGCCTAGGACACCGCCCTCTCAAGGCGGAGATCACCGGTTCGAATCCGGTATGCGGTACCACCCCTCGCCGGAACGATGCGCTCCAACGTCGGTATGCTGCGCGCTGGGGGGTTCGATCGGTTGAGGTGCACCGATGGACCTGCACGGTCTCGTCCCGTGGCTGCTGTTCCTGCACGTGCTGGCGGCAATCGTCGCCATCGGCCCCAACTTCGCCTTCTCGACGATTCGCGCCCTCGGACGGGGTGAGCCGCAGCACGCGAACTTCGGGACCCGAGCGTCGCACGCGATCTCGATGCGGCTGGTCTATCCCATCGGCCTGGTCATCCCGGCCACCGGGATTGCCATGATCCTGATCCTGGGCTTTGACCTGACCGCCCGTGCATTCTGGTGGCTCGACGCTGCCATCCTGATCTACAGCGGCGTGTACCTCTACTCGTTCTTCGTCCAGCGACGGGTCATCGAGCGGATCATCGAGATGACGGCGTCGCCGCCGGCGCCCGGTGGCGGCGGGCCGCCGCCCGCATTGGTTGCGCTGGCGGCTCGGGCTCAGCGCGGCGGGACGGCGATGCTCATCCTGCTGGCCGCGGTGGTCCTGCTCATGGTGGTCAAGCCCCAGCTCTAGCGCGCCGAGCCGAGACCGTCCTCGGCGTGCTCAGCGGGCTGGGCCCGGACAGAGCGCGGTCAGATCGAGGAGCCCCGTCGGCCAGAACTGCTCGCAGCCGACGGTCGGACCGAAGTACGCCCCCTTGACGCTGTAGCCGAACACCGCGCCCGGGGTTGCCGACCTGACCTGGTCCTCAAGGCGGGTGACGCGTTCTTCGAGCGCGTCACCGGTGAGCCGGGTCAGGGTTCGCTCGGCATCCTGCAGCTCGCGTGGCAACCAGCCCGGCGGATCGGCGAACGCCAGCAGCTGCGAAAGGAACGCAGCCCGATCGGGCGTGTCGGGAAAGATCGCGCCGACCGTCATGTCGAAGTCGCCGTACGGGTCCGCCTCCCCGGCCGACTCGCGAACGGTGGCGATCTCGATCTGCAGGCCGACCGCTCCAAGGTCCGCAGCCAGTTCTTCGGCAGCATTGCGGCACTCGCCGCAGAAGGCGGGCACCGCCAGGCGCAGCTGGCGATTGACGCCGTGCAGCTGCCGGCGTGCCATCGCCAGGCGAGGTTGCAGTTCCGCGGCGCGCGGCGGGGGGCCGGTGAACATGGTCGGCCCGAGGAAGCGGTTCCAGGGCAGGAGCTGGACATTGGCGGAGCCGGCGGCATCGGCCACGGCCGGGCGGTCGACCGCCATGGCGATCGCACGTCGCAGGCGGAGGTCACTGAAGGGCTCGCGCGACGCGTTGAGCCACAGCACCCAGATGCCGCCATCCGGCACGAGGAAGAACCGCTGGTCGCCGGCCGCTCCGGCGTCGCTGCCCGGACCCCATTGCCTGGCAAGCTCGCCATGCAGGCCAAAGATCTCGTCCTCGATGTCGATCACGCCATCCCAGGTGCCGTTGTCGACGCGCTCGACCGCGGCCCCGCCGCTGAGCCCCTCACGCAGCGCGATGGCGTCGAACCCGACCTGGCGCGTGCCGCCGTAATTTGGGTTTCGTTTGAGGATCGCGTACTCGCCGTTGAGGTGATCGGCCAGGTAGTACGGTCCGGCGGCGTCGAGGGTCTCGGTGGTCCCGTCGGGACCGCTGACGCGGGACAGGGCACCGCCAGGGATGGCGGGCGTGCCCACCCGGACCGGGCAGAAGAACGGCAGCGCGAGGCGGCTGACGAGATCGCTCCGTGGCGCGACGAGGGTGATGCTGAGCCGATCGCCGTCCGCGACCAGGCCGGAGATGTGCGGCGCCTTACCCTGGCGGAAGGCATCTTCGCCGGCGATGTCGTCCACGAAGAAGGTGCCCGGGGGCTGGTCCCCCAGCTTGGGTGACAGCGCTCTCTCGATCGAGTAGCGGTATGTCTCGGCGGTGACCGCCTCCTTTGACGCGTCGGAAAACGCGAGGCCCGGGCGGATCCGGAAGGTGTACGTCCGACCGTCCGGCGAGATGGTGGGCAGGGCAGCTGCCGCCTCTGGCTCGAGGTGTGCCGCCCCGTTCGGGTCGTGCGCCCAGCGGACGAGCGGCGCGCAGGTCGCATCGCCGATCAGAAACGCCTCCGGCGTCCATTCCAGCGCCGGCTCACCCGATTCAAACCCGTAGCCCGAAGTGAGCAGCCTGGCCACGCTCCCGGTCAGGGCGTCGATCCGGTCTTCGTATGTTCGGCCCCGATCAAGCGCGACCAGCACCGTCCCGTCCCCGGCGGCAACCGCCGAGACGGGGTGGCTGAAGGCCAGGGCAGCCACCGTGTCGGTGACCGCGTCGATGCGACTGACCGTGCCGACATCCTGGTTCGCGACCCACACGGATCCGTCGCTGAAGAAAGCGCCGTGCGCTCCCGCCCCGGTTGCGATGGTGCCCGCGATCTTGCCGGCGCGATCGATCTTGTAGACGACACCCTTGCTCTCGTCGGTGGTCCAGGCGAATCCGCCGCCGATGGTGATCGAGCCGCCGACATGGCCGGTCGGCACGTCGGTCTCGCTGGCCGTGTTGGTGGCGGGGTTCACCCGCAGGACGCCGAAATCAGAGCCGGTCCACAGCGCGCCGTCACCGAACGCCGCCGAGAAGCTGCCGACGTCATCGATCCTGGCCTGGACCTTCCCCGTCTCGGGATCGATCCGGAAGACCTGGGCGCGCTCCTTGCCGGTCGCCCACAGCGAGCCGTCGCCCAGGGCCAGGCCGCTGAAGCCGATGTCGGCAGGCTTGATTGCCCTTGACAGGTCGAACCGATCCAGCTCACGACCGGTGGCCACGTCGATCCGGGCGATGAGCGGATGCGAATAGTCCGCGAACCACAGGTTGTGCTCATCGGCCGCGAAGCCTCCCGGGTCGTTGAACGGCAGCGCCACCTGCCGGACGATGGCGCCCGACTTGGGATCGATCTGCACGAACGACAGCGGCTCGAGGTTCAGCACCCAGAAGTAGCCGGCCGCGAAGGTGGCATCCACGGGCTGGCTGATGGTCGAAAGGCCGATATGGGCCTTCTCCGCATGGGTCCGCGCGTCTACGAGGGCGATGCCGGACTCGACATCGGCGAGGGTCCGGGTCGGTCCGGGTGCCGGCGTTGGGCCCCGTTGCAGGAGAAGGAGCACCGCGGCGCCGATGACGACGATGGCCGCCGTGGCCCCGCCGGCCACCATGCGCCGATGCAGCCCGGTCCACGCCCGAATGCGTCGGACGCGCCGGGCCAGATTCGTTCTGCCCGCACCGTTGGCGGCGATCTCGACCGCCCGGATCGGCTGGGCATAGCCCTTGAGCCGAAACGTGCGCGTCTCCACATAGGTGATGTCGTCCATCCGCGCCGCCAGGTGAACGAGTGGCTCCGAAGCCAGGATCTCGCCGGCAGCGGCCTGGGAGCACAGCCGCGCCGCGAGGTTCAGGGCTCCCCCGCGGTAGCCGCCCTCGACCGCGATGGACTCGCCGGCGTCCAAGCCGATCCCGACGCCGCGCGGCAGCGCGATCTCATGAAACCGGCGCTGCAGCGCCACGGCGGCACGCAGCGCCTGGCGTGGCGATTCGAAGACGACCAGCGCCTCGTCGCCGCGGAGCTCGAGCAGATTGCCGTCGTACGGGCCGACGACGTCGCGAACCGCCGCGGCGAATTCGGACGCGAGCCGCGCGGCGCGCTCGTCGCCGTGCTCCCGGGTGTAGGTGGTGTAGCCGCGGACATCGGCGATCAGGAAGGTGCGAAGGCCGGATGACCGAGCGTCGCTCGGGGAGACGCTGTCGCTCACGCGCCCTCTGCCGTTCCGAGAATCCGTCGGTGCGGGATGCTAGCGCACGCCCGGCGCCCCGCCAATCGCCGACGATTGCCACCCTGCTTCTCAAGGTCGAGTGACCGGTAGGCAGGTTCCGGAAAGTGATGGGCGCCCGAGGTCAGCGGGTGACAGCCGTCGAAGCCAAGCCAGCCGCCGTTGTTCGGCGTCCAGCGGCCGGCTTCGCGCGAGTCGCGGTGCGACGCCAGGCCGTGTCGTCGGCTCCGAACAGCGCCAGCGCCAGCTTCGCGACCGTCGCCATCTGCTTCGGCGCGAATTGGATGCCGATCATGGTTCGCCCGTCGCCCTGCGGCACAACGCGACGGACGATCGCATCCAGGCTCAGCTTCGTGCCATCAACGCTCACGTCGAGGGGAACGCGTGCGCCCTCCACCAGGTGCAATTCCGAATGGACCGCCAGCTGTGCCCCCGTCAGGGATACGTCCAGCGCCGTGGCCCGGCGGCCGGCCAGCTGGGCCGGAAGCCGCGTCTCGAATCGAACGCTGGCCCGGCGCTCGCCGGCGAAGCGGGCGTCCTGGATGCGGCCGATCGCCGCGAGCAGCAGTCCCAGGTTCATGGCGGCGAAGGCGCCGGCGCCGATCGCCGCGCCGGGCTCCTGGTAATGCATCGGTGTCAGCCCCAGTGCTGAGAAGGCGAGCCAGCCGATGGCCATGGCGCTCGCGACGGCCAGCACGGTCAGCAGCCGCGGGACATGTGCGCCGCTCCGGTTCGAGCGCCCCTTGGGCGTCACCCAGAACGGTCGGTTCACGTCGCGACGGAGCAGCGTGAGGGTGGCCGGCAGGACGGCCGGCATCCGAAGCACCTCGAAAAGCATGGACAGGATCGGCGGGTAGTGACCACGCGCCAGGAGGCGCAGCGCAACGAACTGGAGGCCCAGCGTCGCCGCGAAGAAGGGTCCGAAGATGTAGCCGGGCGCCGCAATGGGCGACGTGGCCGTGAAGATCACGAGGACCGGGATGACCATGTAGGCCAGCATGCGCCAGGCGTCGAACCAGGCGAAGAGGGTCGTCAGGAACGCCACCCGCTGGCCAAAGCTCATGCCACGTCCGAAGAGCGGATTCTCGATCCGCAGGACCTGCATGGCCCCGGTCGCCCACCGGTTCCGCTGACCGAGGTAGGCGGCCGCGTCGGCGGGCGCCAGTCCGTTGGCGAGCACCTCGTTGTGGTAGACACCCTTCCATCCCTGGCGGTACATCCGAATGGTGGTGTGGATGTCCTCCGTGACCGATTCGGTGGCAACCCCGCCCACGGATCGCACCGCTTCGGTGCGGACCAGGGCGCAGGTGCCGCACCAGAACGGTGCCTGCCAGCGATTCTTCGCCGGGCCAATGACCCGATAGAAGACCGACTCCTCGTTGAAGTGACCTTCCCCGTGTTTTTCATGCTCGAACGACTCGAGGTTGTAGAAGGATTGCGGAGTCTGGACCAACGCCACCTCGGGGTCGTCGAAGTAGCCCACCGTGTGCAGGAGGAAGTCGCGGGTCGGCACGTGATCGGCATCCAGGACCGCCACGACATCGGCCTTTACGACGCCGAGGGCATGGTTCAGGTTGCCTGCCTTGGCGTGGCTGTGATCGGCGCGCGCGAGGTACTGCGCGCCCAGGTCGTCGGCCAAGCGTCGGACCTCCGGCCGGTTGCCGTCGTCGAGGACCCAGGTCTCGTGCTGCGGCCGAAGGGCCACCGCCGCAGCCACGGTGGGCAGGAGTACCTCGGTCGACTCGTTGTAGGTCGGGATGAGCACGGCCACGCGCCGCTTCGTGCCGGCAGGGTGCCACGCCGGCCCGGTGTCCACGGCCCACAGGGCGAAGGTGTAGAGGATGAGGCCGAACGCGTTGTGGACCTCTACCGCGAAGAGGGGCACCGCGATCCACCAGATGGCCGGGTTGATGGTGCCGGCGAGCAGGCGCCAGCCGAGGTAAGCGACGGTTACCGTGACGGCGGTGAGCGCGACCGCACGGATCACCACCTTGCGTAACGCCGACTCGCGGAGCGGGGCGCCACTGGGGAGGGTTGGCAGGCCGGCCCGGGTGACCGTTTCGCTGAGCATGCCCCCAACCTACGGGCGGTCGGTGCGCGAGGGCACCGACCCGATCGGGGCATGGTGGGGAGGTACTATCCGCCACCGAGTGGTGTGGGCGCGGACGCCGCCGGACGCTGGCGCGAGGTTTGCAGGAGCGAGTACATGTGATCCGGCGCCCATCGGCCCGACTCAGTCGCCGCCTGTCCAGAGCTCTGCCCGTCGCGGCGTGAACGCGACGCTCGTGCAGCTGCATGCCATCGCGGGGCTGCTGGTTGCTGTTGGCTGTGTGGCGTTCGCGGTCGTGGCCTGGATCTCCGTCGGCGGTGTCGCGGCCGGACTCGCCGGAGGCATGCGCGTCACCGTGGCCGCGCTCGCCGTGATGGCGGGGGCACTCGGGCTCGCACTGGCCCTGCGCGGCAACGGACCGGCCGAGTGGCTGCACTGGGTCTACGGAGCCGCCCTCGTGCTCGTGCCGGTAGCCGCCGGCACGTTCGTGGCCGATCGGTCCGAACGGGGCCGTTCCGTGGCCCTGGCCGTGACCGGCACCCTGCTCGCCGTCATCGCCTGGCGCGCGGCGGTCACCGGATGAGGCGCTGGCTGCTGGCCTTCGGCGTGGCGGGCCTGATCGGGCTCGTGCTGCAGGCGCCGCTGCGCGCGGCGGATGGTGCGTCGCCCGCGACCTCGGTCGAACGTGGCGCACAGCTGTTCGCGGTATCGTGCGCCGCCTGCCATGGTGCCGATGGTGGCGGCAGCGCCGTCGCCCCGGCGCTCGTCGGCGTCGGTGAAGCCGCCGCCGATTTCCAGCTGCGGACCGGTCGCATGCCTCGGGCATCGCTCGGGGACGGGCAGGCACCGCGCAAGCCGCCGGCGTTCAACGACGGGCAGATTCGCGACCTGGTTGCCTATGTCGGCTCGTTGGGCAACGGGCCGGCCATTCCGAACGTGATGGCGGGCACCGACGTGCAGGGCGGGATGAGCCTGTTCATCGCCAATTGCGCCCCCTGCCACGGGGCGAGCGCCGGCGGTGGGGTGGTCGGCGGCGGCGCCATCGCCCCGCCGCTGCATGATGTCTCGCCGACCCTGGTCGGGGAGGCGATGCTCACCGGACCGGGCCAGATGCCGAAGTTCCCGCTGCCGTCGGCGGAGGTGGACGCCATCGCCGGCTACCTGGCCACGCTGAATGGGACGTCGGCGCACGGCGGCCTGGACATCGGCGCTGCGGGCCCGGTGCCGGAAGGCTTCGTCGCCTGGCTGGTGGGCATGGGGTTGCTGGTCTTGGTCGCGTGGCTGGTCGGCCGCGAGTGGGGGAGGACCGAGTGAACGCCGAACGGTGGGTGCTCGTCGCGCTGGTCGTCTCGGCAGTGGCCTCCGTCGGCCTCCTCGTCGTCTACGTCGTCGGCGGATCGCCGCCGGTCGAGGGCATCCTGCTGGCGCTCGCGTTCGGCGGCCTCGGCGTCGCCAGCGTGATCTGGGCCGCCGCCCTGGTGCATGCCCCGCTCGAGACCGAACCGCTCGAGCCGCCGGAGGTGCCACCGGGCGGCGGGCCGGTGACCCGCCGCACGTTCCTCGTGCGCGTCGCCGGCGGTGCCGTCGCCGCACTGGCTGCCGCGCTCGCCATCCCGACGCTCTCCCTGGGGCCGCGCCCAGGGCGCGCGCTGTTCCGGACCGCCTGGACCCCCGGCGCCCGGCTGGTGGACGGTGACGGGCGCCCGGTCGTGGCCGCCGACGTGAGCCAGGGGTCGGTGCAGACCGTCTTCCCCGAGGGGGCGGTGGGATCGGCGGACTCCCAGACGCTGCTCATTCGGGTCAACCCCTCCGATCTGGCCCTGCCGCCTGGCCGCGAGGGCTGGACGCCGGATGGCTGCGTGGCGTACTCCAAGCTCTGCACGCACGCCGGCTGCCCGGTCGGCCTCTACCGCGACGCCGATCACGCCTTGCTGTGCCCCTGCCACCAGTCGACCTTCGACGTGCTGCGCGGCGCCGTTCCGACCTTCGGCCCCGCG
>DATBJR010000104.1:0-17932 GCA_036556325.1 Candidatus Limnocylindria bacterium | reverse complement strand
CGTCCAGCTCGCTGATGCCCTGCTGCAGGACGCCCCACATCGCCTCGCGGAAGTCGGAGACGATCCGCATCAGGCGCATCCGGGCCCGGCCGGCCGGGGCCACCGTCCCCGCGTACGCCTCGAGCAGCATCTCATCGGCCTCCGGCGGCAGCTCGTGGTTGATGCTGAAGTTGCCGAGGTCGAAGTACGGATCGCCCATCCCCGCGTATTCCCAGTCGACGATGCGGATGCGCTCACCATCGTCGATGAAATTCGCGTTCAGGAGATCGTTGTGGCAGGGGCGCGGCTCCAGTGGCGCGGCCAGCAGCGCGGCCTCGATCCGGCGCCCGACCTCGCGGGCGCGGTCGTAGGCCAGTGGAATGGTGACGCCACGCTCGGCGGCGAGTGCGCGATACGCCTCCACGATGCGCAGGGGCACGAAGAGGCCGGGGATCGCGGGTCCGCCATGCACCCGACGGATGGAATCGGCCACCCGGCGCAGCATGTCGGGCCGGCGTACCTCCTCGAGGCTGACCGGCCGCCCCGCGATGAAGCGCGTGACGAGGTACCCCTCCGGGCGGATGAAGGCGATGACCTCGGGGCCCACGCCCACACCGGCGGCGGCGACCGTAGCGGCGTGCTCCACCTCTCGGCTGATGCCCAGCAGGTGCGTGTCGTTGCCCGCCAGCCGCACCACGTAGCGGTCGTCGGCTCCGGCGGCCGTCACCAGGAAGTTCCGGTTGGTGATGCCGCCGGACAGCGCGGTCAGGCTCAGCGCGCGGCCGGAGAGCTCCGGCAGGCGTGTGAGCGCGCCGACCAGCAGGTCGCGCAGCTCGCCTCGCAGCTCCCCCTCGGCGGTCGCCGGCGTTGTCATCGGCCTCCGGTTCCGGTTGGCGGTGTCGCCCGCCATAGCGAACGAGCGGCCCTGCGCGTGCAGAGCCGCTCGCCAGTTGTCTGCCGGCCGCTCGCTCAGGCGATCACGGCCTCACCGGTCGCGGCATCCGGGATGAGGTCGGTTTCCACGCGGTCCTCGCGACCCCGCTGCACGGCCAGGTAGTACACCAGGCCGGCCAGCAGCACGGCACCCACCAGGGTCTCGAAGACCGGCCAGGCCGGCAGCCCGGTGAGGACGTTCGGCGAGCCGTCGGCGTTCTTGCCGATGGCGAGGAAGGTGTTGATGAACGGGTTGGACCAGGTATTGCGCAGGTCCGTTCCGAACGGCCCGAAGATCGAGCTGGTCCAGATGCCGATGTTGATGATCATCAACCCGCCCCACACCAGGGCCAAGATGTTGAGGGTCGTTCCCCAGCTGCCCAGCTTGAACCAGGCGCCCTTGTGCGGCCATCCGCGCCGCCGGGCCATCAGCACGCCCGCATTGCACAGGAAGTAGCTGATGTAGATCATCCCGGTCGCCGCGATGGCGAGGTAGATCGAGGCGGCCGCGCCCATGACGAGCAGCGGGATCGCCCCCAGGATGCCTACGGCCACTGCCGCGTTCGCCGGGGTGCGGAACGTCGTGCTGACGTGGCCCCACGCTCCGCCGAACGGCAGCCGCCGGTCGCGCCCCATCGAGAACATGAGGCGGACCGTGGCGCCCTGGATGGCCAGGGTGCAGACGTATACCGCAATCAGGATCATGACCAGGTACAGGTCGCCGACGGTCGTGAAGCCAAGGCTGAAGGTCAGGTTCTGCTTGATCGTGTCGGCGATGGGGAAGCCGAAGGCCTGCCCCGTCGCAACCGCGGCGCCCACGTCCTGGAACGAGAGGGTCACGGCCAGCAGGAAGATGGCGCCGACCAGCCCTGACAGCCAAATGGCCGACAGCACGCCGCGCGGCGCCTGGCGGCTGGCGTCCACGGTCTCCTCGCCGAAGGTGCCGGCGGTGTCGAATCCATAGACCACGAACAGCGCCATGAACATGCCCACCAGGAAGATCGGCAGGTAGCCGCTGTCGCTGAGGCTGGCGGTGTAGGAGGTGTCGAACAGGATCGCCGGCGACTGGTGGTTCGCGAAGAAGAGCAGGATCAGGGCGAAGACCACCATGCCCAGGACCTCGGCCGCAACGCCGATGTTGTTAATGAGCGCCAGCAGGCGGACGCCCTCGATGTTGATGAGGGTCGTGGTCAGGAGGGCGGTCAGGCCCACGAACTGCCACATGTCGAGGCCCGGGATGGGGGAGGCGCTCGCCAAGTCGAAGCCCATGATCGTGGAGAGCACGAGCGGCACAGTGGCCGCTACCGCCGTCACTGTGACGACGCCGGCCCAGAAGTAGATCCAGCCGGTGAACCAGCCGAGCGTCTTGTTCGACAGCCGTTTCGACCATTGGTAGATCGAGCCGGCCACCGGGAAATGACTCGACAGCTCGGCGAAGTTCAGGGCCACGAAGGTCTGGCCCAGGATGACCAGCGGCCACGCCCAGAAGATCGGCGGCCCGCCGACACCGAACGCCACGGCCTGGTTGGTGAACGTGCCCGTCGACACGCTGATGTAGCTGAAGGCGACTGCGAAGTTCGAGAGGAAGCCGAGCGTGCGACGCAGCTCCGGCTTGATCCCGAGCGAGCGCAGGTGGGCATCGTCCCGGGCGATGACGTCCGGCTGGGACTGGTCCGCGGTCAAGTGGCTCCTCCTCTCCCCCGCACCCAGGGTTGACATGAGAAAGGTTCCGCGGGATCGCCGGGCGCGAAGCGGGTCCCGGACTGCCCGGCAGAATAGGAGCGGCCGGTTGCCGAGTCAACGGATTTTTTTGACCCGATACCATCACCGCATGCCATCCCGCCCCCGCATCCTGGTCACCGTGCACGGCCCCGCGCAGGAGGCCATGGAGCTGCCAACCTGGAAGAAGTTCAGTCGCTACGTCGACGCGGTGCGCGAGGCGGGAGGCGAAGTCACCCTGATCGACCCGATGGCGACGGCGGGCGAGCGGGCCACCGCCTTCGCCGAGATGGATGGCCTCCTCCTCCCTGGCGGCGCGGACGTGGATCCGACGCTCTACGGCGAGGCGCCGCAGCCGCTGACCCAGGTGGAGCCCGGCCGCGACGAGCTGGAGGACGCCGCCTGGGCCGCGGCGCAGGAGCGTGGCCTGCCAGTGCTTGGCGTGTGCCGCGGGATGCAGGCCATCAACGTCTTCTGCGGCGGCTCGCTGCTGCAGCACGTGGATGGCCACGATTCGCCCACGCCCCCGTCACCGGAGGCGTGGTCGCACCCGATCCGCCTGCTGGCCGGCACGCGGCTCGCCGCGATTTTGGCGCCCGACGGCGCGGGCGACGAGGTGATGGAGGTGAACAGCTATCACCACCAGGCGCTGCGGCCGGACCAGCTGGGAACCGGCCTGCGCGTCGGCGCCACGACGCCGGATGGCGAGCTGGTCGAAGCCTTCGAGGCAGCGGCGCCGGATCGCTGGGTCATCGGCGTGCAAAACCACCCTGAGCGATCGGAATTCACGCCACCAGCCTTCCGCCGGCTGTGGCAGGCCTTCGTGGCTGCCGCGGATCGGCCCTGAGCGCTCCCGGAAACCTCGGATTGCCGGGGCTGGGCCACGTCAGCCCTACGAACATCAAAGACGGGGTGGAGGCAAGCCTCCACCCCGTCCCTGCCAGGGGGGCTGGATCAATGCGCGACGAGTTGCCGCGGCGGAGCCCCCTGAGTCCGGCATCCCTGGCTGGTCGGGCCGTTCTCCCTATCGGCCCCGGCGGACCACGATCACGTTGGTTGAGGCGAGCAGTACCAGCGTTGCGACGGCCAGCACGGCGAACAGTCCGATCGCGGTGCCGCTGGATTCGCCGTGGGTTGCGATGGCCGTGTTGGGCACGCTCGGGGCCGGTGTGCCGGTCCCGCCCTGGACGCTCTGCTCGGGCGTCGGCGTGGCTGATGGCGATTCCGACCCTGGCTGCGAAGCGGTTGGCGTCGCGGTTGGCGTCGCGGTCGCGGTCGGGGTTGGGGTTGGGGTTGCCTTCGAGACCTCCACCGTTGCATCGTCCAGCGCGGTGAAGCTATGGCCGTTGTACTGGCCGCTGGCGGTGGCAACGTTCGTGGTGGTGTGGTTGAGGGACATCGAGCAGCTGAACGTCCACGTCTCATTCGACTGGAGCTTCGAGTCGTGGTTCGTGTCCCCGGCAACGTAGTCCACCGGCGAGCACGTATCGTCGGTCACCGTCACGTCGTGGAGCGCCGCATCGGGATTGCTGTTGGTGACCTCGTACGTATAGGTCACCATGCCGCCGCCGGCGGGCAGGGTGTCCACGCTGGGCGTCTTGTCGATCCCGATCTGCGGACAGCTCAGCTCGGCGAAGATCGACGAGAAGAGTCCGGGGAGATCGGCAGCCTCGACGATGTGGTGGAAGTTGGCGGCGGGGTTGGCCAGGGCCCCCATCAGAGCCAGGTCGATCTGGCTCGAACCGATGCCGCCTTCACCAATGGCAATGGAGTAGGCGACGTCGGCCGAGGCCAGGTAGCTGGCGATCTCGCCCGCGTTCGGGCGTTGGCCGGGATCAGGATTGGGGCGACCGTCCGAGAGCAGGACCAACGCGTGCAGCACCGGGACGCCGTTCACCGACGACCGCCCATTGGCGGCCAGGTCGCCCGCACCGGTGCCAACGCCAAGCTTCAGCGGCGTGCTCCCGGTAGACGAGATGCCGTTGATCGCTGCGTGGGCCTGGGCAGCACTCGAGTCACCAAGGGGCATGTCGACCGTGGCGGTCACTCCCCCGAACGTCGTCAGGCCCAGCCAGTTGTCGTTTCCGACCCCACCATTGGCGTCGAGGTCGTTGACCAGCTGATTGGCCGCCTGCTTGGCCCAATAGTCGCGACTGTGGCCACCGCTCTGTTCGGAGCTCATGCTGCCGGACCGATCGATGATCAGCTCCACGTCGAGTGGCCGAAATCCGCAGCCCTGGTTGTCGGCTGCCAGCCCAATCGAGGCGGTCCCGGCCAGAAGCAGCGATGAAAAAATGGCTGCCGTCGAAAGGAGCCCGAAGATGCGGGCCCCTCGCTCGGGCAGCTGAGCGAGGGATGAGAACACCGTAGCCTCCCCTGGAGATTCGGCGGCGTTCCGGCGATAACTCGGGTCCGGATCAGCCGCGTCTCGAACCTAACAGGGGGGTACTGCGAGCGGAAGTACCAAAGTTCCCGAGGCCTGGTTGACACTGGTGGGGTCCGGGCCGGCAAGGTTCGGAAGCCATCGCGATAGCGGTGCGGCAGGGCACCGCGTGGCGACCCGAAAGTACCCCGCGCGGTCCTACCTCAGGTCGACGAAGACGTTCTTGAGTTCGGTATAGAGCTCGAGGGCGTGCATCCCGAGTTCACGCCCGACGCCGGACATCTTGTAGCCGCCGAACGGCGCCTCGGTGTGGACCGATGCGTTCGAGTTCACGCTCAGCACTCCCGCCTTGATGCCCTTCGCCACGCGCAAGGCGCGCCCCAGGTTGCTGCTCCAGATCGACCCGGACAGCCCGTATGGCGTGTCGTTGGCCAGGCGCACCGCTTCCGCCTCGTCGCTGAACGGGATGACGGTCACCACCGGGCCGAAGATCTCCTCGCGGACGATGCGCATATCGGTCCGACAGCCATCGAAGATCGTTGGCTGCAGGTAGGCGCCGATGTCGAACGGGTCGCCGGTCGGCGCCACGCCGCCGGTCACCAGCTCCGCGCCTTCGTCCCGGCCCGACGCGACGTAGTCCAGGACCCGTTCGCGCTGCTTGAAGCTGACCAGCGAGCCGACCTCGGTCTCGTCCTCGGAGGGTGCGCCCAGCTTCACCTTGGCCGTGGCCGCCTGCAGCAGCTCGACCGCCCGGTCGTGGATC
This sequence comes from Candidatus Limnocylindria bacterium, assembly GCA_036556325.1. GTDB lineage: Bacteria > Chloroflexota > Limnocylindria > QHBO01 > QHBO01 > DASSCW01. The sequence goes on along the minus strand of DATBJR010000104.1, from coordinate 12,155 downwards.
GACGCCTCCACGAAGATGCGGCTGCGGGCGCAGCAGTCCTGGCCGGCGTTGTCGAACACCGCGTACGGAGCCTCCGCCGCCCAGCGTTCGAGGTCGGCATCGGCGAAGACGATGTTCGGGCTCTTGCCGCCGAGCTCCAGGCTGACCTTCTTCACGTTGTTGGCGGCCAGCCGCATGATCTCCTGGCCGGTGGTCGTTTCGCCGGTGAACGCCACCTTGCCCACGCCGGGATGCGCGGCCAGCGCGGCCCCGGCCGCGCCACCCGGACCGGTGACCACGTTGACGACCCCGGGCGGGATGCCGGCCTCCAGGGCCAGCTCTCCGAGCCGGATGGCGGTGAGCGGGGTGTAGCTGGCGGGCTTGAGGATGGCGGTGTTGCCCGCCGCCAGCGCCGGACCCAGCTTCCACGACGCCATGTTGATCGGGAAGTTCCACGGCACGATCAGCCCGCAGACGCCGATCGGCTCGCGCAGCGTGAAGTCGAGGCCGGGCGCCGAGACGGGGATCGTCTCGCCAAAGAGCTTGTTGGCGGCGCCGGCGTAGTAGTCGAACACCAGGCTGACCGCGAAGGCCTCGCCGCGGGCGCCCTTGATCGGCTTGCCGACGTTGGCGGATTCCAGCTGGGCCAGCTCCTCGTTGGCCGCCTTGACCAGGCTCGCGTACTTGGCCAGCGTCCGGCCACGCTTCGCCGCCGACCACGTGGCCCAGCCCTTCGGATCGTCGAAGGCCTTGGTGGCGGCGGCGACCGCCCGGTTCACGTCCTCCGCGCCACCCAGCGGCGCGCGGGCGATGACCTGCCCGGTGGCCGGGTTGACCACGTCGAAGGTCTGGCCGTCGGCAGCGGAGACCTGCTCGCCGCCGATGATCATCTGCACGTCGCGAACGTCGGTCGCGGCGGGAGTCTGTGTCGTCACCATAGGAAAATTCTAGACCGAAGCCCGGGGCAGCCCAGGAGGGCGCAGGCGCTCGCCCGCCGGGCTGGCATACTCGTCCGCATGATCGTCGTCACCACGCCATACCTCGCCGGCAATCGCGTCACCGAGACCAAGGGCCAGGTCTTCGGGCTGGTGGTCCGCAGCCGTGGCCTCTCCGGCAACCTGGCCGCCTTCTTCCGATCCCTGTTCGGCGGTGAGATCCGCGAGTACACCGAGCTGCTGGAGGACACCCGCCGCCAGGCCCTGGATCGCATGGTCCAGAACGCGACCCTGATGGGCGCCAACGCGGTGCTCTCGATGCGCTTCGACAGCTCGTCGCTCGGCACCAGCATGTCGGAGATCGTCGCCTACGGCACCGCGGTGGTCGTGGAGGCCGATGCGTCCGCATCGGTTCCGGCGGCCATCGACTGACGAGCTTGGGCATGTGGGAGGCGTTGCGCCTGGTCGTCGGCGCGCTCGGCGCCGTGATGGTGGCCACCGGCCTGCTGCTGTTCGCGGCCGGCGGCGCGGCAGCCTGGTCCGGCGCCTATCCGCTGGTCGTTGGCCTGGTGGCGATCGCCACCGCGCTCTTCGAGCGCTCGCGGTACGCGCGGGCGGGCAGCGCAGCGGCCGGATTGCGGCCGACCGACGAGCGGTTCATCGATCCGACCAGCGGCCAACGGACGCGAGTCTGGATCGATCCCGCGAGCGGGGAGCGGACCTACCTCCCCGACGCCGGGGACCCTGATCAGAAGTAGTTCACGCTGATCCCGCCGTCAACCACCATGGCCGCCCCGTTCGTCCACCGCGCCTCGTCGCTGGCGAGGTAGATCGCCAGGCTCACGATCTCCTCGGGCTTGCCGAAGCGGCCCGTCGGGTTGCGGGCCAGCCGGATGCGCTTCGCCTCCTCGTCCTTGAGCAGCCAATCCATGAGGAGCGGCGTCTCGATCGGCCCCGGGCAGATCGCGTTGCTGCGCACGCCCTGCGCGCCGAACTGCACGGCCAGCGACCGGGTGAGCGACAGCACCGCGCCCTTCGAGGCGGTGTAGGCGTCCTGCGGCACGCTGCAGCCGAGCAGCGCCACGAAGCTCGAGATGTTGATCACCGAACCCGAACCCTGCGCGACCATGCGTGGGATGGCGTGCTTGCAGCCGAGGAACACACCGCGCAGGTTGACGGCCATCACCCGGTCCCACGTGTCGACGTCGGTGTCGACGACCGAGTGGTCGGCCTCCGGCATGATGCCGGCGTTGTTGTAGAGGACGTCCACCCGCCCGTAGGCGGAGACCGCCTCCTCCACCATCCGCCGCGCGTCCGCCTCCTCGGAGACATCGGCCTGCACGAACGTCGCCTGTCCGCCGTCATCGGTGACCAGTCGCACGGTCTCGTCGCCGGCCTTGCGGTCGAATTCGGCGACCACGACTCGTGCGCCTTCGGCAGCGAACATCTGGGCGGCTGTGCGCCCCATCCCGCTGCCCGCCCCGGTGATGATGGCGACCTTGTCCTGCAATCTCATGGCGTCCTCCGGCATCACTCGCCCCTCCGTTGCCGCAGGGTACCGCCGAGGGCTAGTCGAGGATGCGGTCCAGGACCTCGGCTGCCTCCACCACGGGCTCGGGCAGCGTCACCCGCGGAACGCTGGAGCTGACGGCCGTGGCCGCCCTGCCGCCGATGGCCAGCGTCACCGAAGGGATCGCAGCCCGAATCGCCTCCGCCACCTGCGCCGCCGCCGCTGCATCCGCCTCGCGAACCACGCCGATGACCGCACCGGCGGCGCCGGCGCCACGAACCGCGTGAACCCACGAACGGATTGGGACGTCCGGCCCGAGATAGATCACCGCCACGCCACGCCGTCGCAGCGCGACCGCGAAGGCCAGCGCACCCAGCTCGTGGCGTGCCCCAGGAGGCAGCCCGACGACGACCTTCCGTCCACCGCCGGCCGTGCCGGCAGCCTCGAACGCCGCCGACAGGCGGCGCATGATCGCCGCGCTGGCGGCGTGCTCGGCCGCCGCATCCAGCTGGCCGCGCTCCCAGCCGTCGCCCAGGGCCGCCGCGGCGGGCAGGAGGACGCTGTCGATCGTCGCCTCGTAGGAGCCGCGCGCCATCATCTCGTCCAGGGTGGCCTCGACGGTAGGGCCGTCGTAGCGCGCGGCAGCGTCGACGAAGCGGTCCGTCAGGGCGGCCCCGCTCGCGTCCACGTCCGGCGCGGAGCCGGACACCGCCGGCGCGGAGCCATCGAGGAGCGCGACGGCCGCCGCCGAAGGCGTCCAGCCATCGGCCACCAGGCGCCGCATGCTGACGAGGGTGGCAATCGCCCGCTCGTCATACAGCCGATAGCCGGCGGCGGTGCGCTCAGGCTGCACCACGCCGTAGCGCCGCTCCCAGGCCCGGATGGTCGGCACGCTGACGCCGCTGCGCAGCGACGCCTGGCGAATCGTGTACATGGCTTGTACATGCTAACACGGGCCAAACACTTGACAAGCGCCGGCAGGTCGCGTACGGTGGGCGCATCAACCTTCTACAAACGCTCTACACTGCAAATGGGAGAGTTAACGGTGCAGTTCCTCAAGACCCTGGCCCTCGTCCTCGTCATCGTGGGCGGCCTCAACTGGCTGCTGGTCGGCTTCTTCAAGCTCGACCTGGTGGCCGCCGTCACCGGCTCCGACTTCGGCGAGGTCAACCCGCTGTCGACAATCGTGTACGCCCTGGTCGGCGTCTCGGCCGTCGCCCTCATCCCCACTGTCGCCTCCTGGGCGACCTCGCGGGAGAGCTGACAATAGGTGCCCCGGACGCCGCGGCGGCCGGGGCACGCTCTCACCCCGATACAGGCAACAGCATGACGACCCACACCATCCGGGCCGAAACCTCGGTCCCGCGGCCCCTCGACGAGGTCTTCGACTTCTTCTCGCGCCCGGAGAACCTGGCCCGCATCACCCCGCCCGAGCTGGCCTTCGAACTGACGAGCCGCGATACGCGCATGCGTGCCGGGCTGCAGATCGACTATCGCATCCGCCCCATCCTGGGCCTGCCGGCGCGATGGCGAACGCTGATCACCGAGTACGCGCCACCCCATCGGTTCCAGGACATTCAGCTGCGCGGTCCCTATCGGCGCTGGGAGCACACGCACACCTTCACCGCCTCCGCCGAGGCCACCACCATCCACGACGCCGTGCGCTACGAGCTGCCGCTCGGCCGGCTCGGCGACGCGTTCCATGACCGGCTGGTGCGAACGGCGCTGGACCGCATCTGGGCGTACCGCGCCTGGGCGATTCACGAGATCTTCGCGCCGGCCGGCGAGGCCGCCCAGCCCATGGTCGTCGGTGTGGCAGGCGGCACCGGCTTCGTCGGCGGAGCCATCGTGGCGGAGCTGCGCCGGCGCGGCCATCGGCCGGTGGCCCTGAGCCAGCACGGCGAGGGGGCGCGCGGCCCGCTGCCGGACGACGTCGAGGTGCGCACCGCGGACGTGCGCGACCCGGCCGCGCTGGCCGAGCCGCTGCGGGGCCTGGACGCCCTGGTCATTGCCCTGGCTTTCCCCAATTCGCCGATGGAGAGCCCACGGCGTGGCAACACCTTCATGGCCGTCGACGCGGCCGGCACCGAGAACCTCCTCGCCGCCGCGGTGGGGTCCACGATCCGGCGCGTGGCGTACGTCTCCGGCGCCGGCGCCGCACCCGATGCCGCCGAGGTGTGGTTCCGCGCCAAGGCTCGAGCGGAGGACGCGGTCCGGGGGAGCGGGATCGACTACACCATCATCCGGCCGACCTGGGTCTACGGTCCGCGGGACGTGGCGCTGAACCGCTTCCTGGGCTTCGCCCGGGCGCTGCCGGTGGTGCCGATGACCAACCGTGGACGGCAGCTGCTTGCCCCGGTGTTCATCGACGACGTCGCCGCACTCGTCGCCGACGCCCTGACCGACCAGGCGGCGCTGAACCAGGTCTTCGAGCTCGGGGGGCCGGAGGCGCTGCCCATGCGCGAGATCATCGGCCGCGCGCTGCGCGCTGCCGGCCTCGACCGACCCCTGCTGCCCGGGCCGACGCCGCTGATCAAGGCCGGCGCCGTCCCGCTGTCACTGCTCCCCAGCCCGCCGCTGACCCCGGGCGCGGTCGACTTCATCAACCAGCCGGCCACCGTTGACATCGGGCCGCTGCTGGAGCGCATGCCACGCCGCCTGACCACGCTGGACGCGGGCCTGGCGAGCTACCTCGCGCCGGGCGCCACCGGCGAGGTCGAGTTCGGCACTGCCCCCTAGCCGCGCTCCAGGTAGCGCTCCCGGTCCCAGGGATGGACCACCGCGTCGTACTGCTCCTGCTCGACGCGGGCCGCGTTGAGGTAGTGGGCCACCACGTCGGCCCCGAAGATCTCGACGGCTGCCTCCGAGGCCTCGAGCTCGCGGATCGCCTCGTGCAGGGCGCGCGGCATCCGGTCACAGCCGGTCGCCTCGTAGCCGTTGCCGCGGTACTCGTCGGGAGGCTCGATCTCGCGCTCGATGCCCAGCAGGCCGGCGCCCAGCACCGCGGCATAGGCCAGGTACGGGTTCATGTCGCCGCCCGGGAAGCGGTTCTCGATGTGCAGCCCCGCCCCATCGCCCACGATCCGGAAGCCAGTCGTCCGGTTGTCACGGCCCCACACCACGTTGACCGGGGCCCACGACGCCACGGCGTACCGCTTGTAGGAGTTGACGTTGGGGGCGATGAACGGCGCCAGCTCACGGGCATAGGCCATCATCCCGCCCAGGAAGTGGCGCATGGTCGGGCTCATCCCGTACGGCTCGGCCCCCGCCTCGAACATGCGGGCCTCGTCGCCGTCCGGCGACCAGAGGCTGATGTGCAGGTGGCCGGATGAGCCGGTCCAGGTGTGATCCGGCTTGGCCATGAAGGTCAGCCCGAACCCGTTGAGGTAGGCGATCTCCTTGGCGCCGTGCTTGAACAGCACCGTCCGGTCGGCCATCTCCAGCACGTCGTCATAGTGGATGTTGACCTCGTGCTGCCCCGGCGCCGCCTCGCCCTTGCTGAACTCGACCGGGATGCCGGCCTGCGTCATCAGGTTGCGCAGCTTGCCGTGGATCGGCTCGCCCTTGGTGGCCTGCAGCAGGACGTAGTCCTCGTTGTAGTAGCCGAAGCGTTCGAGGCCGATGTAGCCCTTCCGCCAGGCCGCCTCGTAGGTATCGGTCAACAGGTAGTACTCGAGCTCGGAGCCCGCCTTGGCGCGAAAGCCCATGGCCGCGGCCCGGTCGACCACCTTCTTCAGGATCGTTCGGGGCGAGACCGGGATCTCGGCGGCGTGGTGGTCGACCGTGTCGGACAGCACGATGGCCGTCCGCTCCAGCCACGGCACGATCCGGAGCGTGTCCCACACCGGGTCGGCGATCCAGTCCCCGTAGCCGGTCTGCCAGTTCATGAGCGTGAACCCGTCCGGCGTGTTCATCTCCATGTCCGTGCCGAGCAGGTAGGTGCAGAAGTGCGCGCCGTGGTCGATGGCGCCGTTGAGGAACGCCTGGCCCTGGACCCGCTTGCCCATCAGGCGCCCCTGCATGTCGGTCAGGGCCACGACCAGCGTGTCGATGCTGCCGTCCTTGACCAGTCCCTCCAGCCACGAGCGCTGGGGATGCGTGCCACCGTGATCGTCGTGTGCCATGTCTCGGGACTGCCCTCCGCTGCGTGCCGAGCGGGCCGGCCGGAAGCTCCGGCCGGCCCGGGTGTCCTTGCCCCGTCCGCCCTCAGGCGGGCGCTTCGCCCAGCTCCTGCGCGGCCCGGTCGAACTCGCGCTCGATGTCGCTCAGCTCCTGCTCCCCGCCCATCGCGTGCGGGCCGCGGAAGCGGTTGCGCGCCCAGGCGTAGAAGTACACCAGCAGGGCCACGACGGTCACGATCATGAATGGCCAGCTGATGTTGCCCGATGTCGGCCACGAGAAGAGGACCATCAGCACCAGCACCCAGAAGATCGCGATCAGCGCGACCGGCTTCGACCAGGCGCCGAGGCTCCAGACCCGCTCGGCTCGCCAGTCACTGGTCACGTAGCCCAGGTAGATGACCACCCCGTAGGCGGCGTACAGGAAGATCGTGCTGATGGCCGTCACGATCACGATCGCCGTCCCGCCCCCGACGTAGCCGGCGGCGAGCGTGAACAGCCACGACACGACCACGATGGCCGTCAGCGAGTTGATCGGCGTGCGGTAGCGGTGCGAGACCTGCTTCAGCCAGCCCGAACCCGGCAGGCCGTCATCACGCGAGAACGCGTACAGCATCCGGCCCGCCGAGGCGACGGACGAGAGGCCGCAGAACGCCATGGCGATGGCGATCCCGGCGCTCAGGAAATCGCCCATGGTGCCGAGGTTGTACTTCAGGATCTCGATCACGGCCACGCCGCCGCCGAAGTAGTACTGGCTCGACGCCGGCAGGGTGGTGTCGTTCAGCTCCGCCGGGAAGAGGGTGGACAGGTTCGGCAGGTGGGTGGTCAGGGCGAACAGGAAGATGAAGCCGACCACCGCCGAGACGGCCACCGACAGGAAGATGCCCCAGGCGCTCGAGATCCGCGCGCCGATGGTCTCTTCTGCCACGTGGGCCGACGCGTCGTAGCCGGTGTACGTCCAGTTGGCCTGCAGCAGCGAGAAGAAGAAGGCGAGCACGAGCGGATAGGTCGTGGCGGCGCCGTACTGCAGGTGGACGAAGCCTAGGTTGTTGTCCCAGCTGCCAGCCGTGTCCAGCGGCTCGATGGCGAACAGGTGCAGCCCTGACTGGTCGGGCTTGCCGATGGCGAAGACCAGCACCACCACGGCCGCCACGATGACGATGTGCCACCACACGCTGACCTGGTTGAGCAGCGCGACCAGGTTGATGCCGGCCACGTTCATCCACAGCTGGATGCCCATCAGGATGCCCATCGTCAGCAGCTGGCCGGTCAGCAGCGGCGTGTCACCGATGCCGATGATCACCGAGGTGTTGTCGTACGTGACGCCGATGTTCGAGAGCAGCGGCGTGATGATGGTGGCGTTGAGGAAGGCCGCGGCCGCGAAGTTGATGCCGGCCACGATGGCGAACTGGCCGATCAGGTTGAGCCACGCCGTCCACCAGCCCCAGTTCTTGTTCTTCATCCGGCTGGCCCAGTAGTAGAGGCCGCCGGCGGTGGGGTAGGCAGATGCAATCTCCGACATGGATGCCGCAATCGCCAGCACGAACACGGTGATCAGTGGCCATCCCAGCAGGCTGGCGGCGGTGCCCGCCCACGCCAGGCCGTAGTCGTAGAGGATGACCGCGCCGGTCAGGATGGAGATGATGCTGAAGCTGATGGCGAAGTTGCTGAAGCCGCCCATGCTGCGGAACAGCTCCTGGGCGTAGCCCAGCCGGTGCAGGTCCCTGACATCCTGCTGGATCACTTCCTCGCGCGTCTTGGCCATGGAATCCTCACTCCTCCGCGTGACAGGACTTCACGGCGCGGTTGGGACAGGCAGCAGTGGAAGGACTCGGGCTACGCGCCGCGATGACTTGCGGGCATTCGCCCGCCACTCGGTCCGGCCTCCTTTCGCCTCAGGAGCCGATGACCCCCATCAGACATCCCGGGCCGGCACGCCGGGGCGCACCGGGCCGGGTGCTAGCGGCGACTATACCGATGCGAACCGCGCGCGCATAGCCCGCGACGAGCGGCAAATCTAGGAGGGTTCGCCCTCGCCGCCGTTCTCGGCGGCCGGCTCGCCGCCCTCGGCGGGCGGGCCCTCTGCGGCACCGCCCTCGACGCCCTCCTCGCCCTCGACGCCCTCCTCGCCCTCGACGATGACCGGCTCAGGCTCCTCCTCCACCCGCGGCGGCAGGACGCGCGCCACGATGTCGTCCGCATCCGTCAGCACCGTCACGTTGCCGGCCAGGGCGATGTCGCGCACGTGGATCGCCGAATCCAGGTCGACCAGCGGAGTGAGGTCGATCTGCACCTCGTGCGGCAGGTCGGCCGGCAGCGCCTTGACGCGGAGGGTGTTGATGGCGGTGTCCAGGAAGCCGCCGCTGGCCTCGATGGCCGGCGCCTGGCCGACGAAGTTGATCGGCACCTCCACGATCATCTCGTGGGTGAGGTCCGGGGCGAAGAAGTCGACGTGGAGCGGGCGTCCCGACAGGGGATGGCGCTGCATGCTCTTGATGACCGCGCTCGTCGGCTGCCCGCCGCCCACCGAGACCTGGACAATGCTGGTCCGTCCCGCCTCCCGGTACAGCGCATCGAGGGCCTTGGCGTCGAGCTGGACGGGCACGGAGCCGGCGGTCTTGCCGAACAGCACGCCCGGCACGATCCCGGCCGCGCGAAGGCGGCGGGTGCTCTTGCCGGTGATGGTGCGCGCGTCGACGTTGATCTGCAGGTCGGCCATGGGGAGCGGTGTCGTCCTCTGACGGGTGGTTCCGGGCATGCCGCTCGAGGGTCGGCGCTCCCGGTGCGAGGGCGAATCCTAGCAGCGGACCGATGCGCGGGCAAGGCGGCCCGCCGGGCGCGGCGGGCGCATCGGGCTATGATCAGCGGCCGAATGGCCGGCACGATCATGATCGTCGAGGACGAGCCCGCGGTGGCGCGTGGCGTCCAGGTGGCGCTCGAGCGCGAGAGCTACGACGTCCAGGTGGTGCCCACCGGCGAGGAGGCGATCAGCCGGCTGGCCGACATCGCCCCGGACCTCGTGCTGCTGGACGTGCGGCTGCCGGGGATGGATGGCTTCGAGGTCTGCCGCCAGCTGCGTCGCGAGACGCGCGCCCCCATCCTGTTCCTGACCGCCCGCGCCGACGAGGTGGACAAGGTAGTCGGCCTCGAGATCGGCGCCGACGACTACCTGGTCAAGCCGTTCAGCGTGCGGGAACTCGTCAGCCGGGTGAAGGCGCTCCTGCGCCGGGCGTACGGGGAGCTGGCCGACACGCAGACCGGCCGTACCCTGCGCCGAGGGGACCTGGTGATCGACCTGGAGCGGCGACGCGTGACGCGCGACGGGGAGCGGATCACCCTGACCACCACCGAGTTCGACCTGCTGCGCCACCTGGCCAGCCGGCCGGGCCGTGTCTATACCCGGGGCCAGCTGCTGGAGCTCGTCCGTGACTACGAGGCCCTGGAGGCCGATGAGCGGACGATCAACGTGCACATCAGCCACATCCGCGACAAGATCGAGCCGGATCCCGCCCAGCCGCGTTACATCAAGACGGTCAGGGGCGTGGGCTATGCATTCAGCGAGGACTGAGCCGCCGCCTTCTCGCTGGGCCGCCGTCGCCGGCGTGCTGCAGCGCCTGAACGTTCGGCTCGTCCTGGTCGTGCTGACCGTGGCGCTGCTGGCGCTGCTGGTTTCGGGCGTGGCGTTGTCCCAGATCCTGCCGCGCTACTTCGTGGACCAGGCGACGAGACGGGCCGAGACGGCGGAAATCTCCACCGCCATCCTGGCCCAGAACCAGTTCGAGCTGTACGCCCAGCTCAACCCGTCGTTGCTCTCCGAGCGGGAGCTGCGCAACACCGAGATCCTGCACAAGGTGGCGGACATCGGCGCGAACACGCTGGCGCAGGGAACCGTCGAAATCACCTACACCGAGGACGGGTCGCTGGCGGCGGTGGCCTCGCCGAACGTCGAGACCACCGCGCGCCTCCGCGCCGAGGGCCTGCTTCCCGACCCCGACGTGCAGCCCCGGGGCTACTCCCAGGGGTTCCAGCTGACGCCCGGGCTGCAGATCAACCTCACCTTCCGCGTGACCAACTCCTACACGAATCGGGCATCGACCCTGCGCAGCGTGACCGGCACCCTGCTCGGCGCCAGCCTGGCGGCGCTGGTGGTGTCGCTGATCGTGGGCACCCTCGCGGCTCGGCGCCTGACCGGGCCGCTGGCACGGCTGCGCCGGGCGTCGAGCCGCTTCGCGCAGGGCGACCTGGACGAACGGGCCCCGGCCTTCGCGATCGTGGAGGTGGACGAGCTGGGCCAGCAGTTCAACGTGATGGCCGATCGGCTGAGCGACTCGGTCCGCATGCTGGAGGCCGATCGGGATCGGCTCCGCGAATTCGTGGCCGACGTCAGCCACGAGCTGCGCACGCCCATCGCGGCGCTGCGCACCTTCACCGAGCTGCAGCGTGACGGGCAGCTGGAGGAGGAGCAGCGCCACGAGTTCCTCGAGCGCTCGACGGAGCAGATCAACCGGCTGGAATGGATGAGCAACAACCTGCTCGACCTGTCTCGGATCGACAGCGGCATCTTCCCGCTCGACATGCGGCTCGGCGACCTGCGGGATCCCGTCCGCTCCGCGGTCGAGGCGCAGGCCGAGATCGCCGAGGGACGCGGCATCTCGGTCGTCAGCCGGGTGCCGACCTCACCGGTGATGCTCCGCTTCGACCGGGAGCGGATCCTGCAGCTGCTCGGCAACCTGATCGGGAACGCGCTGAAGTTCACGCCACGCGGCGGCGAGGTGATCGTGGAGCTGACCGATGCTGCCGATGCCGCCACGCTGCGCGTGCACGACTCCGGCCCGGGCATTCCCGAAGCCGAGCTGCCACGGGTCTTCGATCGCTTCTTCCGCGGCACGAACGTCGGTGACGCACGCGCCTCCGGCAGCGGCCTGGGCCTGGCGATCGCGCGCTCGATCGTGGAGATGCACGGTGGGAGCATCGAGGTCGCCAGCGTGGTCGGCAGCGGCTCGACGTTCACGATCACGCTCCCGCGCGAGCGGGAACGTTCATGAAACTTCACGCGGCTGCCGCGCTCGACGCAATCGGCCTGGTGCACCATGCGGCGCATCCCGCCCGCGAGCGAAGTGGAAGCAGCACCCCATGACCGAATCGAACGCATCCGACAACCCACCCCCAGGCAGCGACCCGACCGAGCCCGTCGAGGTCCACCGCTGGGGCCCTGCCCCGAGCCAGCCCGCCATGCAGGCGTGGTCGACGCGCCCGCCGGGCACCTCCTCCGTCAGCACCGAGCGGCGCAGCTGGGCGCCCGGCGCCATCGTGGCGGCGGCCGTGGTGGCGGGCATCGTCTCCGGGTCGCTGTCCGCGGCGGCGGTGTCGAGCCTGATGCGGCCGGCAACCATCGTCAGCCCGCAGGCGCCCATCGGCCAGAACGTCTCCAACGTCCACATCGACGAGTCGTCCGCTGTCATCAGCGCCGTGCAGAGCGCCATGCCGGCGGTGGTGAAAATCCAGTCGACGACCGGCAGCGGTGCGGCGACCGGCACCGGGTTCATCTTCGACGCCAACGGCTGGATCCTGACCAACCGCCACGTGGTGGCCGACGCGCAGGACATCACCGTC
>DATBJR010000103.1:0-3672 GCA_036556325.1 Candidatus Limnocylindria bacterium | reverse complement strand
CCAGGTTGGGCAGTGCGCCGGCGGCGACGGTGGCGGCGCCGGTGAAGGTCTGGTTGGCGCTGCCGTCGATCAGCAGCAGGGCGGTGCCGCCACCGAAGGTCGAGGCCTGGCTGATCGCGCCGCGGGCGGCCAGGGTGCCGGCCCCGTTGACGGTGGCCGAGGTGAGGGCCAGCGTTCCGTTCACGACGAAGGTGGTACCGGCCGCCAGCGTCTTGGTCCCGGAAACGAAGTCGACGTCATTGAATGCGGATCCGCCTGAGACCGTGATTGTCGCGGCCGAGGTCAGCAGTCGGAGCGCACCGGCATTCGGCACGAAGGAACCACTGCTGTCCGTGAAGTCGCGCGTCACGCTGAGCGAGCCTGACGTGCTGGTGAACGCGCCTGCGGTGTGCGTGAAGGGGCCGTTGACGGTGATGCTTCCGGTCCCGCCAACGAACGTTCCCGCGCTCTGGGAGTAGCCGGTGGCTCCCACCGTCACGGTCGCGGCCCCTGCCTGGCTCAGGGTGCCGCCATAGCCCGCGTTGATCGACAGCCCGGCGATGCTGACGTTCACGTTGATGGTGGCAGCTTTCGAGCTGGTCGCGTCGAACACCGCTGTGTCGGCGGCGCCCGGGACTGCCGCACCCGACCAGTTCATCGCCTCGTTCCAGTTCGTGGTCGCGCCAAGGCCCGTCCACGTGCGAACGGCGCCGGCGGCCGAGGCTGGGACCAATGCGCCGGCGACCAGGGCGAAGAGCAGCAAGCCGCCCAGCGTCAGCCATCGCCGCCCACGAGGCGACCCGGATCCACTCATCCGCTTCTGGTTGGCGCGAAGATGCTGCAGGTCATTGGCTCTCGCTCGGCCGCACCCGGAGGCGTGGCGACAGCTCAACTTGCTCGGCCCCCTAAGCCTTCAGCACCGGCGTGCCCACAACCCGCGCTGCGCGCAGCCTAGCATCGGCCGCGACGACGCGCGGGGAAATTTGGCTTCAGTACAACGTGGAGATCACCACGGGCGCCAGGATGTGGATGGGCTGGGGAAAGAAGCTGCGTAAACTCCAAAAGTCGTTGACAACACCCCTTGGCGGCGGTGACCGGGTCGCGTACCGTTCTCAGCGAGCCGGGCGCCTCGGAGGTGCGACCCGATCAGCCACCGGAGGTGACACCGGACGCAACACTCGGCGCGACACCCGATCTCCCACCCGATTCGATGACGGCAACGTCCCGAGCGCGGGAGGCGACGCGGGACCGCACGCGGGATTGCGCACCGGGCCATCCACTGGAGCTGACGCGGGGGTTCCTCCGGGTCCCCGGCTTCTTCGTGCCCTGCACGTCGCGCGCCTAGGCGACCTCCGCCTCGTCCAGCAGGCTGCGCAGCAGGTCAAGCGGGGTGATGACCCCAATCGGGACATCAGCCTCGTCGACCACGACCAGGCGATGGATGTGGTGGTCGATCATCCGACGCGCGGCAGCCTTGATCGAGGCGGTCGCGTTGACGGTCAGCGGCGGTCGGGTCATCAGGTGCCGCACCCGCAGGCGCTCCCAGTTCGCCGAAATCAGCTCGCTGGAGCGCGCTGACAGCAGGTCCGTCTGGCTGATCACCCCCACCAGGGCATCGCCTTCCATCACGGGCAGGCCGGAGATCCGATAGGTCTTCAGCAACCGCTCGGCCTCGCCGGCCGACTCGTCAGCCGAGATCGTGACCGGATCGATGGTCATCAGGTTGCCGACACGGAGTCCGTTCGTCGCGAGCATGCGGCCATCGTCGGCGCCGAGCGGCGCAGGCTCCATGGCCAAGTGTCCCGTCTTTTCGACGACCATCGGCCCTCTCACGGTGGCCGGGGCAAGCCGATACCATCGGCCCATGAACGTTGGCGCTCGTCGCATCGCCGTGCTCGGCGCCCTGCTGGGCGTCTTCGCCTCCGCCTATCTGCTGATCGACTACGTGTGGGGCTCGGGCATCTGCCTGACCGGGACCGGCTGCGACACGGTGCGGCTCTCCGCCTTTGCCTACCCGCTCGGCATCCCGATGCCGCTGCTCGGGCTCGGCTACTACGCCCTGGCCGCGGCATTCATCGGCCTCGCCCCTGCCTCCGTCGCGGAACGCACACGTGCGGGCCTGCTGGCCGGCTGGTCGATGATCGGCATCGTGGTGATGGCCACATTGACCGTCATCGAGGTCGCGGTCATTCACGCCGTCTGCAGCTGGTGCCTGCTGTCGGCGATCGCCAGCGTGCTGCTCGGCGGCGGAGCGATGCTGGGCTGGCTGGGCGCCCGGCGCGTGCCAGCGCCGGCGGGACACTCGGCCCGCGCCCGCCGTCACGCCGACGAAGTGCGGCTGCGCGCGGATTCGTCCGTGCGGCGCTTCTCCCTGGTCACGGCGTCGGTGCTGGCCGTGGCCTTTGGCGCACTCGTCATCGCGCCAACCCTGGCGGGCCAGGAAGCCGGCACGGTCGACGTCTCGGCGCCTGGGAATCCCGTGCTCGGCGACGGGCCGGTCCAGGTGGTCATCTTCAGCGACTTCCAGTGCCCTGGCTGCGCCGCCGCGGCACCGTCGCTCACCGAGCTGGCGACGGATGGCCGAATTGCCCTCACCTACCGCTTCTTCCCGCTGACCACCATTCACGCCAATGCCCGTGCCGCCGCGCTGGCCGCGGCCGCTGCCGCCCAGCAGGACCGCTTCTGGCAGTTCCATGATCAGCTGTTCGCCCGCCAAACCGAGTGGGCGAGCCTCCCGCCTGCCGAGGCCCAGGATGCGTTCACCCAGATCGCCACTGACGTCGGCCTCGACGTCGCCCGCTGGCAGGCGGACCTGGCGCGACCGGAGGTGGCCGCCATGGTCCAGGCCGATGTCCAGAAGGCCACCGAGCTCGCGTTGCCCGGCACTCCGAGCATCTTCATCGACGGCCGGCGGTACACGGGCCGCCTCGACTTCGCGTCACTCTCGGCGGCCATCCCGACGCCCTCCTGAGCCCTTCGCCAATGGGGGCCGAACGGCCCCCGGAAACGGGAGCCTCGTCCCTGCGCAGGCAACTGGTCCAGGGCCATGCTCAGGCCATGAACGCCAAGTCCCCGGTCGAGTACCCGGGCACTTCCGCGGCGATGGATGGATCCGAGGCGGTTGCCGACGTCGAGGTCCGCATCGCGGAAGGTGCCTGCGCCTACCCCATCACGCCGTCGACGAACATGGCCGGCGCCTTCCAGGCGGCCGTGGCCGACGGCCGGACGAACCTGTGGGGCACGCCGCTGCGCTTCCTCGAGCTGGAGTCCGAGCACTCGTCCGCCTCGGCAGCCGAGGGCTTCGCCCTGGCCGGCGGACGCGTCGTGAACTTCACCTCGGGCCAGGGCCTGGTGCTGATGAAAGAGGTCCTGTTCGTCATCAGCGGCAAGCGACTGCCGGCAGTCTTCCACGTCGGGGCTCGCGCCCTGACCAGCCAGGCGCTGAACATCCACGCCGGCCACGACGACCTGATGGCGGTTGCCGACACCGGCTGGGGGATGCTGGTGGCTCGCAACGCGCAGGAAGCCGCTGACCTGGCGGCCATCGCCCGGCGGGTGGCCGAGGAGTGCGAGACCCCCTTCTTCGTGGCCCAGGACGGCTTCCTGACCACCCACACTCTCGAGACGTTGCGCCGACCCGAGGACGAGCTGCTGCGGCGCTTCGTGGGCGACCCGCGGGAGCGCCTGCGGGAC
>DATBJR010000102.1:0-2112 GCA_036556325.1 Candidatus Limnocylindria bacterium | reverse complement strand
AGAGCGCGTGCACCGCGCCGCCGCCCGCGCCTCGATCGCCACCGGCATGGCCATCACCACCCATGGCGTGCGCTCCGCGGTCGGGCTGGCGCAGCTCCGCATCTTCGAGGAGGAGGGCGTCGATCCGTCGCGCGTGGTCATCGGCCATGCCGATTCCTACCCGGTGCTCGACCACTACCTGGCGGTCCTGGAGCGCGGCGCCAACCTGGAGTTCGACTTCCTGGGCCACCGCTTCGACACCGAGGAGGCGGAGGAGCCGCGGCTGGTGGAGCTGATCGTCGAGCTGCTGGAGCGCGGCTGGGCCAGCCAGCTGCTGCTCAGCCAGGACGTCTGCCACAACGCCCAGCTCAAGGTGAACGGCGGCTTCGGGCTGACGTACCTGCAGCAGCACTTCCTGCCGACCCTGCGGACGGCCGCAGTGGGAGAGGGGGAGATTCGGCAGATGACGGTTGATAACCCGCGCCGCATCCTCACCATCCCGTAGGCGCACAACTGTGCCTTGTGCCAAGCCACGACGGGTGAGCCAGGAGCTTACGCGCCGTGGCTGAGCCGCGCGACCCGGTCGCCGACCTGCGGCGGATCGCCCTGCTGCTGGAGCTCGCCAACGAGCCGTCCTTTCGGGTGCGCGCCTTCCGCAACGCGGCCGCCACGGCCATCCAGCTCGGGCCGGAGGTGTTGGCGGGCCACGCCCGCCAGGGAACGCTTCGCTCGCTGACGGGGATCGGCGAGGTCACCGAGCGCACGATCAGCGAGAGCCTGCGCGGCGAGGAGCCGGTCTATCTTCGCCGCCTGGAAGCCACGGGTGGCCGCATGGTGGCCGAGATCGGCGGCGAGCTGTGCGCCGCCCTCAGGGGCGACTGCCACGTCCATTCGGACTGGTCGGACGGCGGCTCGCCCATCCGGGAGATGGCGGAGACGGCCATCGAGCTGGGCCACGAGTACATGGTCCTGACCGATCACTCGCCGACGCTGACCGTGGCCAACGGCCTCTCTGCGGAGCGCCTGGAGCGCCAGCTGGACGAGGTGGCGAGGCTGAATGGCGAGCTGGCGCCGTTTCGGATCCTGACCGGGATCGAGGTCGACATCCTGTCGGACGGCTCGCTCGACCAGTCGGACGAGCTGCTTTCCCGGCTGGACGTGGTCGTCGGCAGCGTGCACTCCGAGCTCCGCTCGCCGTCCGGGCCGATGACCAGGCGCCTGGTCACCGCGCTGGCGGACCCGCACCTGGACATCCTGGGCCATTGCACCGGCCGCATGAAGACGGGACGCCGCAACCGCCCGCCGTCCGAGTTCGACGCCGAGATCGTGTTCGCCGCGGCGGCGCGGTTCGACAAGGCGGTGGAGGTCAATTCGCGGCCGGAGCGGCTGGATCCGCCGAAGCGGCTGCTACGGCTGGCGGTGGAGGCAGGCTGCAAGGTCAGCATCGATTCCGACGCGCATGCGCCGGGTCAGCTGGGCTGGCTGCCGAACGGCTGCGACCGGGCGGCGGCATGTGGCGTGCGGATCGGCTCGGTCGTCAACGCACTCGGGGCCGATGCGCTCCTGGCCTGGACCGCCACCCATGAAGCCTGACGCCACGCCATCGGTCCATACTGACCACCCACATCGAGAGGAGCCGACCCATGTCCGTCGCACGCGTCACGGAGCTGAGCTGCACGTCCACCGAATCATTCGAGGAAGCCATCCGCCAGGGGATCGACCGCGCGGGCAAGACGCTGCGCCAGGTGCGCAGCGCGTGGGTCAAGGAGCAGCGGGTGAACATCGGGCGGGACGGCACGCTGGAATTCCAGGCAAACATCCTGGTCACCTTCGTCCTGGAGGACTAGCCGCTACCAGGGAGGAGCGAGTGCCTCCATGGTGGCCCGGTCCGCGTGGAGGCCCTCCGCGGTGAGCGGGATCAGGGCCACCTGGTCGGCGCCGGCGTCGAGCATGGCGCGCAGGCGCATTCGCACGGTGGCCGTGTCGCCCCAGGCGACGAGCTCGTCGACCACGCGGTCGGCGCCCGGATGCGCCAGCTCCGCCTCCGTGAACCCGCACTCGCGCAGGTTGGCGAGGTAGTTCGGCAGGCCGAGGTAGCGGTCCAGGTAGCGCCGCGCGCCGGCGCGGGCCCGT
>DATBJR010000101.1:0-1597 GCA_036556325.1 Candidatus Limnocylindria bacterium | reverse complement strand
GGTGTCGATGATCACGACGTTCTCCGGCGCACCTGAGCGCAGGCTGAAGTCGCTGGCCGGGAAGTTGTCGTGGCTCCAGTAGTAGCGATCGTCCTCCGCGTGGCGCAGGTAGCCGTCCTCCTCCAGGACGTCGAGCAGGGTCGGCGTCTCGTCGATGCCGAAGCGCTCGGTGACGGGGACGGGCAGCTCGAAGGACGCGGCCCGCAGGTGGTTGATGAGGACGTGGAGGTTGTCCGGGTTGACCAGCCCGTGCTCCGGCGAGCTGTCGAACAGGTACTCCGGATGCGCGGCCAGGAACTGGTCGATGGGCGCCGAGGAGCAGACCAGAGCCGATAGGCTGGTGCCCGCACGCCGGCCGGCGCGGCCCATTTGCTGCCAGGTGGAGGCGATGGTGCCGGGGTAGCCGACGCTGATCGAGGCGTCCAGGCTGCCGATGTCGATGCCCAGCTCCAGCGCGTTGGTGGCAACAACTCCCCGCACGTTGCCGTTGCGCAGCCCCTCCTCGATGGCGTGGCGCTCGTTCGGCAGGTAGCCGCCGCGGTAACCACGGATGGTGTGCGGGTGGCCCGGCGGGGGAGCGAACGTCTCGCGCAGGTAGCTGGTCAGCACTTCGACCGAGGTGCGCGAGCTGGCGAAGGCGATGGTCTGCACCCCGCCGCCGATCAGTCGCTCGGCCAGGTGCTGGCCGGTGAGCAGCGCCGAGCCGCGGATCCCCAGCTCGGGATTCGCGACCGGTGGGTTGACGACCAGGATGTGCTTGCGGCCACGTGGCGCGCCGCTCTCGGTCACCAGGTCGACCGGCGCCTCGAGCAGCCGCTCGGCCAGCTCGCCGGGATTGGCGATGGTCGCGCTGGCGCAGATGAAGATCGGGTCCGAACCGTAGTGGCGGCAGATGCGCCGCAGGCGGCGGATGACGTTGGCGACGTGGGAGCCGAAGAGGCCGCGGTAGGTGTGCAGCTCGTCGATGACCACGAAGCGCAGGTTCTCAAAGAGCTTGAACCACTTGGTGTGGTGCGGGAGGATCGCCGAGTGGAGCATGTCCGGGTTGGTGATGGCCACCTGCCCGGCGGCGCGCACCACGCTGCGGATGCTGGTCGGCGTGTCACCGTCGTAAGTGTGCGTCTTGAGCGGGATCTCGGCGCGTTCCGCCAGGGCGCGCAGCTCCACCAGCTGGTCGGCGGCCAGTGCCTTGGTGGGGAAGAGATACAGCGCCCGGGCGGCCTCATCGCGGGCCACGGCGTCGATGACCGGCAGGTTGTAGCAAAGGGTCTTGCCCGATGCGGTGGGCGTGACCACGCACACGTTGTGGCCGGCGCGAACCGATTCCAGCGCCGCCGCCTGGTGGGTGTAGAGCGCCTCGAAGCCGCGTCGCCGCAGCGCCTCGACCAGGCGCGGGTCGAGGTCCTCCGGCCACGGGGCGTAGCGCGGCGGCTGCGGCTCGATGACCCGATGCGCGGCCACCAGGCGCTGCACGGCGGGGTCGCCGAGCAGCGCTCCGATGGCGTCGTCCACCGATGACGGGCGATCCAGGATCACGGCCAGCCTCCCTAAAATCGCACAGGCGTTCGGTTTGACGGTAGCACGCTGTGGATAAGCG
>DATBJR010000100.1:0-30505 GCA_036556325.1 Candidatus Limnocylindria bacterium | reverse complement strand
ACGCGCAGCTCGGCGCCGGGCTCCAGCCAGCGGAGCGCTCCCGGATCGCCGGCCAGCAGCCGCCGCATGCCATCCGGCGCGTGCGTCTGCACCTCGACCGCCGTCGCGTCCGGGTCCGCGGGTGTCGCCACCACCACGTGGTCGGCTGACGCGGAGACGGTGAGCGTGGCGGCGACCCCCAGCGCCGGCCAGGAGAGCTCGATGGTCGGCGTCATGAGGCCCGTCCAGGTCGCGTCGAGTCCCGACGGCGGCGCCGCCCGGCGCGACAGGTCCCAGGCATCGGCGACGGGAATGGGCCGCCGCGGCGGGTCGACGTTCGAGGGGTAGACGCGTCCGGCTCGGAAGGCAACCTCCACTGGCCTGCGCCACCAGGGATGCAGCCCCAGCCCGGTCGGCATCGGCTCCGCCGAGCGGTTCACCAGGCGAAGGTGGAGCGTCAGGCCCTCGTCGTCCAGCCGGGGCCGCAGGCTGACCTCGTACGTCCATGGCCAGCCGTCGCCGCCGGCAAGGCAGCGGCAGGTCATGCCGTCCGGGTCCACGCTCCACGGTCGCGCGTAGACCTGCCCGTGGATGGCCGTGCCATCGGCGAAGTTGGCCGGCACGTCGACGACGCGACCGTCGACGGCCACCGGTGCCGCGACGATTCGGTTGCACCACGGCGCCATGACGTAGGCGCCCCAGAAGAACGGGTCGCGACGGTGCGCGACCGGACGATCCGGTGTGCGCAGCAGGTCGTGGCCGAAGGCACGCAGCCGATGGAGCCGCGCGCCGGCCTCCGGGAGCAGCACCGCCTCCAGCGGGCCGGCCGCCAGTCGCAGCTCGCGCACGGCGCCGGCCTAGCCGTCCATGATCATGGCGAGCTCGCTGCGCAGCACGAAGGGCGGCAGCAGGGCAGGGATGTTCGAAAACGGCAGCACGTCGGGGTGGAGATGGATGCCCAGGGCGTTCGCCATGAACGAGCGCCGGGCCTCGATCCGCGCCCAGGCCGCCGGGAATCGCCTCGCCAGCTCGCCGCGCAGCGCCTCGTCAGCCAGCGCGATGCCGTCTTCGATGTTGGTGGTGAAGTACGGCGTCCCGGTCGCCGGGATGACGTCGACCTGGAACGCCATCCCGGAGCGCAGCTCCACCGTCGACCCGGGGCTGAACGGCGAGTTGACCCACTCGTCAAGGCCAATCTGGTGGCCGGGGTTCAGGAAGATGCCGAAGAACGGGTCGCCCAGGCGCCGGGCGACGATGTCGTGCAGCGCGCCGCCGTGCTGGCCGACATGGAGCGCCTCGTACCACGCCACGATGGCCTCGAAGTAGGGAGTCACCAGCCGGTCCACGTAGTCGCCGATCTCGGCCGGCAGCTCGCTGGCGTCCTCCATCACGAAGCCGGCGCGGCAGTTCAGCGCGCCCCAGATGCCGAAGGCCACCGTGAACGGGTCGCCGCGCTCGATCGGCCGGTCGCCGGGGCTGAGCAGACCCAGCCGCGCCCGCGGGCCGGCGGTCAGCATGAGGTGGCAGGACAGCGGCCAGCCATTCCAGCCCAGCAGGGCGACCGCCTGGTGCTCGGTCATCCCCGGCTGGACGCCGCGCAGCAGGCGGAGCACCGCGCTCGAGGTGTGGCTGGCCGCCCATTCCATGACGGCCAGCTGCTCCACCTCGTTGACCACGCGCAGGCCATCGGCGGCGCCGATCAGCAGGTCGGTGGCATTGCGGACCTCCCCGCTGCCGCCCACCAGGCCACGCAGGGCGTCGACCAGGTAGGCGGGCGCATCCATCCGCGCCGGATCGCCGTACGTCTTCCAGCCGATGACGCCAACGCGGCTCCCCGGGCCGATGCCCTCGGCCGCCAGCACCTCGCCCAGCGGCCGCGATCGGTCACGAGGCTGGCTCGGCAGGCTCAGCTCCTGGTGCAGCTGTCGCCGCATCGGCAGCGGTGCCGCGCCGGCCATGCCGTAGCACTCGTTGCCGACCAGGATGGCGGGCTCGCCCGCCGGGCCGATCACCAGGATGGCCTCCTCGAAGCGCGGATCGAAGCCGGTGAGGTACGCGAGGTTGGCGCTGTGCTCGCGATCGGCGTAGAGGACCAGGCGGTCGTGGCCGGCCGCCTCGGCGCGTCCGCGCAGGCGCTCCAGGCGTTCGGCGTAGAGCGCCGCCGGGATCTCGGGCATCGCGTCGGGGACGCCGAAGTCGGGCAGCGTCACCGGGCGCAGCGTGGCGTGGCGCGCCGTCATCGGCTCAGCCTCCTCGGTCGGGCGTCCACGGCTCGACCGCGTCCGAGCCGCGGCGGACGATGCCAAAGCCGTTGACCGGGACGGGCATGGCCGCGCTCTGCGTGCCGTCGGGCCAGGTGACGGTCACGGTGGCCCGTGCCGCGTCGCCGAGCCCGAAGTGGATCCAGCCCAGCTGCCCGCCGGCGTGGCCGCCCCCGATCGTGATCTCGCGCCGCTCGGTGCGATCGCCGGAGGCCACCTCCACCCAGGCGCCGATCGCGTCGCGGTTCGCGCCGGGCTCCTCCAGGCGCAGCGCGGTCCAGCTGCCCAGCGGGCGCGGCTCTGACGCGGTGCCGGCGCCCACGTTGCGGAAGAGGCTCACGTTGACGCGCCGGTTGACGACCACCAGGTCCAGCAGCCCGTCCAGGTTGAGGTCGACCAGGGCGGCGCCGCGGCCGCGTGCGAAGTCCGCGATCCCCGCATCCTGCCCGCCCTCCACGAACGTCCCGTCCGGACGCTCCAGCAGCAGGCTGTTGGGGTCGCGCGCCGCGTAGTCCGCCTGCGCCTCCACGTTGCCCTTGGACACGAACAGGTCCATCAGGCCGTCGTTGTTCACGTCGGCAAACTCGGAATGCCAGGCCGTCGAGCGCTTGTCGACGTCGCCGACGTAGGGCTCGCTGGCCGTGGCGCCGCGGGCCACGGCGATGTCCTCGTATCTCGGCTGCGAAGGCCCGGCGGCCAGCGTCTGCAGCCGGTTGTCGGCTTGGCTGGTGAGGTAGACCTCCGGGTAGCCATCGCCAGTCAGGTCATAGCTCGCGATGCCCATGCCCCAGATGTTCACCGGCTGCCAGCCCTGGGATCTCGTCCACGGGACCGGGCCCTGCCCGGGCAGCACGTGCCACAGCTGCTCCTCACCGAAGCGGTAGTAGTGCCGGTCGTTGGACATGCGCAGGTCCGCGTGCCCCGATCGGTTCCAGTCGCTGAAGAGCACCGACAGCGTGCAGTAGCCCGGCGACAGTGCGAGCGGCGGCGCGTAGCGCCTGCCGGATGGGGCCGGACGCAGCAGCTGGCTGTCATCGCAGACGTACGTCTTGGCCTCGACCGATTCAGGCTTCAGGTAGTTCCCGAAGGCCAGGGTCGGGAAGGTGGTCTGTGACTCCCAGGTTGCGCTGAACGCCGCCGTCCAGGCATTCCCGCCGCCGTCGTAGCCCCAGCGCCCATTGGCCGGCTCGAAGGTGCAGTCGCCGGTCCCGCGCAGCAGCACGTTGCCGCCCAGGCGCAGCACGGCCAGGTCGGTGATCCCATCGGCGTCGATGTCGATGGGATAGGCGCCGGTCACCTGGGCAAGGTCGGTGCTGGCCGCCGGAACCCGTTCGAACCGGAGCGCGCCGCCCACCGAACTCCTGTTGCGAAACAGGGCCGCCGGCCGGCTGCCGCCGGCCAGGTAGAGGTCCTGGCGGCCGTCGCCGTCGCAGTCGAAGGCGGCCACGCCACCACCCACGAAGTAGAAGAAGTCACCGTCGTAGACGTGATCCAGGCCCGCGGCGCCGCTCTCCTCCACGTACCGTGGCGCGCCGCTCGCGTTGGCCGGCCAGAAGCGCGGGACGGCGAATGCCCCGGCGCCGATCAGCAGAACGCCGCCGCCGACCGCGAGCCACGGACGCGCGCGACGGGTCATGCGTCCGCGGCGGCGAAGATCCGCTCGATGACTCGCAGGTTGGCCACCGCATCCCGCGGCGGCAGCGGCAGCGGGATGCCGTCCAGGATGGCGGCGGCGAACTGCTCGGCCTCGACGGTGTACGGATCGGCGGTCGGGAAGGTCAGCACCTCGACCTGGGGCGCCACCGGCGGGTCGCCCCCGGCCGCGACCTGGACCTCGGTCGGCCGGTCGGGCGGGATGTTGAACGGAATGCCGATGCTGATCCGTCCCTGCGTGCCGTAGATGTGCACGCGCTGGTCGTCCTCGGCCCGGGTCGAGCAGGTGAAGCTGGCGATGCCATCGGCAAAGGAGAGGATGCCCGTCGTGAGCGTGTCGACGCCCAGCACCGGGTCGCGGCGGATGGCGGCCCGGACGTCGTCGGGCTCGGCGTCGAAGAGCCAGCGCGAGAGATTGACGCAGTAGGAGCCGATGTCGAACAGCGCCCCACCTCCCGCCTCGCGCCGGTTGCGGATGTTGGTCGAATCGTCGTTGAAGTAGCTGAACCAGCTCTGGACGGAGGTCAATGGACCGATGCGTCCCGATCGCACCAGCTCGTGGACCGTCACCCACGACGGGTGGAGGCGATACATGAAGGCTTCCATCAGCTCCACGCCGGCCGCTTCGGCGGCGTCGACCATGCGCTGCGCGTCGGCGGCCGTCATGGCGAGCGGCTTCTCGCACAGCACGTGCTTGCCTGCCTTGACCGCCGCGATCGCCCATTCCGCGTGCAGGTGATTGGGGAGGGGAATGTAGACCGCATCCACCTGCGGGTCGGCCAGCAGCGCCTCGTACGAGCCGTGCGCGCGCGGGATCTCCAGCTCGGCTGCGGCTCGACGCGCGGTGGTCTGGTCGCGCGAGGCGATGGCCGTGATCTCGCACCGCGCCGCCTTGCGCATGCCGGGAATGACCTTGCGCCGGGCGATGTCCGCCGTCGAGAGGATCCCCCAGCGCAGCGCGGTCACCTCGCGTCAGCCCCAGGAGGTCTCGGTGACCGGGCGGAAGGCGACCTCCAGGATCCGATGCGTCCGCGGCCGCGTCAGCACGAACAGGGTCGCCTCGGCGACGTCCTCCGGCTTCATCATCCCGGCCAGCGCCCGCATCTCGGGCGTGCGGCCACGGCCCATGGCGAAGTCGGTTGCCACGCCACCGGGGCAGATGCTCGTGCACCGCACGCCCTGCTCGCGCAGCTCGTGGTCCAGCGCCGCCGTCAGCCCGACCTGCGCGAACTTCGAGGCGCAGTACACCGCCTCGTTCGGCAGGCCGCGACGACCCGCTTCGCTGGCGATGGTCACCAGGTCGGCCTGGCCGCTGCGAACGAGGTGGGGCAGCGCCGCGCGGACGGCATTGATGGCGCCCTTGACGTTGACGTCGATCATCTCCTCCGCCTGCTCCGGCGGCAGCTCCAGGAATGGCCCGTACGCGCCGACGCCGGCATTCACGACCAGGATGTCGAGCTTGCCGAAGCGTTCCGCCGTGGCGTCGGCCAGCCTGCGGAGGGCCTCGGCATCGCGCACGTCGGCGGGCGCGGCGACGACGTTGGGAAGGCCGAGATCGTCCCCGCTGCGCGAGGCGAGGCCCAGCCTGACGCCATGCTCCGCCAGCGATCGGGAGATGGCGGCGCCGATGCCGCGGCTGGCCCCGGTGACGAGGGCAACCCTGCCGTCGAGCGATTCCATGATCGGACCCTCCGAAATGCTTGACACGGCCCGCCGGGATGGACGAGTCTACCCCAGCGTTTGGTCAAGAGGAACACAAACCCGGGTGTTGACGAGCCGCGAGACCGCCGGCCAGCGAAGCGAGACGGTGCGTCGTGCCAACCTGAGCACGATCCTGCACGAGCTGCACCTCAACGCGCCTCTTTCGCGCTCCCAGCTCGTCGCCCACACCGGGCTCACCCGCAGCGCCATTCGCGGCCTGGTGGGCGAGCTGGCCGCCGGCGGGCTGGTCATCGAGGAGCGGCGCAGCTCAGTCGGCACTCCTGGCCGCCCATCGCCGCTGTCGCGGCCGAGAACCGACCGCTACGTCGTCCTGGCGCTCGAGATCGCGGTGGATTCGCTGGCGGTTGCGATCGTCGGTCTCGGTGGCAGCGTCCTCGAGCACGTGCGCGTGGATCGCGCGCGTGGCCACCTCGATCCCGACAGCCTGGCCGATGACCTGGCGCGCCTGGCGGCACCCCTGCTCGCCAGCCGCGGCGAACGCTCGACGGTGATCGGCATCGGGCTCTCGATGGTCGGCGTCGTCCGCGCCGCGGACGGGCTGATCCGATTCGCGCCGAACCTCGGCTGGCGAGACGTGCCGATCGCGGACATCATCAGCCGCCGGCTGCGGCTGGACGTGCCGGTGAGCGTGGCCAACGACGGCGACCTCGGCGCCCTGGCCGAGCATCGCCGCGGCGCGGCGGTGGGGGTCGACAACGTCCTCTACGTGGCCGGCGAGGTGGGGGTCGGCGGTGGCGTGATTGTCGACGGACGGCCGCTGGCCGGTGCCGGCGGATATGCGGGCGAGATCGGCCACGTCCCGGTCAACCCGGCCGGCAGCGAATGCCGCTGCGGCTCGCGCGGCTGCTGGGAGACCGAGGTGGGGGAGCGGGCGCTGCTGCGACGTGCCGGCCGCCGGCCGACCGCCGGGCGTGCGGCGATGGACGACGTGCTCAGCGCGGCTGCCGCCGGCTCGACCGTCGAGCTCGACGCGCTCACCGAGACGGGGGAGTGGCTGGGCATCGGCCTGGCCGGCCTGGTCAATATCTTCAACCCGAGCCTGATCGTGCTCGGCAGCATCTTCGGCCGGATGTACCCGTTCGTATCGGCTCAGGTGGAGGCGGCGCTTGGCCGCGGCGCCATGCGCGCGCCGCGGGAGATGGCGCGCGTCCTGCCGGCCGCCCTCGGCGCCGACGCCCCCGTGCTGGGCGCCGCCGAGCTGGCATTCGAGCCGCTTCTGGTGGATCCCGCGGGATGGCTTGCGCCCCGTCCTGCGCTGGTGCGGGTAGCGGGCGCGTAACCGGGAAGGCAGGTGGATACCGGAGTGACTTCGGGGCTTGACAAGCATGTAGCCTACAGGCGGGCACCGCTGTGGTGGACCGCCCGTCCCAACGGAGGAGGATCGATCATGCGCATTCCCAGGTTGGCGGCGGTCACGGCCGTCGCCGCCATCGTGCTGGCGGCCTGCACGTCGCCCAGCGGCTCGACGGGCGGCAGCGCCAGTGCGGGCGCCAGCGCCTCGCAGGGCGCCGCGGCATGCACCGTCGCCGTGTCGTGGAATAACTTCCAGCAGCCACGCTGGGCCGCGGCGGATCAGCCGAACATCAAGGACGTCGTCGAGGCAGGTGGCGGCACCTACATCGACCATGACGCCAACCTCGACAGCGAGCAGCAGCTGACCGACGTTGACACCTTCATCTCGCAGGGTGCCAACGTGATCATCATGCTCGCCCAGGACCAGAACGCGATCCTGCCGGCCCTGCAGAAGGCCAAGGACGCGGGGATCCCGGTGATCGCCTACGACCGGCTCATCGAGGATCCGGACATCCTGTACATCACGTTCAACAACGCCGGTGTCGGCCAGGCCGAGGCCGAGGCGCTGCTGAAGAAGGTCCCCGAGGGCAACTACGTCCTGATCAAGGGCGACCCGGGTGACCCGAACGCCTCCACCTTCCTGCCTCAGGGCTGGGAGGCAGCCGGCCTGAAGGACGCCATTGACTCGGGCAAGATCACCGTCCTCAACAAGGACGGTGACAAGTGGCCGGACAACTACGGCACCTTCACCGATGCCTGGTCCACTGAGACCGCGCAGAAGAACATGGAAGCCATCATCGACAAGGCCAATGCCGACGGAAAGAAGATCGATGCGATCCTGGCCGAGAACGACAGCACCGCTGTCGGCGTGGCCCAGGCGCTCGAGGGCAAGAACTACGGCTTCCCGCCGCTGAGCGGCCAGGATGGCGATCCGACCAACCTCAACAACGTCGCACTCGGCAAGCAGTACGTCGACGTCTGGAAGAACGCCAACGAGCTCGGCAAGGCCGCCGGCCAGGCCGCGCTCCAGCTGTGCCAGGGCAAGGCGATGGCCGACATCACCATCGATGTCGATGCCAGCGTGGCGCCGCTCGACGGCAACAGCCCCACCGACTTCGACACCCCGGGTGGCAACACCGTCAAGTCGCTGATCCTGCAGCCGACCCCGATCACGGCCGAGAACCTCGGTGACGTGATCAACGCCGGCTGGTGGGTGACCAAGGACGACATCTGCGAGGGCGTCAAGGCCGGTGATCCCGGCGCTGACGCCTGCGGCGTCTGACGACCCGCGTCAGTTAGCGCGCTACGCCCTGTGCCCCCGGTCCGCCGGGGGCACAGGGCCAACCTTCTGACTCGACCCGGCACCTTCAGGAGGACACCGTGACCAACGTGGCGGACGCCGCACCCGCTCCGGGTAGCTCGGGAAGAGCCCGGCCCGGCCTGCGCGGGCTCGGCGCGGCCACGGAGATCGACGTTCGCCTGTTCGGCATGGTCCTCGCCCTGGCCATCATCCTCATCGTCTTCAACGTCATCGAAGACGGCAAGTTCCTGCGGCCGATCAACATGGTCACGCTGGCCGTCCAGGCCACCAGCGTCGCCATCTTGGCCACCGGCATGGTGCTGATCATCGTGTCGCGGAACATCGACCTCTCGGTCGGCTCGCTGGTCGGCTTCATCGCGATGGTCTACGCGCTGCTGATGAGCCAGTGGATGCCCGACGTGCTCGGCATGGGCTCTGATTTCCCGTTCCGCTGGGTCATCGCGCTGGCTGTGGGCATTGCCGTCGGCGCGCTGTTCGGCGCCGTGCAGGGCTTCATCATCGCCTACATCGGCGTGCCCTCCTTCGTGGTGACTCTCGGCGGGTTGCTGTCGATCCGCGGCGCGGTGTGGTACCTGTCCAGCGGCCGCACGGTCACCGGCCTGGACTCCACCTTCCAGCTCCTCGGCGGTGGGGGCCGCGGCTCGATTGGCGGCACATTGACCTGGCTGGTCGGCGCCGTCGGCGTGGCCGCGGTGATCTTCCTGCTCTACAGCGGGCGACATCAGCGCCGACGCTTCGGATTCCAGCTGCGCCCCATGTGGGCAGAGGTCCTCCTGGCGGTGCTCGGCTGCGGGATCATCCTGCTGCTGGCCTGGTTCGCGAATGGCAACTACCTGCCGCCGGGCCTGGCGACCGAGTACGCCAAGGAGCACAACATTCCCGTGCCCCCCGGCGGCCTGAAGGTGTCGGCCGGCTTTCCCATCCCGATCATCCTGCTGATCGCCATCACGGTGGTCATGACGTGGCTGGCGACACGGCGGCGCTTCGGCCGTTACGTCTATGCCTATGGCGGCAACCCGGACGCCGCCGAGCTGGCCGGCATCAACACCCGCCTGACGATCCTCAAGACATTCGTGCTGATGGGGGTGCTTGCCGCGCTGTCGGCCGCGGTCGCCTCGGCCCGCCTGAATGGCGCCACCCTGGACGTTGGCAACAGCTATGAGCTCTACGTGATCGCGGCCGCGGTCGTCGGTGGCACATCGTTCGCCGGAGGCATCGGGACCATTCCGGGTGCCGTGCTCGGCGCTTTTGTGATGGCGACTTTGTCCTACGGCCTGAGCTTCATCGGCGTGAATTCGCCTGGTCAGAACGTGGTGGCGGGCCTGGTCCTGATCCTGGCCGTCGCCTTCGATGCGTTCAATCGCCGCCGCGGCGGCGGATCCAGCTAGGAGGGCCAGCCGTGGCAGCGGAGATCGGCGCGGGCGCCCCACTGCTCGAGATGCGGAATATCCGCGTCGCCTACGGCGGCGTGCACGCGGTGGATGACGTGAGCATCGACCTCAACGAGGGGGAAGTCGTCGGCCTGGTCGGTGGGAACGGGGCAGGCAAGTCCACGCTGATGAAGACCCTGTCCGGCGCCAAGCGCGCCGATTCCGGCCAGATCCTGGTTGACGGCAAGGTCCAGTCGATCACCAACCCGCGTGACGCGAAGGCGCTGAACATCGAGTGCATCTACCAGACGCTCGCCCTGGCGGACAACGTCGACGCCCCGGCCAACGTGTTCCTGGGGCGCGAGATGACCTCGGCGCTCGGCGATCTCGACGACGGCGCCATGGAGGACGCCACCCGCAAGGTCATGGCGCGCCTGAATCCGAACTTCACCCGCTTTACGCAGCCAGTGCGCTCACTCTCCGGTGGGCAGCGCCAGGCGGTGGCCATCGCGCGTGCGGTGCACTTCAACGCACGGATCATGATCATGGACGAGCCGACGGCCGCCCTCGGGCCGGCCGAAACGGCGCAGGTCCGGGACCTGATCCGGCAGCTGAAGAACGAGGGCATCGGCATCTTCCTGATCAGCCACGACATCCACGACGTCTTCGACCTCTCGGACCGGATCAGCGTCATGTATCACGGCCGGATCGTCGACACGGTCAAGAAGGAGGATGTCACCGCCGACCAGGTGCTGGGCATGATCATCCTGGGCAAGAAGCCCGACGAGGTCACCAGCGAGGAGATGGCGGAGCTGCAGTTCGGAGACGCTCCGACGCAGTAGCGGCGGGCCACCGCCGCAGGCTCAGTCCTGGGCGCCGCCCTGGTCTGCTGTCCAGATCCGCTGGTTCACCGCGTTCTCCAGCTCCTCCTGCCGGCCCGATACCGGTCGCGGGTCGATCCCGCCCTCGGCCACCTGCGCCCGCAGGCTCTCGAGCGACGCCTCTCCGTCCAGGATGGCGTGGCCGAGCTGCCTGTCCCAGCCCGCGTAGCGAGCATCTCGGGCGCGCTGCAGCGTGCCCCGCTCGACCATCTCGGCGGCCACCAGCAGCGAGCGGGCCAGGGTATCCATGCCGCCGATGTGGGCGTGGAACAGGTCCAGCCGGTCCATGCTCTGGCGGCGCAGCTTGGTGTCGAAGTTGAAGCCGCCGCTGGTGAAGCCGCCGGCACGCAGGATCTCGACCAGGGCCAGCGACAGCTCGTCCACCGAGTTCGGAAACTGGTCGGTATCCCAGCCGTTCTGCGGATCGCCACGGTTGACGTCCACGCTGCCGAAGATGCCGAGGGCGATGGCGGTGGCGATCTCGTGCTGGAAGCTATGGCCCGCCAGGGTCGCGTGGTTCACCTCCAGGTTGACCCGATACTCGTCCTCCAGGCCGTGGCGCTGCAGGAAGCCGGCGACGGTGGCGGTGTCATAGTCGTACTGGTGCTTGGTTGGCTCCTGCGGCTTCGGCTCGATCAGCAGCAGGCCGGGGAAGCCGATCTGGTGCTTGTGCTCCGCGACCAGGTGGAGGAAGCGGGCGAACTGCCGCTCCTCGCGCAGCAGGTCGGTGTTCAGCAGCGTCTCGTACCCCTCGCGGCCGCCCCACAGCATGTAGTTGGCGCCGCCCAGCCGGTGCGTGGCCTCGAGCATGTCCTTCACCTGGGCGGCGGCGAAGGCGAACACCTCCGGATCCGGGTTCGTCGCGGCGCCGGCCGCGTAGCGCGGGTGGCTGAACAGGTTGGCGGTGCCCCACAGCAGCCGTGCGCCGGTGCGCTCCATGGCCGCCGCGATGTGCTCGACCATGTGCGCAAGGTTGTCGCTGGTCTCGGCGAAGGTGGCTCCCTCCGGCGCGACGTCGCGGTCGTGGAACGTGAAGAATGGGGCGCCCAGCTTGGCGATGAACTCGAACGCCGCGTCGACCTTGGCGCGCGCCGCGGCCATCGGCTCATCGGCCCCGGTCAGCCAGGGACGGTCGAAGGTGCCGACCCCGAACACGTCGGAGCCCGGCCAGTTGAAGGAGTGCCAGAGGCAGACGGCGATGCGCAGCTGGTCTTCCATGCGCTTGCCGGCCACCACCCGATCCGGGTCGTAGACTTTGAATGACAGCGGATCATCCGACTGCAATCCACCGAAGCCGATGCGTCCCGGCACCCCGGTGAAGAACTCATCTGCCACGTCGACATCCTCCGTCAGCGGCCGTTGCACCCGTCGGTCGAGCCTACCACAGGTTTGTAAGGGTTCCGCACAAACCGCAAGATGGGAACCGATGTCGCGCCCCGTCCGTCAAGCCTGCATGATCCAGCGATCCACGACCCTCCTCCTCGTCGCCCTGCTGCTCCTGCTGGCCGGCTGCCGGCTGGTCCCGGGCGGCGGCAGCCCGGCGGACAGCATCTCGCCCAGCGCCAGCGCCGCCGGCGCCGGGCGGCTGCATGGCCAGGTCGTGGCCGGCCCCACCTGCCCGGTCGTCACCGAGCCGCCCCAACCCAGCTGCAACGCCCGGCCGGTGGCGGGTGCGGTGCTCGTCGTCCTCGACGTGAGCGGACACGAGGTCGGCCGCGTCACCTCAGGCGCCGACGGGTCGTTCAGCCTCTCGCTGGCGCCGGGCAACTACCGGCTTCAGCCGCAGCCGGTCAGGGGGCTGATGGGCACAGCGCCCGAGCAGGACGTCACGGTCGATGGCTCAGCTTCGACGGTGACCATCACCTACGACACCGGCATTCGTTAGCTGCGCCGGCCCGACGCGGCCGGCGTCCGGAATCTGACAGTCAAAGCCACGAACGCTGTCCGCTCTGGTGCGTTCTACTCTGGTGCGCTCTAATAGTCGAGCCGGGCACCTGTGTTAGCGATTTCCTCGCTAGGGCAGCCACAGTTGCCCGGCGTCTGCATGCCACCGAGGTGCGCGCGAGGCCGGCGTCAGTGACGCGGGTCTTCGAAAAAGCCCGGGTCCACGGGCGCGGTGGGGCCGACATTGTCCAGGGTCGGCAGCAGGATCCAGCCCATCACCGCCATGGCGCCCGCGAAGACGAGCAGCATGACCGTGCCGGCCATCTCATAGCTGAAGAACCAGTAGACCGCGCCGACGATGGCGATCCCGATGGGGAGTACCAGGTACCGCTTCAACGACATGGCGGGATCATAGCGGGCCATGGCGGGGCGAGGCTCCTCGAACGCCAATCTGGGCAAATCTATGACTCCGAGCGGTGGCCGTCAGCAGATCCAGCCGCAATCGGTGCGCGACACATCGCGACGCTCGTTGACTGGCCGCACCCCGGTCAACGGATCGTTGCCGTGGACCAGGGGACGCGTGTTCAGGATCTCGGTGCTCTCCGCCAGGGTCGCGCGGCGGACAGCGGGGTCGACCACGGCGGGACCGGTCTCCACCCGCTCCAGCAGCGGCGTTCGACCCGTCGGATGCTCGGCCGATGCCTCCCGCGCGGTGACGACGGTGCCGTCCGGGTAGGCGAGCCACAGACCGCGCATGCGCGCGATGAAGTGCTCGGGCATGCCGGGCACCAGCATGTCGACCATACCGCGCCCACTGCGCCGATACCCGCGGGGTCGTTCATCGGCCTGGACCCGGTCGACGAAGGGCCGCTGCAGCAGCTCCTCGACCGCGACGGCCACGGCCTCGGGTGCGTCGACGGTGGTGCGACCGTCGGCGAAGGTGGCG
The DNA here is from genome assembly GCA_036556325.1 of Candidatus Limnocylindria bacterium. GTDB lineage: Bacteria > Chloroflexota > Limnocylindria > QHBO01 > QHBO01 > DASSCW01. Next base: position 17,195 of record DATBJR010000100.1, on the reverse strand, counting down.
GTCCCAACCGCTTCCGGTTGGCTGGGGGCCTCACGTTGTCCGCGCAGCAGGGTGAAGACAATGGTGTCCTCGGTCCGCGGATCGGCCGACTGGTTCTGCATGGCCGGCAGGATAGCCGAACCTCGGGTGCCGCCGGTCCGTCCCGGCGGCAGGCGCCGGGGGTCGAGCCGCCGCTAGAATCGGCCGATGCAGACGGGAACGGCAGAGACCTACCGCCAGATGGTCGAGTCCCAGGGCGACGACCAGATCGATCGCTGGGCCGCCGACCTGTTCATCGACTTCGCGAAGCGCAAGGGCGTTGGGACGGCGATTGCCGCGTTTTGCCGTGCTGCAGGGCTCGACTCGCGCGGGTTCCAGCGCGCGTTCCTCGTCGGCGGGGGACCCGACCACGTGGTCGGGATCGACACGGCCGGGAACCTGGCGGCGCCGATCTTCGAGCTGCCGCGGGCGATCGCCGGACTGCGGCGCATGGAGCCGGACGCCCGCGCCAAGCTGGTCGACTTCCTGGTCGACCACCGCGAGGTGATGTCCTACACGCCCTGAGGGCGCTCGCTACGACGCCGCTTCGCGGGTGGCGCGAATGATGGCGATCGCGTTCTCGAGCTTGAGCTTGGTGACCGTCAGGTTGCGGGCCAGGTTGTCCCGGTTGGTGTCGGGGATCTGCTCGATGACGTCCGGGCTGCGAAGCAGCTCGACGAGCTCATCGATGGCCTCGGCGAGCTTGCTGCGGTTCTGCATCAGGGCGTCGTCGGCGGCGCGGGCCGCCTTGGCGACTGCCACCTCGCCGGCCACCGTGCGCGCCCGGCGCCGTGGCTTGCCCTCCTCGCCCGCCTCGCCGGCGCTGCCGGTCAGGACCCGCAGCTTGGCGAGGGTCAGCTCGCCGGCGGCGACCTTCTTGGCGAGCCGGCGCCGGGTGCGTTCGTCGCCGACCCGCATCAGCTCGTATGCGTGGCTGAGCGTGTCTTTGCGCACGGACACCAGCTCCCGGATTTCCGGCGGCGCATCGGCCAGGCGCATGCGGTTCTCGACGTAGCCCTTGTCCTTGCCGATCTTCTGCGCCAGCTGTCGCACCGAGTAGCCCAGGGCGGTCATCTTGCGGAACATGGCCGCTTCCTCGAGCGGCGTCACGTCCTCGCGCTGGAGGTTCTCGATGATCGAGACCTCGAGCGCCGCCTCCTCGTCGAACTCCACGACGATGGCCGGGATCGACTCCCGCTGGGCGAGCTGTGAGGCCCGCCAGCGGCGTTCGCCGGCGATCAGCTCGAACTGGGAGCCGGTCGGGCGCACCAGGATGGGCTGCAGCACGCCATGCTCACGGATGGAATCGGCCAGCTCGCGCAGCGAATCCTCCTCGTAGGAGAGCCGCGGCTGTGCCGGGTTGGGCAGGATCCGGCCGATGGCCAGCTCGCGCATCTGGGCACGGGTCGCGCGTGACTCGATCAGCGAGACGACGCCCGGGCCGAGGTCGGCGGCCTGCGCCTCGTCGAAGAGGCGATGGATGTTCTCGCGGAACGCCGGTCCCTTGCTGCTAGCCAAGCTCGACCACCTCTCGCGCCAGCTCGCGGAACGCGCGGGCGGCGGCTGAGTTGGTGGCGTACTCGGTCACCGGCTTGCCGGTCAGCGGCGCCTCGCCGAGCTTCACCGTGTTCTTGATCATCGTGTTGAACACCCGATGGTCGCCGAGCTCGCGCAGGTTGGCGAGCATCTCCCTGGCGAGCACGGTGCGTCCGTCGAAGAAGGTGGCCAGCAGTCCCAGGATCTCCAGGTCGTGGTTCAGCTTCAGCTTGATCGTGTTGATCACCTTGATCAGGGCGGTGAGGCCCTTGATCGCGTAGTACTGGGTCTGGACGGGAATGATCACGCGGTTGCTGGCCACCAGTGAGTTGATGGTCAGCAGGCCCAGCGTCGGCGGGCAGTCGATGATGATGACGTCGAACTGCCGCTCGGCCCAACCGGTCAGCGCGTCGCGCAGCACCATCTCGCGGCCGATGGCGGTGAACAGCTCCACTTCGGTCGACGCCAGCTCCAATGTCGCCGGCGCCACTGACAGGCCGGGCATCTCGGTGCTGCGCACGATCTCGTCGAACGACATCCGGTCCTCGGAAAGGACGTCGGACATGGAGACCCTCACGTCGGAGAGCGAGATGCCGAGGCCGACGGTCAGGTTGGCCTGGGGATCCATGTCGACGCACAGGACCCGGTAGCCGAGCTCCGCCAGCGCGCCGCCCAAGTTGATGGACGTCGTCGTCTTGCCGACGCCGCCCTTCTGGTTGGCAATGGAGATTACCTTGGTCAACGGATCACCCTTCGCTGCGTCGAAGTGGACTCGGGGTGTCGCGGAATGCGACCGAGGCAAGGATAGTCGCGGGTCCGTTGGCGGGTCATCGGGGTTTTCCACAAAGGCGCGCAGTGTCGATGTCTTTGTGCAAAGACGAGCCTCTATACTCGAAGTTGTCCACCATCCCTCGGGCCCATAGCTCAGTGGTTAGAGCATCCGGCTCATAACCGGCTGGTCGCAGGTTCGATCCCTGCTGGGCCCACCACGTTCGCGGAGGACATCCTTGTCGACGGCCGACAAGCTGGCGCACCTGGCGGAGCTGCGTGCGCAGGCGCGGCTCGGCGGCGGCGAAGGGCGGATCGCCCAGCAGCACGAACGCGGCAAGCTGACGGCGCGTGAGCGCATCGAGCTGCTGCTTGACGAGGACAGCTTCCAGGAGCTCGACGCGTTCGTCATGCATCGGGCGAGCGATTTCGGCATCGACCAGGAGCGCTACCTTGGCGATGGCGTGGTGACCGGCCACGGGCGAGTCGACGGCCGCACCGTGTTCGTCTACGCGCAGGACTTCACCGTCTTCGGCGGCTCACTGTCGGAGGCCCACGCCGAGAAGATCGTCAAGGTGATGGACCTCGCGCTGGAAAACGGCGCGCCGATCATCGGCCTCTCGGACTCCGGTGGTGCGCGCATCCAGGAGGGGGTCGTCTCGCTGGGCGGCTATGCCGATATCTTCCTGCGCAACACGCTGGTCTCCGGCGTCATCCCGCAGCTGTCGCTGGTGCTGGGGCCGTGCGCCGGCGGCGCGGTGTACTCGCCGGCGATCACCGACTTCACGATCATGGTCGACGGCTCCAGCTACATGTTCGTCACCGGTCCCAACGTGGTGAAGACGGTCACCCACGAAGAGATCGACTTCGAGGGACTGGGCGGGGCGCGGGTTCATAACGAGACGAGCGGCGTGGCGCACTTCCTGGCAGCGGGGGAGCCGCAGGCGCTCGAGCTGGCGCGCACGCTGATCGGCTATTGGCCGTCCAACAACCTCGATCCGGCGCCGCGCGCTGTGGAGTGGCAGCCACCTCAGGTTGACGGGCCGGCACTCGACGCGCTCGTCCCGGACTCGCCGCAGCAGGCCTACGACATGCACCAAGTGATCGGCGGTGTCGTGGACGGCGCCTCGTTCACCGAGGTCCATGCCCAGTTCGCGAAGAACATCATCTGTGGCTTCGCCCGTGTCGAGGGCCGCAGCGTCGGGATCGTGGCCCAGCAGCCCGAGGTGCTGGCCGGCGTGCTCGACATCGACTCGTCGGACAAGGCCGCGCGCTTCGTGCGCTTCTGCGACTGCTTCAACATCCCGCTCATCACCCTTGTCGACGTGCCGGGCTTCCTGCCGGGCGTCGACCAGGAGCATCGCGGCATCATCCGTCACGGTGCCAAGCTGCTGTATGCCTACTGCGAGGCGACCGTGCCCAAGGTGACGGTCATCACCCGCAAGGCGTACGGCGGCGCCTACGACGTCATGAGCAGCAAGCACGTGCGCGGCGACCTCAACTTTGCCTGGCCCACCGCCGAGATCGCGGTGATGGGCGTCGAGGGTGCCGTGAACATCATCTTCCGGGAGCGGTTGGCGTCTGCCGATGACGCCGACGCGGAGCGCGCGCGACTGGTGGCCGAATACGAGGAGCGACTCGCCAACCCGTACCTGGCCGCTGAGCGCGGCTACGTCGACGAGGTGATCCTGCCGTCCGAGACGCGTGCCCGGGTGGCCGGTGCGCTGGCGCTCCTGGAGCACAAGCGACAGTCGGTGCCGGCCAAGAAGCACGGCAACATTCCCCTCTAGCCCCTGGTGTCCGTGCGCAAAGACATCACCCCGTCCGCCATCCGCCGCATCCTGGTCGCCAACCGTGGCGAGATCGCGATTCGGGTCATGCGGGCCTGCCGCGAGCTGGGCATTTTCAGCATCGCCGTCTTCTCGGACGCCGATGCGCTGGCCCCTCACGTCGCCGCCGCCGACATGGCGCAACGCATCGGCCCGCCGGCTCCGGCCGATTCCTACCTGAACGTCCCGGCCATCCTGGATGCCGCCCGCCGATGCGGAGCCGATGCCATCCACCCCGGATACGGGTTCCTGTCTGAGAACCCCGGCTTCGCGCGGGCGGTGCAGGAGGCAGGGCTGGTCTGGATCGGCCCGCCGCCGGAGACCCAGGAGGCGCTTGGCAACAAGCTGGCCGCACGACGCGCCGCCAGCGAGGCCGGCGTGCCGGTGGTCCCGGGCCTGCTCGTCCCACTCGACGCCCAGGTCACCCCCGACCCCGCCGTCGTCGGCCTGCCGATGATGCTCAAGGCCGCCGCCGGCGGGGGCGGCCGAGGCATGCGGCTGGTCCACACGGCCGCCGAGCTGCCGGATGCGATGCGGGCCGCCAGTCGCGAGGCGCGGTCCGCGTTCGGGGACGGCACCCTCTACGCGGAGCGAGTCATCAGCCCGGCACGCCACGTGGAGGTCCAGCTGCTCGGCGACCGGCACGGGAACCTCGCCTGCCTCGGCGAGCGGGACTGCTCCGTCCAGCGGCGGCACCAGAAGCTGGTCGAGGAGACACCCTCACCGGCCGTCGACGGGACCTTGCGCGCGGCGCTCTTCGACAGCGCGCGTCGCGTCGCCGGGACAGTCGCCTTCCACAACGCGGCTACCGTGGAGTTCCTCGTGGACGGGGAGGGGCACCACTACTTCCTCGAGATGAACACCCGGCTGCAGGTCGAGCACGGCGTTACCGAGCTGGCGACCGGACTCGACATCGTGGCCTGGCAGATCCGGGTCGCCGCCGGGGAGCGGCTGGATGCCTCGGTGCTCGACGTGCAGCCACGCGGGCACGCCATCGAGGTCCGCATCTACGCGGAGGATCCGTGGGACGCGTTCCGGCCAGTGGCCGGCACGATCACCGCCTGGCAGCCAGCCGAGGGCCCGGGGATCCGGATGGACCATGCCGTGGTGGAAGGGCCCCTGACGCCCGAGTACGACCCGCTGCTGGCCAAGCTGATGGTCCACGCCCAGGACCGGCCGGCTGCCGTCGACCGGCTGCGGCGGGCGCTCGACGAGACGCTGGTGGGTGGGCTGCAGACCGACCTGGGCTTTCACCGCTGGCTGGTGGACCAGCCCGAGTTCGTGTCGGGCGACTACCACACCGGGCTGATCGGCGAGCGCTGGGGCGACGGCCCGGCGCTGGCGAGTGACGAGACTCGGCTGTCGGCGCTGGCCGCCGTGGAAGGCCGCCGCTCGGCGGCAGCGACCCGGGACGGCGCATGGGCGCAGCCCGAGGCCACGACGCCATGGTCACGGACCGGGCGCCAGGAGGCGGTGCGTCGGTGGCCGGGCTGACCGTCACCGTCGCCGGCGCGCACGTCGAGCCCGCTGGTGAATGGCGGCTGGAGTGGCTCGACCGGCGGCGCGGGATTGCCCGGCTCAGCGATGGCCAGCACAGCCTGCTGGCCCTCGTGGAAGGCTCCGGCAGCGAGTGGTTCGTCACCCTCCATGGCCGCAGGACCCCGGTCGCCGTCATGTCCTGGCGCGAGCGCACGCTGGCCGAGGCGCGCGCCGCCGCGGCGGGGGAGGGCGGCCCGGTGGAGATCCGCGCGACGCTGCCGGGACTGGTGGTGGCGATCAAGGTCGAGGCCGGAGCGCAGGTCGCCGCCGGGGATGCGCTGCTGACGATCGAGGCCATGAAGATGCAGAACGAGGTGCGCGCCCCGCGCGACGGGACGGTCGGCCAGATCGCCGTCGAAGCGGGCCAGCCGGTGGCCGCCGGAGTCCTGCTGCTGCGCCTGGAGTGAGGCGGCGCGGCGGAGAGCCGCCGGTACAATCGGGACCGTGAGCCAGGCCGAGCAGCGACCCAGCCGTGCGCGCCGCTCAACCTCGGGGGTCGAGATCGCATCGGTCTATGGCCCGTCCGACCTGGGGGGCTGGGATCCTGGTGCCAGCCTGGGGGAGCCCGGCGGCTACCCATTCACGCGCGGCATCCACCCCACCGGCTACCTCGGGCGGCTGTGGACGATGCGGCAGTACGCCGGGTTCGGCTCCGCGGAGGAGACGAACCGGCGCTTCCGCTACCTGCTCGAACGCGGGCAGTCGGGCCTCAGCGTGGCCTTCGACCTGCCCACCCAGATGGGCTACGACAGCGATGCGCCAATGGCGGCGGGCGAGGTCGGCCGGGTGGGCGTGCCGATCGACACCGTCGAGGACATGGCCATCCTGCTGGACGGGATCGACCTTGGCGCGGTGAGCACCAGCATGACGATCAACGCCACCGCGGCCGTCCTGCTGGCCCTCTACCAGGCCGTTGCCCGTCGCCAGGGGGCGGAGGTCACCCGCCTGCGGGGCACGATCCAGAACGACATCCTCAAGGAGTACATCGCGCGCGGGACGTACATCTTCCCGCCCGAGCCATCGATGCGGCTCATCACCGACACCTTCGCCTACTGCCGAACCGAGCTTCCAGCCTGGAACACCATCAGCATCAGCGGCTACCACATGCGCGAGGCCGGCTCGACGGCGGCCCAGGAGGTCGCCTTCACCATCGCGGACGCCATCGCCTATGCCGATGCGGCCCTGGCGGCAGGCCTTGCCTTCGACGAGTTCGCGCCCCGGCTCTCCTTCTTCTTTGCCGCGCACAACGACCTCTTTGAGGAGGTCGCCAAGTTCCGTGTGGCGCGGCGGGCCTGGGCGCGGATCGCGCGCGAGCGGTTCGGCGCCGTCCGGCCGGAGAGCCAGGCCATGCGCTTTCACGTCCAGACCGCCGGGTCCACCCTCACCGCCCAGCAGCCGGACACGAACGTGGTGCGGACCACGATCCAGGCGCTGTCTGCCGTGCTCGGCGGGGCACAGAGCCTGCACACCAACGCTCTGGACGAGGCACTGGGACTCCCAACTCCCTCCACTGCCCGGCTGGCCCTCCGAACGCAACAAGTGTTGGCTCACGAGTCGGGCGTGGTCTCGCCGGTCGACCCGCTGGGCGGCTCGTGGTATGTCGAGGCCCTGACCGACGCGCTCGAGGAACGGGTCACCGCCGAGCTCGCGGAGATCGACCGGCGCGGCGGGACGCTGGCCGCCATCGGGGAGGGCTACCAGCAGGGCGAGATCGCGCAGGCGGCCTACGAGACGCAGCGGGCGGTGGAGGCAAACGAGTCCATCGTGGTCGGCCTCAACGCCTTCACCGAGGGGGGCGACGAGCAGCGGCCATCGCCCCAGGCCATCGACCCGCAGGCCGAGGCACGCCAGGTGGAGCGCACGCGCGCCGTGCGAGCCGGTCGGGACCAGGCCGCGGCAAGCGCCGCGCTGGACGCGCTGGGCGCCGCCGCCCGCGGAACGGAGAACGTGCTGCCGCGGATCCTGACCTGTGTGGAGGCCGGCGTGACGCTGGGCGAGATCAGTGACGGCCTGCGTGCCGCGTGGGGCGAGTACCGGCCGTGAGCATCGGCGCCATCCATCACGTGGCCGTGGTCGTCCGCTCCATCGACGATTCGCTGCCGCGCTACGCGGAGCTCTTTGGCTGGCGGGCCGAGCGACCGCCGTTCGACTTCCCGTCGCAGGGCGTCCGGCTGTGCTTCATCGTCACCGGGGACGCCGGCGCCGCGCGGATCGAGCTGGTCGAGCCGACCGATCCCGATGGCGGCGTGGCGCGCTTCCTGACCTCGCGTGGCGAAGGCGTGCACCACGTCTGCCTGCTGTCGGACGACCTGCCGGCCGATCTCGGCGCCCTTGCCGCGGCCGAGGCGGAGTTGATCGACCGCGAGCCGCGACCCGGCGCGCACGGCAGCGTGGCCTTCGTCCACCCACGCACGCTCAACGGAGTACTGTGGGAGCTCCTCCAGCGCACGCCGAATGAAGGAACCCCATGAGCCACGAGACTGACGAGCGGACGCGCCCGCCCATTCCCGATCGCCCCCTGCTGCGTGGCGAGAAGGTCTGGTTGCGCCCGCTCGAAGAGCGTGACCTGCCGGCCTACGTGGCCGGCATCAACGACAGCGAGGTGGGCGGCCTGGCGGGCTACAAGGCGCCGATGAGCCTCGAGCAGGCCAAGGGCTGGCTCGACCACGTGAACGAGCAGGGCAAGGGCGGCCGCGGGTTCTTCTTCGCGGTTTGCGAGCTGGGCGACGACCAGTTCATCGGCACCACCTGGCTCAAGGACGTTGACTACTGGCACGGCAGCGCGGAGTTGGCGATCTTCATGGACCGCGACCACCTGGGGGCCGGCTTCGGCACCGATGCGCAGCGGGTCCTGCTGGACTTCGCCTTCACCGCCGTCGGGCTGCACCGGGTGTGGCTGACCGCCTACGCCGCGAACCAACGGGCGATCCGCTCCTACGAGAAGCTCGGCTTCCGTCACGAGGGGCTGATGCGCGAGTCATGGCGCGGCCCGCGTGGCCTGGAGGACTCGGTCATCATGGCGATCCTCGCCGCCGATTGGAACGCCGCCGCCGGCCGCGGCTGACAAGCACGTCACGCGCCATGGCCGAGGAACGCCGCCTCGTCACCGTCCTCTTCGCCGATGTCGTGGGCTCCACGTCACTCGGCGAGACCATGGACCCCGAGGATCTCCGCCGGCTGCTCGGCCGCTTCCTGCACGTCGCCAGCGACGTCGTCCTTGAGCACGGCGGAACGCTGGAGAAGTTCATTGGCGATGCCGCCATGGCGATCTTCGGCCTCCCGCAGGCGCATGACGACGACGCACGACGGGCCCTGGATGCCGCCATCGCGCTCCGCGACCGCGTGCGCGAGGACGCGGCGCTCGGCGACCGTCTGCCGATCCGCATCGGCCTGAACACGGGCGAGGTGGTGGCCAGCCGCGACCGCGAGCGCAGCGACTTCATCGTCACCGGTGACCCGGTGAACGTGGCCGCGCGCCTGCAGCAGGCGGCCGAGCCGTGGCAGATCCTGGCCAGTGCCAGAACGGCCAGCGCCGACGGCGGCGGTCACGACTTCGGGCCTCCCATCGACCTCGACGTGAAGGGCAAGGCCGCGGCGGTTCAGGCGAGGGAGCTGAGAGGCGTCTCGACCGCCGTATCGCCCCGGGCGCCGCTGATCGGGCGCGACGCAGACCTCACCCAGCTCGAGTTTGTTGCGCAGCGGGCCTTCAGCGAGCGGCGGCCCTACATGGTGAGCCTCATTGCCCCGGCCGGAACCGGCAAGAGCCGGCTGGTCGAGGAGTTCCTGTCGAACCTGGCCCGCAACACCCCGCCGCAGGTGGCCGTGGCCCAGTGCCTGCCATATGGGCAGCGCCTGACCTATTGGCCGCTGCGCGCCCTGCTCGAGTCGATCGTCGGCTTCTCGGCCGACAGCCCGCCGGAGGACACGCGGCAGGCCATCCGTGACTGGCTGGGCGCTGCCGGCGCCGAGCGTCCGGCCGAGACGGCGGAGGTCCTGGCGGCGACCATCGGCGCGTCGGACGCTGATGTGCCGGATCGGGGTGCGCTGTTCCAGGCGTGGCGTGACGTGGTCGAGCTCGCCGCGGCGCGCGCGCCGCTCCTGCTGCTGATCGAAGACCTGCACTGGTCGAGCGACTCGCTGCTGGACCTGATCGAGTACATCCTGCAGCCGCGCGGCGACAGCCCCATCCTCATGCTTGCCCTGGCGCGGCCCGAGCTGCTGGAACGGAGGCCGACCTGGGGCGGTGGCCGGCGCAACCATTTTTCGATCGCGCTCGAGCCGCTGGACGAGGACTCGATCGGCAAGCTCGTCGCCGGACTGCTGGAGGACGCTGCCCCGGAGCTGGTCCCGCTGGTGGCCAGGCGCTCCGAGGGCAACCCGTTCTACGCCGGCGAGATCATCCGCTCCCTCCTGGAGCGCGGCGTCGACCTGAAGGACCCGGCCGCGGTGGCCGACGTGGCCGCCCGATTGCCCGACACCGTGCAGGCCACCGTGCTGGCCCGACTCGACTCACTGGAGCCGGCGGTGCGGCGCGTCCTGCAGCTCGGCTCGGTGTTCGGCCGTAGCTTCTCGACGGACGGCGTGGCATCGGTGGAGGGGAAGGTGCATGACCACGCCGCGGCCATCGACCAGCTCGTCGATCGCGAACTGCTGCGGCAGAGCGGTCGAGGCGAGCTCACGTTCCGGCACATCATCATTCGCGATGTCGCCTACGGGACGCTGACCCGTGGCGAGCGTGCGGGGTTGCACGCCGCCGCCGGACGCTGGATCGAGGCCGCGGCCGCCGACCGCGAGGATGAGCTTGCCGAGCTGGTCGCATTCCACTATCGCGAGGCGGCCACCTTGTCCGCCAGCGTTGGCGAGGCCGATGCGCAGCTGAACGCGTTGGCGGTCGAGTGGCTGCGTCGAGCCGCCGAGGTTGCCGCTGGTGCCCGCGGCATCGCCGAGGCATCGGGTCACCTCCGGGCAGCAATCGACTTGTCGAGCGGCGCCGAGGAAGCGCGCCTCTGGCATCGGCTCGGCGTGCTCCACAGTTCCGGTGACGTATCGGTCCAGGCTTACGCGCGCGCAAGAGAGCTGGGCCAGGCGAGCGACCTGCCGGCCGATTTCCTGCTCGACGCGCTCGGCCGGCAGCTGATGGTGATATGGCGCTTCAGCGCATCGGTGGCGCGGCAGCCGAGCGAGCCGGAGCTGGACGAATTGGTCGCGCTGGGAAACTCCTGGCTGCCGGATGCGGGGGCCCGAGCGCGGGCCACCTTCAAGATCGCGCAGGGCCACAAGACGTTCTGGCTGCGCCAGGTTGCCCGCCGCCCGGTCACGGATGGGGACGTGCGTCGCTCAAAGGACCAGGTGACCGAGGGTCTGGCCCTGGCGGAGGAACTCGACGACGCCGAGCTGCTGAGCGCCGCGCTGGACGCCCTGGCCGGCGTCTCACAGGCGGACAATTGGCCCGGAGCGGTCGAGCTCGCGCGACGGCGCATTGCGTTCGCCGAGCGACTGAGCATGGAGGAGCGCCTCGACGCCCTCCAGGTGCTGGCCTGGGCCTCCGTCCAGCTCGGTGAGCTCGCGGAAGCCACGCAGGCCTCGGACGCCGCCATGGCGCTGCTTCAACCGGGGCAGAACCTCGTATTCGTGCTGGCCGCGACCTCGTGGAGCGCCTATGCCGGCGCCCTGCAGGGCGATTGGCAGCGCTGCGAGAGCAGCGTGGACGACCTGCGCCTGCGCTGGGTGGACGCGGGTCGTCCGGCTGCCTCATATGCCCTGCAGGGCGTGCTCAGCGGCATCGACTGGGCGCGGTCTCGCGCGGCGGACACCCTGCTCGACCGCTGGCGGGAGGTTGCCGATGCGATCATCGGGAGCTATCCGGCCGGGCACCCCGTGGCGGCCATGGAAGCGCTCGTGGCCGTGGACCTGGAGCGAATTGCCGACGTCGTTCGGCGTCACGACCGCTACCCCGACCGCGCCCACTACGTCGAGCATGCGCTGGCGCTCTGCGCGGACCGCGGCCATGCGATCGATGCGGCGGTGCTCGATGACGTCCTGGACCGGGCAGCGCGCGTGGGCCTGCGGGTCATGGAGGCTCAGGCGTTACGGGCTCGGGGCCTCAGCCGTCGCGAGCCTCAGGACCTTGGCGAGGCAGTCGCGGCCTTCGAGGCGATGGGGGCGGGCCGCTATGCCGCGCGCACCCGGCTGGAGCTCGGGCGGCTCATTGGTGATGCGCAGCTGATCGAGGCCGGGCGCCGGCAGATGGAGTCGCTCGGCGAAGGCGACCTGCATCCGGACTGAGGACGCTCGCCGCTCCCACGCGACGGCGGGTCCCCGACGCCGACCGCCTCGACCCGGCGGGGAGGGCGACCTGCTCTCGTCAGCCGCGCCCGAATCACGCCGCGGCCTAATACCTCGGCCGCCCGCCCGCCGAGGCTGCGGCCTTGATTGGCGTTCCGGCCGGATCGAAGACGAACCACTTGTCGAACAGCCCCTGGCCATTCGTGTCTCCCGCCTTCGTGTCGCCGGCGAAGTAGTACGCGGGGAAGCCATTCACGGTCAGCTGCGACGTGCCGTCGTCGCGCGTGAACGTTCCAAGCTTGGCGGTCACGTTGCCCCCGGCTTCTGGGGTGGTGTCGGCCGGGACGGCGGGCCAATTTGCCAGGCAGTCGCCGGTGCAGGTGCTCTTGCCCTGCTGGTCAGGGGTGAAGAAGTAGATCGTCATACCCTGGTCATCCACCAGGATCTTGCCGAGCGACGAATCCTCGGCGTCGATCTCGGCTACCGACGTGCCGGCGGAGGCCGCGGCTGATTCGCTGGCGGACGCTGCTGCCGAGCTGGAGCCGGCGCTGGTCGGCGTCGCCGCCGCTGGCGTCGCGCTGGAGCCGGTTGCGCTGCAGGCAGCCACGAGGAGCAACAGTGGCACGGCGAGGAATCTGCGGACAAGCATGGGGGGTCTCCTGGCTGGTGTTCGCGTATTGCCGTCCATACGACGGCGGCGGCCAGCCGGATTCGCGGCTGGCTCAGCGGACACCGGCGTCCCGCAGCAGGGCCGGGATGCGGGATGGCGAATCGGCAACCCGAATGCCGGCCGCTTCCAGCGCCGCCCGCTTCGACTCCGCCGTTCCGGCACCGCCCGAGATGATCGCGCCGGCATGTCCCATGCGCCGGCCGGGCGGTGCGGTGCGGCCGGCGATGAAGGCGGCCATCGGCTTGCGCACCTCGCGCGCGCAGAACGCCGCCGCCTTCTCCTCCTCGTCGCCGCCGATCTCGCCGATCATCACGATCGCCTCGGTATCCGGATCTCGATTGAAGAGGTCGAGGACGTCGGTGAAGCTGGTGCCGACGATGGGGTCGCCGCCGATCCCGACGCAGGTCGACTGCCCCATGCCGGCATCGGTCATGGCCTGGACGACCTCGTAGGTGAGCGTGCCGGAGCGGCTGACCAGGCCCACCGTGCCGGGTGCGTGGATGTTGCCCGGGATGATGCCCACCTTGGCCTCGCCGACCGAGGTGAGGCCCGGGCAGTTGGGGCCGATCAGCCGCACGCCACGCGCCCGCAGGGTGTGGTAGACGCGCAGCATGTCCAGCGCCGGCACGCCCTCGGTGATGCACACGACCAGGCTCACGCCGGCATCGGCGGCCTCGAGCATGGCGTCGGGGGCGGCGGCCGCCGGGACGAAGATGCACGAGGCGTTGGCCCCGGTCTGCGCCACGGCATCGGCCACGGTGTCGAACACCGGCACCCGGCCGTCGAGTGCCGTCTGCCCGCCCTTGCCGGGGGTCATTCCGGCCACGATGTTCGTGCCGTACTCGAGCATCGCCGCCGAGTGGAACGCACCCTCGCGGCCGGTGATGCCCTGGACCACCAGCCGCGTCTCGCGCCCGACCAGGATGCTCATCCGCCGGGACCCCGCGCGGCGGCCACGGCCTTGGCGGCCGCGTCGTCCAGCGAGTCGGCCGTGATCAGGTTGGCCTCGGCCAGGATCGGCTTCGCCTCCTCGGCGTTGGTGCCGACGATGCGCACCACCATCGGCACCTCACGCTCGAGCATGCCGCGCGCTTCCACGATGCCGCGCGCCACCTCGTCGCCGCGGGTGATGCCGCCGAAGATGTTGACCAGGATGGCCTGCACGTTCGGGTCGTCCAGGATGATGCGAAAGGCGGCAGCCACCCGGTCCGCCTTCGCCCCGCCGCCGATGTCCAGGAAGTTCGCCGGCTCGCCGCCGGCGAGCTTGACCAGGTCCATGGTGGTCATGGCCAGGCCGGCGCCGTTGACCATGCAGCCGATGCTGCCGTCGAGCTTGATGAAGTTGATGCCGGCCTCGCGGGCCGCGGTCTCCGACGGCTCCTCCTCGTTGAGGTCCCGCATCGCCTCCAGGTCGGGGTGGCGGAAGAGGCCCGAGTCGTCGAGCACGATCTTGGCGTCCAGCGCCAGCAGCTCGCCCGATGCCGTGATGACCAGCGGGTTGATCTCCGCCAGGTCGGCATCGGCGCCCATGAAGGCGTCGTACAGGCCGCGCAGGACCGATGCGAACGCCGTGCGCAGCTCCGCGGGAATCCCCAGGAAGAAGCCGGCGCGCCGCACGTTGTGATCCTGCAGCCCCAGCAGCGGGTCCAGCGGGAGCCGCAGGATGGCACCGGGGTTCGTGCGCGCCGTCTCCTCGATCTCGACTCCGCCCTCGGCGCTGGCGATGACCGTCACGGCCCGTGCGCCGCGGTCCAGGATCAGGCCGAGATAGAACTCCTTGGCGATGTCCGCCGCCGGCGCCACCAGCACGGTCTTGACGGTGACGCCCTTGATGTCGAGGCCGATGATCTCGGCCGCGCGCGCTTCCGCCTCGGCCGGCGTGGCTGCCAGCTTTACCCCGCCCGCCTTGCCACGGCCGCCGACCAGCACCTGGGCCTTGACGACCACCGGCCCCGCGATCCGCTCGGCCGCCGCGCGTGCCTCTCCCGGCGTGGTGGCGACCTCGCCGGCCAGCAGTGGCACGCCGTGGCGAGCGAGGATCTCCTTCGATCGGTATTCCTGGAGCTTCAAGCGGCTCTCCTGCGTGGGCGCGCGAAGTCCGCGGCGCGAGGGCGGGGACGGGGCGATTGTACCGGCGTGCCTGATCGGCGTGGCCGATGGCCCTACACTTTCCAATCGCACGCCGGCGCTTTGACCGGCGCGATCGAGAGAACAGGAGCCACGTGGCGTACGCCGTCACATTGATCCCCGGCGACGGGATTGGTCCCGAGCTCGCCGAGGCGACAACCAGGGTGCTCGAGGCAACCGGCCTCGACTTCGAGTGGGACACGCAGACCGCCGGCGAGGCGACCATCGCCGCCGAAGGGACGCCGCTGCCCGATCGGGTGATCGACAGCATCCGGCGCACCGGGGTCGCCATCAAGGGTCCCATCACCACGCCAGTCGGCTCCGGGTTCCGCAGCGTCAACGTCGGTCTGCGGCAGGCCCTGGAGCTGTACGCCAACGTGCGGCCGGCGCGGACGATGGCCGGCGTCGAGACGCGCTACGACAACGTGGACCTGATCGTGGTCCGCGAGAACACCGAGGACCTGTACGCCGGGATCGAGCACCGCGTGGGCCCCGATGCCGCCGAGAGCATCAAGATCATCACCCGCGCCGCCAGCCAGCGGATCGCGCGCTACGCGTTCGAGTACGCGCTGCGCAACGGCCGCCGCAAGGTGACCGCGGTGCACAAGGCCAACATCATGAAGCTGTCCGACGGGCTCTTCCTGGAGAGCTGCCAGCAGGTCGCGGCGGAGTACGAGGGCCGGATGGCGTTCGAGGACCGGATCGTCGACAACATGTGCATGCAGCTCGTCCAGAAGCCGGAGCTTTACGACGTGCTGGTGCTGCCGAACCTGTACGGCGACATCGTCAGCGACCTGGCCGCCGGCCTGGTCGGCGGGCTGGGGGTCGCCCCCGGCGCGAACATTGGGGAGCGGGCGGCGGTCTTCGAGCCGGTGCACGGCTCCGCCCCGAAATATGCCGGCCAGAACAAGGCAAATCCCACCGCGCTGATCCTCTCCGGCGCCCTGATGCTGCGCCACCTGGGTGAGACGGCGGCCGCCGACCGGGTCGAGGCGGCGGTCCGCAGCGTCATCGCCGAGGGCAGGACGGTGACCTACGACCTGGGCGGCAACGCCGGCACGCGCCAGTTCGGCGACGCGGTTGCGGCCCGCGTCGGCAGCGCCGACTGAGGCACGCAGGAGTGTTCCGCCTCTTCGGCTACAACGTCTCGTGGGCGCAGCTGGCCTGGCTGGGCCATCGGCTGTCGGGCATCGGCGTGCTGCTCTACCTGTTCATGCACATCGTGGAGAACGCCACGCTGGCGTTCGGCCCCGACGTGTACAACTGGACGCAGGCCAATCTCTTCCACAACCTGCCGGTGCGGCTGGGCGAGA
Organism: Candidatus Limnocylindria bacterium; assembly: GCA_036556325.1. Lineage (GTDB taxonomy): Bacteria > Chloroflexota > Limnocylindria > QHBO01 > QHBO01 > DASSCW01. The sequence goes on along the minus strand of DATBJR010000100.1, from coordinate 1,110 downwards.
TCCTGCTGATGGCCGCGCTGGTCTACCACTCGCTGAACGGCCTGCGGGTGATCCTCATGGACTTCTGGCCGCGGACCACCGTTGCCTACCGGCCGCTGACCTACGGCGTGGTCGGCGCCACCATCCTGACCATGATCCCGATGAGCATCATCATGATCAGCCCGTACGCGCCGTGGGGGCCGGGCTGATGGCCGTCGGACGCCAGATCTGGCCGGTCCCCGGCGACCCCCTGCTCCGCAACCCGTCCCGGGCCGCCACCCCGCGGCCGGAGCCGGGCCGCGACCGGCTGTGGTGGTACTTCATGCGCCTCAGCGGCCTGCTGCTGGTGCTGCTGGCGCTGGGCCACATGTTCATCATGCACGTGCTGGTGGTGATGACCGGCCAGGAGATCAACTTCGCCTTCGTCACCAGTCGCTGGGGGACGCCGTTCTGGCGGATCTACGACCTGCTGCTGCTGGTCCTGGCGCTGGTTCACGGTGCGCGGGGCGCGCGCACGGTGATTGCCGACTACACCCACGGTGGCCTGCGGGCGCTGCTGGTGTGGGTGCTGATCGCACTGGTCGCCGTCCTGCTGATCCTGGGCATCGTGGTGCTCATCACCTTCGACCCGGCCTCGGCGCCGGCCAACATTGGGCCGTTCTCATGAGCCACCAGAAGGCCGAGATCGTCACCCGGCCAATGGCGGCCACGCCATCGGTCCGCGTCCACGAGCTCGACGCGGTGGTGGTCGGTGCGGGCGGAGCCGGCCTCTACGCGGCGCTGGAGCTGAAGTCGGACCTCGGGCCGCAGGCCCGCATCGGCGTCATCAGCAAGCTGTACCCCTCGCGCTCGCACACGGGCGCGGCGCAGGGCGGCGTTTGCGCGGCCCTGGGCAACACGGAGGAGGACCACTGGGAGTGGCACTGGTTCGACACCGTCAAGGGCGGCGACTACCTGGTCGACCAGGATGCCGCCGAGGTGATGTGCCATGACGCGATCGAGACCATCATCGACCTCGAGCACCTGGGCCTGCCCTTCGATCGCACCCCCGAAGGGCTGATCAACCAGCGGCGCTTCGGCGGGCACACGCGCAACTACGGCGAGGGCCCGGTCCGCCGCTCCTGCTACGCG
>DATBJR010000099.1:0-14333 GCA_036556325.1 Candidatus Limnocylindria bacterium | reverse complement strand
CGGGCGCGCGGGCTGGATACCGAGGGCAGCTTCCTGCGCCGGGCGCGCGGGGTGGTGCCGATCGTGGCGCCCGTCATCCTGGGCTCCATCGCGGAGGTCGAGGAGCGGACGCTGGCGCTGGAGGCGCGCAGCTTCTCGCGGCCGGGCCGCCGCACGCTGCTGTGGGCGCCGCCCGACACGCCCGTCGAGGCGGTGCTGCGCTATGCGCTCGTCGCGGCGGTGATCGGTCTGGTGGTCGCGCGGGCGGTTGGCGTTCTGCCATGAGTCTGCGGCTGGCGGGGGTCGGCTATCGGTATGCGGGCGCGCGGCAGCCGGCGCTGCTGGACGTGGACCTGGAGCTGCCGGACGGCTCGGTGGTGGGGGTCGCCGGGGCGTCGGAATCGGGCAAGTCCACGCTGTGCCTGGTGGCTGCCGGCTTGGCGCCACGGGCGATCGGCGGGCGCATTCGCGGCCAGCTGACCCTGGACGGCGAGGTGATCGACGCTTGGCCGATGCACCGCGTCGCGGCCGAGATCAGCATCGGCTTTCAGAATCCGGCTACCCAGCTGAGCGGCGTGACGACCACGGTGTTCGAGGAGGTGGCCTTCGGGCCGATGAACCTGGCGCTGGCGCGCGACGAGATCATCGAGCGCGCCTGGGACGCGCTGGATGCCGTGGGCCTGGGCGAGCTCGCCGAGCGCGACCCATGGCGCCTCTCCGGCGGCCAGCAGCAGCTGGTGGCCGTCGCCGGGCTGCTGGCCATGCGGCCGCGTCACCTGGTGCTCGACGAGCCGACGGCGCAGCTCGATCCAGCAGGTACGCGGCTGGTCGGGGACGCGTTGCTGCGGCTGGCCGAGCGTGGCGCCTCCATCCTGATTGCCGAGCAGAAGACCGACCTGCTGGCCGAGGTCTGCGACACCGCCGTCGTCCTCCGCCAGGGACGGGTCGCCGCGAGCGGTCGCGTCGCCGAGGTCCTCGGCGAGGGCCTCGAGGCGCTGGGGGTCGCGCCACCGGCGCGTGTCCGGCTCGAACGCGCCGCACGGGACGCCGGACTGGCGGCGGACGATGTTGGCCGCCTGGTGGCGGCGCTGACGCCATGACCGCCTGCCGCGACGTGGTGCCGGCCCTTGGCGTCGAGCGGGTCACCTACGTCTACGAGCGCGGCGGGGTCCGGGCTCTGGACGACGTCTCGATTGCGATCGCACCCGGCGAGCGCGTGGCCCTCATCGGCCAGAACGGCAGTGGCAAGTCGACCCTGGTGCGGCATCTCAACGGGCTGCTGCGGCCGACCTCCGGACGGGTCCTGCTGGACGGAGCCGATGTTGCCGGCCAGACCGTGGCGCAGCTGGCCGGGCGGATCGGCCTCGTATTCCAGGATCCGGATCGGCAGATCTTCTCCGGCTCGGTGCGCAGCGAGGTCGAGTTCGGCCCCCGCAACCTCGGGCGCCGAGGCGAGGCGCTGCGCGCGGTCGTCGAGGCCTCGCTGCGGGCCACCGGCCTCTCGGCCGAAGCCCGGACCAATCCCTACGACCTGGGCGGCTCGCGGCGGAAGCTGCTGGCGCTGGCCTCGGTGCTGGCCATGCGGACGCCGATCCTGGTGCTGGACGAGCCCACCACCGGGCAGGATGCCGCCGGCATCGGCCTCGTCCAGGCCGTCATGGCCGAGGCGCACGAGGAGGGCCGGACGGTCATCGCCATCAGCCACGACATGGAGTTCGTGGCCTCGAACTTCGACCGCGTGGGCGTCATGCGCGGCGGCCGGCTCGTTGCCGATGGCTCGCCGAAGGCGGTCTTCGCCGAGTCGAACTGGCCGCTGCTGGCGTCCACATACCTGGTGCCGCCGCTTGCCGCCCGGGTCGGGGCGCGGCTGGGGCTCGGCGAGACGCCGACGGCGGAGGCGCTGCTCGCCGCCCTCGCTCAGTAGTAGCCGGGCGGTGGTGGCAGGGGGCGGCCGTCGGCGTCGAAGCGCTGATCGGCCGGGAGGTTGTCACGATGGTGGCGCGCACCGGTTGGGCCGGGAATCGGCTGGGCCATCACCGAGCTGGGCACCTCGTCCAGGCGCTGCTCGATGCCGCGCAGGCCCATCTGCCGCAGGGCGGCGCCAAAGCGCTCGACGAAGCCCGGCTCGCGCAGCAGGCCGAACGCCAACGAGCTGTGGGCGCGGATGAGCAGCTCCATGCCCCGGATCGCCTCCGACAGGTTGACCTGGTTGCGGCCGAGCTGGGCGTCGAGCATTTCCAAGCCCCGATTTGCCTCACGCCGCGTCCGCGTGCTGAAGTGCGGAGTGCGGTTGACGAGCAGCCGCGTGCGGTAGATCGCCGCCCGAGCGGGCGCATCGCGGTCGGCGGGAGCCGAGGACTGGAAGCTCATGGATCGAATCTTACGCGCTGAGCCCGGCTGGCAGGCAGAGATCGCCCGGGCGCTGGCCGTTGCCCCCCGCCCGATCCCGGTGGATCCCCGCTTCCTGCCGCGCCGCCCCGCCGACGGCGACGCGGAGGTGCGCCTGCCCCGCTTCGACCGTGCCACGATGCCGCCGGCGCGCACTGCCGCCACCCTCCTCCTCCTCTACCCCGGTGAAGACGGCGAGCTGCAGCTTCCCCTGACCGTCCGCAACAGCGCCCTGCGTGCACATGCCGGGGAGGTGTCGCTGCCGGGCGGTTCTGCCGAGGAGGGTGATCCGTCCCGCGAGGCCACGGCGCTCCGCGAGACCCACGAGGAGATCGGCGTGGAGCCGGCCAGCGTGCACCTCCTCGGCGCCCTGGACGACATCTGGATCCCGGTGAGCAACTTCGAGCTCGTCCCGTTCGTGGGCGCCGCCGATTCTCGGCCGCCGCTGGCGCCGCAGACCGACGAAGTGGCACTGATCGTGGAGCTGCCGGTGCGCGAGCTGCTCCAGCCCGGCGCCATCGGGGAAGAAATCGTCCACGGCCCAGGTTGGACGCTGCGGGTCGGTGGCTATCGGGCCGGCGGGCAGCTGGTCTGGGGCGCGACTGCCCGTGCTTTGGCGATGTTCGCCAGCGTCCTTCAGCAGCTCGCCGGCGAGATTTGACTCACGACCGGCTGGCGACACGGGTCCCCGCCGCGGCCACGAGCTCCAGCAGCCGGGCTTGATGCGCAGGCGGCGCGCACACCACGCTGGAGCGCGCCCCTCGCAGGGTTGGCTGCCACCACGGTCCGCCGGCCAGGTTGGTGATGGTGGCGCCGGCGCGCTCCGCGATCAGGCCCGCGGCCGCGACATCCCAGAGGGAGAGACCCCCGTTCTGGATGAACGCGTCGAACCGACCGTTCGCAACGTAGGCAAGCGACAGGGCCGCACTACCCATGCGCCGATGGATCCGAACCTCGCGGCTCACGCGCCGCTCGCGGGTGAGCCCGCCCCGGCCGATCACGGCCAGGCTCACCACGAAGTCGCTCAGCTTGTCTTTGTGGGAGACGGTCACCCGCTTTCCATTGAGCGTCGTCGCTCCTCCGGCCACCGCCGCGTAGCAGTCATTTCGAAGCGGGTCGAGCACCACGCCGACCAGGGGACCATCGGCTCCGACCAGGGCTAACGAAACGCAGAAGAAGGGAATGCCGTTCGCGTAATTCACGGTGCCGTCCAGCGGGACAAGAACCCACCGCCGGCCGGCGGCCACTGTGGCACCCCGCCGTCGTCGATGATGGCCAGATTCCTCGGCCAGGATCGCATCGGCGGGAAACGCGTCACGAATCGCGTCGATCACCAGGCGCTCGGACGCGAAGTCGACCTCGGTAACGACGTCCCGCGGGCTCTTATGACGGACGCGCTGGACTCGTTCGTAGCGGTCCGCCAGCAGCGCGCCGGCGCGCCGGGCGATGCCCTCCGCGAACGCCAGCTCCCCGCCAAGGTTGGTGGTAGTCATGCTGGCCCGATCCTAGCCGACGCCTTGGTCGACCTCGTTGGCACCCGGGTAACCGTTCCATAAGCCGACGGTAAGGCCCTCCGTCCACTGTTCCGATGATCCGAACAGTGAGGGTGGTCAGTGGGACACAGGCGGAAGGGCAAGAGCGAGCGACGCACCAGGAATGATCGGTGGTGGGCTCGCCCCTCGCAGCTGCACCCAACGCGCCGATTGACCCTGCCGGATCGAATTGCTGACCAGATACGGCGTGGAATCTTCCTCGGGCGGCTGAAACCCGGCACCCGACTCGAGTCATGCCGCGCAATGGCGCGTGACGCGGACGTCGGGATTGCCGTGGTCCGCGAGGCGATTGCGCAGCTGCGGGGCCAGGGGTTCGTCGAGGTCAGGCACGGCGTCGGCGTCTTCGTTGTCGCGAAGCCCCGAAGGGCCAAGGGTATGCGAGCTGCGCGTCGCACCGCGGCTCGACGCGAGATGTTCGAGCTTCGAGCTGCGCTGGAGCCGATGGCGGCCGAGGCGGCGTCGCTTCGGAGAGCCGCGGCCCTGCAGTTGGAGTTACGGCTGCTGCTGAACGAGCGCGACCGGAGCAGGCATACGGGGGACGCGCGCTCGTTCGCGGCGGCGGATGTGGCCTTCCATCGGGTGATCTTCAAGATGAGCGGCAACCAGCTGGCGGCAGCGGGCGGTGAGCTGGCTGCGCCCGACTGGATGAGCCGAGTTGCGACGAATGCCGAGGCGCTCGCATCGGATAGCGGCCTCCATGCCCTGCACGGACGGCTCACCGACGCGATCGAGGCGGGGCGGGCGAGCCTGGCACGACGGGCGGCCAAAGCCATCGTGGCGCGAGAAGGCAAGCGAGCGGGCCGGCCGCCGTGACGCCGGTCGGCGGCTGCGGCGGCGGGTTACCCTTAGCCGAAATGCCGCAGATCCACCTTCACGCCGAGCCGGGCGACTACGCCCCGCTGGTCCTCCTCCCCGGAGACCCAGAGCGTGCCCGCAGGATCGCCTCGCGGTTCGATGGCGGCCTCGACGCGGCGCGCCAGGTCAACGTCAACCGCGGCTTGTTCGGCTGGACGGGGACGTTCCGGGGCCAGCCGGTCAGCGTCCAGACCAGCGGCATGGGCACGCCCAGCTTCTCCATCGTGGCCGAGGAGCTCCTGCGCCTGGGGGCGCGGCAGCTCATCCGGGTGGGGACCTGCGGAGGCATCGCGCCTGGCATCAGGACGGGCGACATGGTGCTGGCGTTATCGGCCGCGCCGGCCGATGGCGCCACGCGGACCTACCTCCACGGCGATCCGTTTGCGCCAACTGCGAGCTGGGAGCTGACCCACGCGATCTACCACGCGGCCCAGGATGCGCAGATTCCCATGCACGTTGGCTCGGTCGCATCGGTCGACGTCTTCTACAACACCGATCCGGACTACGCGTCGAAGTGGCGGAGTCGCGGGGTGCTCGCCTTCGAGATGGAGGCATCCGCGCTCTTCTACCTCGCCGCGCGCGAACGGGTGCAGGCCGCCTGCGTCCTGACTGTGTCGGACGTCCTGTCGGAGGAGGTCACGACCGAGGAGACGTATCTCTCGGCCGACGCCCTGGCTGCGGCAGTGGATCGGATGATCGAGGTTGCGCTGCTCGCCGCGAGCCGGGTCACGGCAGCGGCGAGTGACTGACGCGTCAGACCCCGACGCTGAGCCGATGCGCCAGCTCGACAAGCGACGCGACATGCGGGTGATCGTCCAGGTCGCAGAGCGCAAACGGGTCGAAGTGCATCGGCCGAATACCAGCGGCGCGAGCGCCCTGGACGTCGTAGCGCACCCCGTCACCGACGTGCAGCGTGCGGTCGGGCCGCGATCCGGAGGACGCGAGCGCGTGGGCGAAGATCTCGGGCAGCGGCTTCTCCGCCTCAACGACGAAGGAGTCCACCACGACGCAGATGCCCACGCCGGGACCCTCGCCGACCTGGCACAGGCCGAGGTTGCGGAGCGACTCCTCGACGGTGCCGTCGGCATTGCTGACGACGGCGAGTGCCACGCCGGTCGCCTCGAGCGCCCGCAGCCCGTCCAGCGTCCCGGGCGGCACCACGTTCCACACACCCGACGACGGCCGATCGGCGAGCTGCCGCATGGCCGATGCAGCCGCCGGCAGTGTCTGGCGGCCGAGGCCGAGCGCCTCGAGGATGCCAGCGAGGTAGTGCAGCGCGGCGGCGTCGGGCGGCCCGGCGTCCACGGCGCGCATCGCCAGGTAGTGGGCGCGGTTGAGGAGGTCCTGCTCACGGGGAAGGGTGATGCCAGCCGCGGCGAAGACATCGGCGAAGACGTCGACGTTCGGCAGCACGAGCACGCCGCCGGCGTCGAGGAAGACCGCGTCGCAGTCCATGCAGCCCATGGTCGCAGAGCCGGACCCGGACGGGACGCGGTGTAGACTCGAGCCCATGACCGATACGCTCACGCGCGGCGCGGCGAACCAGGCCGGCGCCATCGTCAACCCGAACGCGGCGGCCGAGGCGCAGGACTTTCTGCCGCTGAAGGGGATCGACCACATCGAGTTCTGGGTGGCGAACGCGAAGCAGGCAGCGGCCTACTACCGGGCCCTGTGGGGCTTTACCCCCGTCGCCTACGCGGGGCTCGAGACCGGCGTCCGGGACCGCGCCAGCTACGTCATGGTCCAGAACGACATCCGCTTCGTCTTCACCGCGCCGCTGACGCCGGACGGCGAGATCGCGGAGCACGTCCACCGCCATGGCGACGGGGTGCACGACATCGCCTTCGCCGTGGACGACGTGGAGTCGGCGTGGCGCGAGACCACGTCCCGCGGCGCGCGCTCCGCGCAGGCGCCGACGACCATCGAGGGCCAGAAGGGAACGCTGCGCCGCAGCGCGATCCACACCTACGGCGAGGTCATCCATTCGTTCGTGGATCGCAACGACTACCACGGCACCTTCGCCCCGGGCTACCACAAGGTGCGCAAGCCGGCCGCCGCGCCATCGGGCCAGGTGCTGCTGGAGGTGGACCACTGCGTCGGGAACGTCGCGCTCGGCGACATGAACCGGTTCGTCGACTTCTACCGCGACGTGCTCGGCTTCAGCCAGCTGATCCACTACGACGACAAGGTGATCCACACCGAGTACTCGGCGCTGATGTCGAAAGTCATGACCAACGGCAACGGCCGGGTGAAGTTCCCGATCAACGAGCCGGCACAGGGCAAGAAGAAGAGTCAGATCCAGGAGTTCCTGGACTACTACCTCGATGCGGGCACGCAGCACATCGCGCTGCGCACCGACGACATCGTCGGCACCGTGCGCACGCTGCGCGAGCGAGGCGTCGAGTTCCTGGGCCTGCCGCACGCCTACTACGAGTCGCTGCCGGAACGGGTGGGCGACGTCGGGGTGCCGATGGACGTCCTGGAGGAGCTCGGCATCGAGGCCGATCGCGACGAAGAGGGCTACCTGCTGCAGATCTTCACCAAGCCGGTGCAGGATCGACCGACGTTCTTCTTCGAGATCATCGAGCGCCACGGCTCCCGCGGCTTCGGCGTGGGCAACTTCAAGGCGCTGTTCGAGGCAATCGAGCGCGAGCAGGAGCGGCGCGGGAACCTCTAGCCGCCGGTGACCCCGTCCGCCAGCTCGCGGAGGATGTCGAGGTGGCCGCTGTGGTGGGCGGTCTCCTCGATCAGTCGCATCACGATCGTCCGCAGCGAGATCGGCCCACCAGTGTCCTCATCCCTGCCCACGGCTTCTGCATCCAGGTCGTGGGCGGCAAGCACCTCGTCGGTGTGGGCGGTCTGAGCCAGGTATTCGTCCAACAGCTCGGCCAGCGGCCGCCCGTGCCCGGCGCGCATCTGCATCTCCGAGTCGCGATCGCTGCCCGGCCATCGGTTCGGGCCGCCGAGGAACATGACGTCGATCCAGAAGGCCTCGGCCCAGCGCAGGTGACTGAGGATCCCGACCACGCACATCGCCGGCGAGGTGGGGAGCGGCGTAACGTTCGCGTCCGCATCCGACAGGCCGGCGCAGGTGGCGCGGACGTCGCGGCGCACGTTCTGCAATGACCGGGTCAGGGTGCTGCGTTCGTCATCCATGGCTGGGGTGTGCGGTATCGACGTCAGCGCCAGCCGAGGGCCGGAGCCACGTGCGTCAGCACGCTCTCGAGGACGTGGGCGTTGTAATCCACGCCCAGCTGGTTCGGAATCGTGAGCAGCAGCGTATCCGCGGCGGCGATGGCCGTATCCGCGCGCAGCTGGTCGACGAGGCGGTCCGGCTCGGCGGCAAAGGTCCGGCCGAAGACCGCGCGGGTCGTCTCGTCCAGGTAGCCGATCTGGTCACTCCCCTGCTGGCCGAAGCCGAAGTAGGCGCGGTCGCGGTCGTCGACGAGCGGGAAGATGCTGCGGCTGACCGACACCCGCGGCTGGCGCGCGTGGCCGGCGGCGCGCCACGCGGCGTGGAAGGCCTCGATCTGCTCGGCTTGCTGAACGTGGAGCGGCTGCCCGCTCTCGTCGAACTTCAGCGTGGAGGTCTGCATGTTCATGCCCAGCCGGGCCGCCCATTCGGCCGTCGCGTTCGTGGCGCTGCCCCACCAGATTCGGTCGCGCAGCCCCGGGGAGTGGGGCTCCAGCCGGAGCAGGCCGGGCGGATTGGGAAACATCGGCCTCGGGTTCGGCTCGGCGAAGCCCTCGCCCGAGAGCAGCTGCAGAAAGACCTCGGCGTTGCGGCGGGCCATGGCACCGTCGTCCTCGCCCTCGCCCGGCAGGTGGCCGAAGTGGCGGTAGCCGTCGATCACCTGCTCCGGCGAGCCGCGCGAGATGCCGAGCTGCAGCCGGCCGCCCGCGATCAGGTCGGCGGCGCCGGCATCCTCGACCATGTAGAACGGGTTCTCGTAGCGCATGTCGATGACCGCCGTGCCGATCTCGATGCGGCGGGTGCGCGCCCCGATCGCCGCCAGCAGCGGGAACGGCGAAGCCAGCTGGCGCGCGAAGTGATGGACCCGGAAGTAGGCGCCGTCGGCGCCGAGCTCCTCCGCTGCCACGGCCAGCTCGATCGACTGCAGGAGCGCGTCAGACCCGGACCGCACGCTCGAGTGCGGCGAATCGGTCCAATGGCCGAAGGAGAGGAATCCGATGTGCTTCACCACTCGATTCTAGGGATCGGCGAAGACGCGCTCTCCTGGACGATAGACTCGGGGCGGATGAAGATCGCCCATGTCCGCGAGCGGCATGCCCCCGCCGGCACACCCTGGCGCCTGGCTGCCGCCGGCGACGCCGCCGCTGAGCCGAGTACGTGGCTCGACCTCGAAGAGGCACGCCAGGGCCTGGTGGTCGAGGACCCGCGCCGCGCCCACAACTCGATCCTGTTCCGCCAGCCGATCACCACCCTGGACGACCACCTGGCGCGCGGGCTGCGGATCGAGGAGCTGGGCGAGGTGATCGAAGGCTACGCTGGGGCCGAGCCGGATGACGAGGCGGTGCTGGACGCCGCTGACCTCGCCTTCGGACCGCCCATCCTGCGGCCGCCGAGCCTGCGCGACTTCTACGCCTTCGAGGGCCACGTGCGGACGATGTGGGAACGCCGCGGCGGGACGGTGCCGGAGGCGTGGTATCGGCTGCCCATCTTCTACTTCAGCAACGTCTCGGAGCTGCGCGGGCCGGATGACCCGGTGTGGTGCCCGGCTGCCTCGCACGAGCTGGACTACGAACTGGAGGTGGCAGCGCTCATCGACACCCCGGTCCGCGACCTGCCTGCGGAGCGCGGCGAGCAGGCGATCGGCGGTTACCTGATCTTCAACGACTGGAGCGCCCGCGACCTCCAGCGCGACGAGACCACGGTCCGGCTGGGGCCGGCCAAGGGAAAGGACTTCGCCAGCTCCATCGGCCCCTGGCTGGTCACCCCCGACGAGCTGGCCGATGCCCGGCAGGGACACGGCTACGATCTGGCGATGACCGCCACCGTCAACGGGCAGGAGCTGAGCCGGGGGAGCTGGGCCGACCTGCAGTTCGGCTTCGGCCAGATGGTGGAGCGCGCCAGCGCCGACGTGACCCTGCGCCCGGGCGAGCTGCTCGGCAGCGGGACGGTGGGCAGCGGCTGCCTGCTCGAGATCAAGGACGTGGCCTTCGGCCGCTGGCTCGAGCCCGGCGACGAGGTCACGCTGTCGGTCGAGCGGCTGGGCAGCCTGACCACGCCGATCGTCGAACGGCCGGGGAGCCGATGACCAGCGCGCCATCGGCCGTCGACCTTGACCGCCTCGAGCGCGTGCGCCGCCGGCTGGCCGATCACGCCGCGCGACCGCTGCCGGCCGGCCTCACCGATCCCGACCCGGGGGCCACCGAGCGCTGGGAGGCGGGCCAGGTCTGGGCGCACCTCGCCGAGTTCCCCGCCTTCTGGCTGGCCCAGCTGCAGCACGTGCTGGAGGATGCGCCCGCCAGGGAGCCGGTGCCGTTCGGCCGCACCAAGGCTGATGCCGGTCGGATCGAGGCCATCGAGCGGGAGCGCAGCACGGCTCCGGCCGAGCTGCTGCGCCGGGTGAGCGCGGACATCGACGACGTCGCCGCCGCGCTGGGCGCCCTGCCGCCGGAGGCCTGGCACCGCCGCGGGCTGCACCCGACCCGCGGCGAGATGACGGTCCGCCAGATCGCCGAGCATTTCATCCTCGACCACCTCGAGGAGCACGCCGATCAGCTCGATGGGCTGGAGCTGGTCACGCTCGACGAGATCCGCGAGGCAGCCCAACGGATCGCGAACGTGGCGGTCCGCACCCCGCTGCTGCGCTGGGACGAGCGCACCTGGCTCAAGCCGGAGAGCCTGCAGCCGGTCGGCGCCTTCAAGATGCGTGGTGCCTACAACGCCATCGCCTCGCTGACCGACGCGGAGCGGGCCCGGGGAGTGGTGACCTACTCCTCGGGCAACCATGCCCAGGCCGTCGCGCGCGGTGCACGGCTGCTCGGCGCGCACGCGGTCATCGTCATGCCGGAGGCGGCGCCGGGAGTCAAGGTCGACGGCGTGCGACGCGACGGCGCAGAGATTGTCTTCACCGGGCCCGGCTCGGAGGAGCGGCACCGCATCGCCCTGGACCTCGTGGCGCAGCGCGACCTGGTGATGATCGAGCCGTACGACGATCGCCGGATCATTGCCGGCCAGGGGACGGCCGGCCTGGAGATTGCCGAGGATCTACCGGAGGTCAGCAGCGTGCTGATCCCGGTGAGCGGCGGCGGGCTGTCGGCCGGCATCGCCACGGCGGTCAAGGGGCTGGCCCCGCAGGCACGGGTGATCGGCGTGGAACCTGAGCTGGCGGCCGACGCTCGCGAATCGCTGGCGCGCGGGGAGATCGTGCACTGGGACGCCTCGCTCACCACGCGCACCATGGCCGACGGGCTGCGCGTCGAGCAGCTCGGCCGCTTGCCGTTCATGCACCTGCGGCGCTTCATGGACGAGGTCGTGACCGTCACCGAGGCGCAGCTGCTGGACGCCATTCGGCGGCTGGCCTCGGGCGCACGGCTGGTGGTCGAGCCGTCGGGGGCGGCCGCCATGGCGGCCCACCTGTCGGGGGCCGTCCCCCAGCCGGACGGCGACGACCATCGGGTGGTGGTCATCAGCGGCGGCAACCTGGATCCGAAGACGTTCGCCGAGATCCTGGCCGGCTGATCGCCCTCGCCGCCGACGGAGTCAGGCGGTTTCGGCGTCCCCCATGAGCCCGCGCAGCACGCTGACCGCGTTGGCGCCGATGGCGTCGATGGCGTAGCCGCCCTCCTGCAGGGCCACCACCGGCACGCCCAGGGACGCGACGCGGGCGCCGATGACGCCGTAGTCGGCGGTGCGCAATGCGAGGTCGCCGATGGGATCCCGCTCGAACGTGTCGAATCCGAGGGACAGCAGCAGCGGCGCGTCCGGCGCGAAGGCGCGGATGGCCTCGAGGCCGACTTCCAGCGCCTCGGCATAGGCGTCCAGGCCGGCCTGCGCCGGGAGCGGCAGGTTGAGCGTGGTGCCGGCGCCTTCGCCGGCTCCGCGCTCCCCGGCGTAGCCGGAGTAGTACGGGTAGGCGCGCGCCGGGTCGGCATGAAGTGAGACGTAGAGGACGTCGCCGCGCTCCCAGAACAGCTGCTGCGTCCCGTTGCCGTGGTGGTAGTCGACGTCCAGGATCGCGACCCGCGCGAAGCCGGCCTCGCGCCGCAGCCACTCCGCGGCGATGGCCGCGTTGTTGAAGAAGCAGTAGCCGCCCAGCATCCGCCGTCCGGCATGGTGGCCCGGCGGCCGGCACAGCCCGTAGGCCACCGGCGCGCCATCGACGGCACGCCGGGTCGCGCTGAGCGCTATGTCCACCGCGACGCGGGCGGCCGCGGCCGTGCCGGCCACGATCGGCGTGGCGGTGTCGAAGCAGTAGGCGCCCAGCCGGCGATGGGCGGCGACGGGCTCGTCGGGCAGCGCCATCGGCCCCGGGTAGGCCGCCAGCTTGAAGGTGTCGGGGATCAGCGGCCGCGAGCCATCGATGTCGCCCGCCTCCAGCGCGGCGCTCCAGGCATGCCCCACCACCTCGAGCAGCGCCGGGTCGTGGACGGCGAGGATCGGCGCGTCGCCGAACGCATCGGGCTCGACCATAGCGAAGCCCGCATCGGCCGCCAGCGCGCGCTCGATCTCGATGGCGCGCTCCGGCATCTCGAAGCACGGCACCGGCACGCCACCCATCAGCTCCACCAGTCCGGAGTGGGCGAGATGGGCATCACTGCGCACCACCGGGGTCCGATTCGTTCGTTCGCCCAAGGGCGGGCAGTGTAGCGGCGTGGGCGTGGAGCTGGCCCCTGCGGCAGGTACACTGCGCCTGCCCATGAGCGCACTCGACGAGAGCACCGCGATCAACGCCCTGCGCGGCTGTCCCCTGTTCGCGCCGTGCCCCCAGGGGGTGCTTGCCGACGTCGGGCGCCGGCTACGCCACCGCCACTTCCGCCGCAACGAGGTGATCTTCCACCAGGGAGATCCCGGCGATGCGCTGCACGTCATCACCGAGGGCGCGGTGAAGATCCTGCTGCCCTCGCCGGAGGGCGAGGAGGCGATCATCGCCACGCTGCGCGAAGGCGACTTCTTCGGCGAGCTGTCGCTCTTGGACGGCGAGCCGCGGTCCGCGACCGCCACCGCCGTGGAGCCCACCGAGACCCTGTCGCTGCCGCGGGACGTCTTCCGCGAGCTGGTCGACAAGCACCCGGAGCTGCGCGACGCGCTGTTCGCTGCCCTGGCCACGCTCCTGCGGCGGATCACGAAGCACGTGGAGGAGCTCCACTTCCTGGATCTCGCCGGACGGCTGGCGGCCCGGATCGCGCAGCTGGCGCGCCAGGCGCAGCCGGGGGTGATGCGGCAGATCGACCTGGACTGGCCCTACACGCAGTCCGACCTGGCGGCGATGATCGGCGGCACCCGGCAGAGCGTGAACCGCCTGCTGGCCGATCTCATCGACGACGGCATCCTGCGCCTGGAGCACGAGCGCCTGGTGATCACCGACCTCGAAGCCCTGGACCGCCGCGCCGAGCGCTGACCGCGGCGCGAGCCGTCAGCGCTTGCTGACGATGTCGACGGAGACCTCGATGGCCGGGACCGTTCCGCGGTTTTCGAGCCAGTGGAGGGTGTGGCGATCCTCCGGCCAGCCCACGCCCGGCCCGTAGTCGGTCGTGGTGCCATCGCGGTGGTCGGTGATGGTGCCCTGCAGGACGTAGACGAGGCCCGGCCGATCGACGTGGTCGTGCCTGGGGCCGAAGACGCCGCCCGGTGCGATCGTCACCAGCCGCATGCGCAGCTGGCGCTCTTCGAGCCCCTCGATCTCGCCCGCCAGATCGACCGTCGCGAGAACCTCGGTCACCACGCCGCTCGTCTCCGGGACCGCTGTGGTGTCGTTCATTGCACCGTCGCTCCCGACCCCCACTGAGCGAGCTCGGCGTCGAGGTCCAGCGGCGCCACCGCGGCCTGGTCCGCAACGTCGCCCCACGCCTCCTTCGGCACCTGCCACATGACCTCGAACTCATTGCCATCGGGGTCGCGGCCGTACAGCGACTTGCTGACGCCGTGGTCCGATGCGCCCGTCAGCGCCCGCGCCTCGCGCAGCTCGGCGCGGGCAGCGGCCAGGTCTTCGATCGTCGGCACCTGCCAGGCCAGGTGGTAGAGCCCCACGGATCCGCGCGGTGGCTTGACTGCGTCCGGGCCGACCTCGAACAGGCCGAGGTCGTGATGGTTGCCACCGAGCGGTGAGCGCATGAACGCCGCGCGCATACCGGCCGGGCGCTCCATCTCTACGAAGCCGAAGACGTCGCGGTAGAAGGCCGCGGCGCGGTCGACGTCGCGGACGAACAGGACCGCGTGGTTCAGTCGGGTGATCGGGATCGGCATCGGCTCGCCTCCTAGCGGACCAGCTTCCAGGCGCTCTGCCACGGCCAGTTGTTGGCCATGTTGAGCGAGATATTGGTCCAGGCCATGCCTTCCAGTGCGCGGGCCATGCGCAGCCCGCCGACGTC
>DATBJR010000098.1:0-8007 GCA_036556325.1 Candidatus Limnocylindria bacterium | reverse complement strand
TAGGGATCGATCACGATCCGGCCGGCCTCGATCTCGGCCCGGATGTCACGGTCAGACAGGACCACGCCTACTCCTCGCCGGGGCTGACGCGCTCGCGCATGAGCCGATCGACCTCGCGCTTCAGCGTATCGATGTCCTCGTAGCTGTGATAGACGGACGCGAATCGGATGTAGGCCAGCTGGTCGATGCTCCGCAGCGCCTCGGTCGCCAGGCGGCCGATCTCCGTGGAGGTCACCTCCTGCTCGCCGCGCGCCCGCAATGCGCTCTCGATGTCATCCACGGCCTGCCCGGCACGGGCGATCGTCACCGGGCGCTTCTCCAGGGCCCGCATCAGGCCGCCCAGCAGCTTGGTGCGATCGAAGTCCTGACGTGTGCCGTCGCGCTTGACGACGGTCAGCCGCGCGCCTTCGGGGCGCTCATAGGTGGTGAACCGATAGGAGCAGGCCTCGCACTCGCGGCGGCGCCTGATGGTGCTCCCCGATTCCAGGTCACGCGAGTCGATGACCCGCGTCCCGTCCGTGCTGCAGCGTGGACAGCGCAACGGCTTTCGCTCCCCGTGCGGCTATACAACGTGTGGTACCGCGGCGGAGCATACCACAACATGTGGGGCCCGCTGCCCGCGACCGGGAGGGTCCAGGCCAGCGTTGTGGCGAGACCCCACTGCGCCATCGGTGACAAGCGTCGGGATGTGAGATTCCACGTTGAGCGGCGATTACGCGCATCGGCACAAGCCATCGTTGTGCAGCGCCGCGGCCGAGTGCCGGACACAGCCAGGAGTTGTGGGCGCCTAGCGCGAACGGGGGACCGGCGTGTCGCGATGCAGGCGAGTGGTGACGCTGACCTCGGCCCGCTTGCCCGGCTCCCAGGCCAGCAGCACCTCGACGACCTCGGCCATGCGGAGTCGCGCGTGCACGATGTTGGCATGGGCGCGCTTCCAGTAGTTGAGCGGCTCCTCGTCGTCCGGCGGTCGATGCGGCAGCTTGGTGATGCCGCAGCCGCGCTCGGCGGTGACGATGCCGCGCAGGGCACGCTCGAGGTTGGCCTCGTACTCCATGTGCAGCCCGTGCAGCTCCTCCGGAGCGAGCATCTCCTCCAGCGCCTCGGCGCGCTGGTCGAGCTCGTCCTCCTCGGCCTGCAGCATCTGCACCGCCTCGTCCGGATCCACGGCCCGCCGCCGCAGGGCGTCGATCGTGTCGGCAGCGCTGCCCAGACGTTCGTCGATGCTGGCGGTGTGGGTCGCCAGCTGGTCGCGGTAGTGGCGCAGGTCCCTGCCGTGCCCGGCCGGGCGTCGCCGCGCCTTGCCGCGCCCGAGCAGGAGGCCACGGGGCAGGGTGGCCAGCGCCAGCACGGCGAGGACTGGGGAGAGGGGCAGCCGGTTACGCATCTGCATCGGTCCTATGTTCCTTTGCGGCGCTTGATCTCTTCGGTGAGCTTCGGGACGATTGCGAAGAGGTCCCCCACCACGAACAGGTCGGCGAATTCGCCGATGGGCGCATCCGGATCCTTGTTGATGGCCACCACGTGCTCGGCGGTCTGCATCCCCACCCGGTGCTGGATGGCGCCGCTGATGCCGATGCCCATGTACAGGGCTGGCTTGACGATCTTGCCGGTCTGGCCGATCTGCAGCTGGTACGGCACCCAACCGGCGTCGGCCGCGGCGCGGCTGGCGCCCACCGCGCCGCCGAGCGCATCCGCCAGCTCGTGGAGCGGCCCGAACCCTTCCTCGCTGCCCACGCCACGACCACCGGCCACGATCACGGACGCCTCCTCCAGGTTCGCGACGGCCGCCTCGGCGGGGTGCGACTCGACCGTCCGTGCCATGCCGAACGCGCCGGCGTCCGCCGGCGGCGCGTCGCTGACCTCAGCCGTGCCGCCGCCGCCCTCGAGCGGCGTGAAGGTGTTGGCCAGCACCAGCACCACCGCCGGCTGCGGCGCGTCGTCAGTCGGCTCGCTGACGGTGATCACGGTGCCCTGCAGGGTCGCCTGTTCGCTGCGCAGCTTGCCGCCCTCCACCGTCACCGACCGGACGGGCCCGAAGGCCGGCACGTCCAGCAGGCCGACCAGCGCTGCGGCCAGGTCGCGGCCGTTCGGCGCAGCCGGCGCCAGCACCACCAACGGCTCAAAGTCTTTCACCGCGGCTGCTGCGGCGGCGGCAAAGGTGATGGCCGGTGCCTCCCCGTCACCGAGCACGACCGCCCGGGTCGCGCCAGCGGCGCCGAGCTGCGGCGCGCCCGCTTTGGCACCCGAACCATAGGCCAGGGCCACGGCCGCTCCACCGCTGGCCTTGGCCAGCGCGGCGGCGCCGGCAGCGAGCTCCAGCGCACCGCGGGAGGGCTGCCCGTCGGCGTACTCGGCAAGGAAGGCGATGTCGTTGCTCATGTCGTTTACCTGCCTAGATCAGCTTCCGGGCGGCGAGCCAGTCGGCGATCTTCGTCGCCGCCTCGTCCGGCCCCACGTTCTCGATCCGCTCGGTCGGCGGCTTGGCCTCTGGCGGCCGCGCCTCCACCACGCGGGTCAGCGCCGCGCCGTGCAGCGCCGCGCCGTCCACGCCCACGTCGGCGAGCGACCACGTCTCGAGCGGCTTGCGCTTGGCGGCCATGATCCCCTTCAGGCTGGCGTAGCGGGGCTCGCCGACCTGGTCGGTCACGCTGGCGACCACCGGCAGCGGCGCCTCCACGATGTCGAAGCCGGCGGCCGTCAGGCGACGGATGCGGGCGGTACCATCGGCCAGGGTCAATTCCGAGCCGTAGGACAGCAGCGGCAGCCCGCGGATGGCAGCCACCGCGCCCGGGACCAGCGAGCCGCGAGCGTCATCGGAGGCCATGCCCATGAGTGCCACGTCGGGCGCCAGCTTGTCCAGGGCGGCGGCCAGGACCCGGGCGGTCGCCCATTCGTCCGCCCCGGCCAGGGCGTCATCGGTCACCAGGTAGGCCTCGTCACCGCCCATGGCCAGCGCGCGGCGCAATGCCTCGGCCGCGGATTCGGGGCCCATGGACAGGTAGGCCACCGTCTCGACAGCACCCGACTCCTGGAGCCGCAGCGCCTGCTCGATGGCGTACTCGTCGAGCGGATTGATGATCGACTCGGCCGAAGCGCGGTCCAGCCGCAGGTCCGAGGTGTAGCGCTTCTCCGCCGTCGTGGCGGGCACCTGCTTGACGGTGACGACGATCTTCACGCTGACTGTCGGTCTCCCTATCGCCTGCCCGGTGTGGACACGCCGGCTCGCTGGAGCAACTGGCGGGCCACGATCAGGCGTTGGATCTGCTGGGTACCCTCGTAGAGCTGGGTGATCTTCGCGTCGCGCATCATCCGCTCCACCGGGTACTCGGTGATATAGCCGTATCCGCCCAGGATCTGCACCGCATCGGTGGTCACCCGCATGGCGGTGTCCCCCGCCACCAGCTTCGCCGAGCTGGTCCAGTACGGCAGGTCCGATGCATTGGCATCCACCCGGGCCGCGGCGGCATAGGTCAAGGCCCGCGCCGCTTCCGTCTGGCTGGCCATGTCGGCCAGCATGAACTGGATGCCCTGGAAGTCGACCACCCGTTGGTCGAACTGCTTGCGGTCCGCGGCGTACTTCGTTGCCTGGTCCAGGGCGCCCTGCGCGATGCCGACCGCCTGGGCCGCGATGCTCAGCCGCGATCGGTCGAGCGTGCCCATGGCGATCTTGAACCCGTCACCCTCGTCGCCCAGTCGGTTCTCGACCGGGACGCGGACGTCGTCGAAGGTGAGCTCGGCGGTCGGCGAGCCGCGGATCCCCATCTTGTGCTCCACCCGCGGCGCCGCGAACCCCGGCGTGGCGGTCTCGACGATGAAGGCGCTCATCCCCTTGCGGCCGCCAGCCTCGGGGTCGGTCAGGGCGAAGACGGTCAGCACGTTCGCCACGCTGCCGTGGGTGATGAACCGCTTCGAGCCGTTCAGGACGTAGCAATCATCGTCGCGGCGAGCGCGCATCCGATTGCTGGCGACGTCGCTGCCGGCGGCGGCCTCGGTCAAAGCGAAGGCAATCAGCCACTCCCCGGAGGCCAGCCGCGGCAGATAGCGGTCCTTCTGCTCGTCGTTGCCGGCCAGCAGGATGGGCAGTGCGCCGAGCTTCTGGACGATGGGGATCAGGCTGGTGGTCGCATCGGCGCGTGCGATCTCCTCCGCCACGATGCACTGGCCAAGCGTGTCCAGGTTCGTCCCACCGTGCTGCTCCTCAAAGCCGGTCCCCAGCAGGTCCTGCTGGGCGAGAAGCTCCTTCAGATCCCACGGGAATTCGGCAGTCGCATCAATCTCCGCCGCGCGGGGCGCGATCCGCTCCTCGGCCAACTCGCGCACCACGGCGCGCAGCTCATCGTGCTCAGGGGTCGGCAGGTAGGTCACGCGGTTCCTCGTGAGGATTGGTTCACGGATTCGGTGGCCGATTCGATGGCGCTGCGTGATCCGGCCCCAAGAGCATACCGAATCCACGTATCCACGCGGCATTGGCGCAGTCCGCCCGGGTGGTCGGCAAGCCAGATGCCCACTTGTCACGCGCAGTGTCAACTGAAGGATTGACACGCTCCGCACCCCCATCAACAATCCGGCCCGGCCCGACCCAAGGCGATGTGCCGACTGGGGGACCCGCCCGCGGAGATCGAAGTGCCCCTCTACCTGGACACGCACAAGCACGTTCCCGGACTCACCGCCGAAGGGGTTTCGGCCGCCCACGCCCGTGACCTCGAGGTCCAGGGCAAGCATGGCGTGAGCTACATGCGTTACTGGTTTGATGAGGCGACCGGCAAGGTCTACTGCCTCGCCGAGGCGCCGAGCCCTGATGCGATGACCGAGGTCCATCGTGAGGCCCATGGCCTCCTGGCCGACGAGATCGTCGAGGTCAGGGAAGGATCCTAGCCAGGACGGCGTCGGGGGAGAGGCGCCGGCCCTCGGATCGCGCTTCGTCGAACTGAGGCTGCCCCAGGGCAGATTCCACCCCGGCGCGCAGCGCCTCGTACTCGTCGCGCGCGGCACGCGGGACCGGAGCGCGGATCAGCTCACGGACCCGCTCGGCCGCGCCGAGCAGCACCGCAGCGGCGCGGGCATCCCGGTCGGTGACGACCGACGCGAGCTTCTCCATGCCGGACGCAATCCCCGGCAGATCGCCGAGCGCGCGACGGATCTCGAAGCTCTCGATGTATAGGGAGCGGGCCCGCTCGACGTCGGCCGCCCTGGCCGCGTCGCCGAGATGTGCCAGGGCGCGGGCCACCCCCCGCTCATCGCGAATCGCGCGTGACATGCCGAGTGCCTGGTCGTGCAGCTGGGTGGCCTCTTCTGTGCGGCCCTGGCGCGCCAGCATCACGCCCAGGCTGTCCACGGCAAATGCCTCGCCCCAACGGTCGCCAGCGTCTCGAAATGCCGCGATGCCCTCGTCATAGTGCGAGCGCGCGATTTCGGGTTCACCATCAAGTGCGACCGCCTCGGCCATGTTGACGATCGCGAAGCCGAGCACCCGCGGGTCGCCGCGCTCACGCGCCCACTTGATGACGTTCTCGTAGAGCTGCCGGGCCGTCGCATAGTCGCCGGAGAGCACCGCGGCATTGGCCAGGTTGTTGGCGGCGAACGCGATGCCATCGGCCCCGCCGACCTCCCGATGGAGTTCAAGGCTTCGCGCGTGCAGCGCTGACGCGCCCGGGTGATCGCCGAGCATGAAGGCCAGGATCCCGGCGCCGGTATAGGCATCGGCCTGCAGGGCGGAGACCTCGCCGGCGGTTGCCTCCAGGAACGCCTCCAGCCAGACCCTGCCCTCCGCCAGGTGACCGCGGATCTCCCAGAACCGCCACAACCCGGCTGCGAGCTGCAGGCCCTCGCGTTGCTCGCCTGGCTCATCAAGGCTCCATTGCAGCGCCGCGCGCAGGTTGTCGTGCTCCCGATCCAGCCGCTCCAGCCACTCCCCAGACTCCGCGCCTCGGAAGAACTCCGGCTCGGCGCGTGCCACCATGGCGAGGAACCAGTCACGGTGCCGTCGCAGCGCATCCTTCGCCTCGCCCGACTCGATGAGCCGGTCGCGGGCGTACTCGCGGATCGTCTCGAGCTGTCGATAGCGTGCCTGGGCGCTGCCGGTGTCCGCCACCACGAGCGACTTGTCAACCAGTCGGGTCAAGATATCGAGGACGAGGTCCTGGTCGACGGCCTCGCCGCTGCAGACTGCCTCGGCCGCGTCGAGCGAGCACCCGCCGGCGAATACCGCCAGCCGCCGAAAGACGGCCCGCTCCTCGTCAGAGAGGAGCTCGTGGCTCCAGTCGATGGTCTGCCGCAGCGTCTGGTGGCGTGGAACCGTGATGCGACTCGAACCGGTCAGCAGTCGGAACCGGTCGTCCAGGCGCGCTGCAATCTGCTCAACGGGAAGCGCGCGGACTCTCGCGGCCGCCAACTCGATGGCGAGCGGCACGCCGTCGAGCCGACGGCAGATCTGCGCAATCGCCGGCGCATTGCGCTCCGTGATCTCGAAGCCGGGAGCGGCTGCGATGGCACGCTCGACGAAGAGCTGTACCGATTCGTAGCTGCTCAGGTCACCCGACATCGCGGTATCGCCGTCGGGCAGCGAAAGCGACGGCACCGGGAACACGGCTTCGCCGGGAATCGCCAGGCCCTCGCGGCTGGTGGCCACCACCCGCACCAGCCCGCACCCCCGCAGCAGCGAGTCGACGGAGCGCGCGGTGACGTCGAGCAGGTGCTCGCAGTTGTCGAGCACGAGCAGGACTCGGCGTCCGCGCAGGTACTCGGTGACCGTGTCCAGGATCGGCTGGCCGGGGGCATGCATGGCGCCGACGGCCGACGCGATGGCCGGTACCACGAATTCGGGGTCCTTCAGCGGCCCGAGATCCACGAACCAGATTCCGTCCTCGAACTCGTCGATCAGCTCGCCCGCGATCTCGATGGCCAGCCGCGTCTTTCCCACACCGCCCGGCCCGGTCAGTGTCAGCAAGGGCGTCGCAGACAGCGCTCGCTTCGCCTCGCCGATATCGGCCTGGCGTCCAACGAAGGTGGTCAGCTGACGTGGCAGGTTGTTCGGGCGCGAGTCGATTGATCGGATCGGGGGAAAGTCCTGGCCGAGCCCGGGTGCCACGACCTGGAACAGACGCTCGGGCGTCGGCAGATCCTTGAGCTGGTGCTCACCAAGATCAAGGAGGGATACGTCGGGCGGCAGATCGCTGCCAGCCAGGCTGCGGGTCGTCTGGGAGACGAGGATCTGTCCGCCATGGGCGGCGCTCATGATCCTGGCCGCGTGATGGACGTCCAGTCCGACGTATCCGGTCTCGGTGCTCAAAGGCTCACCGGTATGCATCCCCATCCGCACGCGCACCGGCTGCGGCCACTCGTGCCCGGCGAGCGCTCGCTGCCCTTCGATTGCCGCCACCAGCGCGTTGCGGGCGCTCGGGAAGGCGTAGAAGAAGCCGTCCCCGGCGGTATCGATCTCATTTCCCTGCTGGGCGCCGAATGCGTCGCGCAGCAGCCGCCGATGGTCGTCGAGAACGCGCTCATACCGATTCCCGAGGTCGCGCAGCAGTCGCGTCGAGCCTTCGATGTCCGTGAAGAGGAGCGTTATCGTTCCCCCGCCCATCGCGGTCATGGGACGATCGCCACGCGCAGTGGCATGCGCGATGAAGGACCAGCCAGACCTGAGGAAGGGAGCGACGAGATGACGCTTCGCGACATCCAGCAGCCGATCAAGGAGCGGTATGCACGGGAGCCCGGTGACGCCAGGATCACGCTACGGGCAGTCGGCAATCGGCTCGAGGGCGCGATGAGCTGCTCCGTCGACATCGGGCGCGCATTGTATGCCGCCGAGGCCCACCCCGGCGTGGGCGGGCCCGGGGAGGCGGCGTGTTCCGGCGACCTGCTGCTCGGGGCCCTCGTCGCCTGCGCTCAGCTCACCTGCCAGATGGTGGCGGCCAACATGGGCCTGGATGTAACCATCTCGGTCGATGCCGAAGGGGATCTCGACCTGCGCGGCACCCTGGGTACGCCCGATGTGCCAGTTGGCTT
>DATBJR010000097.1:0-26241 GCA_036556325.1 Candidatus Limnocylindria bacterium | reverse complement strand
GCTTCAGCACCGGGCTCACCGGCGGCCTGCTGGTCTACTACCTCGACTCGCTGCCCGCGTACGGCGGACCGCGGGTCAGCAGCACCGAGGTCGGGCTGCTGACCGCCGGCTACTACCTGGCCGAGCTGGTGCTGTCCCCCGCGTTCGGCTACCTCTCGGATCGGTTCGGGGCGCACCGGGTCATGCAGGTCGGACCGACGTTCGGCGTCGCCGCCGCCCTGGTCACCGCCTTTGCCGTCGACCTGTGGGTCCTCGGCGGCACGCGGCTGCTCGAGGGTGGCGCCGCCGCCGCCTCCATTCCCTCGATCCTGGGCTACATCGCGCTGGCCACGTCCGGCGACCAGGCACTGCGCGGGCGGGCGGTCGCCCGCTTCGAGGGCGCCACCCTGCTCGGGATCGGGCTGGGGATCGTGGCTGCGGGGCCGCTCTTCGACGCGATCGGCCGGGCCGGCTTCCTGGTCAACGCGGCGGTCTACCTGGGCTCGTTCGCGCTCTACCGCTGGGGCGTCGCCGAGCTGCACCACGAGCCCAGCGAGGAGGAGCGGGCGGCGGGCACCCACCACGTGCGGCCCAGCAGCCTGGACTTCGCGCGCTACCGGCGCATCCTGGGCTCGTCGGGCGTGTGGCTGCTGGCGCCGACCTGGATCGCGCTCAACGCGGTCATCGGCTCATGGACGACCCAGTCGGTGTTCCAGCTGGTCCGCACGCCGCCGGCCCAGTTCCACGACCAGCTCCTGATGCAGGGCTTCACCCCCACCAGCGTCAGCCTGGGCTTCGGGGTGATCGGCCTGATCTTCATGGCCGGCCTGCTGTACTGGGGCAACCGCTTCAAGCAGCAGCGGCGGACGACGATCATCGCCATCGGCGTGGCGGGCGCACTGGTCATGCTGGCAGCCACCTTCGGCCTGAATCACTCCCGCGAGCTGGGGCTGCTCGCGCAGCTGCCGCTGGGCCTGGCCGCTGCTGGCGGGCTGTTTGTGATGGCCGGCGCCACGCCGGCGGCCCTCGGCCTGCTGGCCGACATCACCGAGGGTCATCCCGCCGATCGCGGGGCGATCATGGGGCTCTACTCCGTCTTCCTGGGGCTCGGCCAGATCCTGGGCGCGCTGGCCTCCGGGCCGGCCGGCGACTGGGCCGGCATCGACGGGCTGCTGGGCGCCAGCGTGGTGCTGATCATCGTGGCCATGCTCCCCGTGCAGCGGCTGCGCAGCTCGGAGCACCTGATCGGGGCGCGCTAGCGCCGCGCGACGGAGGCCCGCGCGGTCGCGGGCCCATCGGTCCCGCTATCCTTCACGCCCCATGCGCCTCTCCACGCTCTTCTTCTCCAGCCTGCGCGACGACCCGGCCGAGGCCGAGATGGTCAGCCACAAGCTGCTGGTCCGCGCCGGCTACGTGCGGCAGCTGGGCTCCGGGATCTACACCGTGCTGCCACTGGGCTTCCGGGTCCAGCAGAGAATCGAGCAGATCATCCGCGAGGAGATCGACGCCATCGGCGGCCAGGAGATGGAGATGCCGGTGGTCCATCCGGCCGAGCTGTGGCGAGAGTCGGGCCGCTACCAGAAGATCGGCCCCGAGATGGTTCGCTTCAAGGACCGGGGCGGCCGTGACATGGTCCTGGCCATGACCCACGAGGAGGTGGTCGCCGACCTGCTGCGCGACCTGGTGAAGAGCTACCGGCAGCTGCCGGCCATCGTGTACCACTTCCAGACGAAGTTCCGCGACGAGCCGCGCGCGCGCGGTGGCCTGATCCGCGTCCGCGAGTTCGTGATGAAGGACTCGTACTCTTTGGATGCCGACGAGGCGGGGCTTGACCGCTCCTACCAGGCGCACTACCGGGCCTACAGCCGCATCTTCGAGCGGCTGGGGCTGCAGACCGTGGCAGTCGGCGCGGACGTCGGGATCATGGGCGGCTCACTGGCCCACGAGTTCATGGTCCTCAACGAGCACGGCGAGGACACCCTGGTCCTCTGCCCGACCGGCGACTACGCCGCCAACCAGCAGATCGCCGCGGTCGAGAAGCCGCAGCCGGCGGCCGAGGAGCCGATGCCGACCGAGGAGGTCGCCACCCCCGGCACCGACACCATCGCCTCGCTGGCGGCGGCGCTGTCGGTCGGCACCGATCGAACGGCCAAGGCGGCGTTCTTCGTCACCGCCGACGGCCGCCTGATCACGGCCATCGTGCGGGGCGACTACGAGGTCAACGAGACGAAGCTGGTGAACGCCCTCAAGACCTTCGGCGGGCTGCGCCCGGCGACCGCCGAGGAGATTCGCGCGGCGGGCATGGAGCCCGGCTACGCCTCGCCCATCGGCGCGCGCGACACGACGGTCGTGGCGGATGACCTCGTGATGCGTGCCCCGAATCTGGTCGCGGGCGCGAACCGCGCCGGCTTCCACCTGCGCAACGTGAACGCGGGGCGTGACTTCACACCGGACGTGGTGGCCGATATCACCAATGCGCGTGAGGGCGACCCGTGCCCACGCTGCGGCACGCCGGTCGAGCTGCGCAAGGGCATCGAGGTCGGCAACATCTTCAAGCTGGGGACCGACTTCACCGAGAAGCTCAACGCCACCTACCTGGCCGAGGACGGCAGCCGTCACTTCGTGATCATGGGCAGCTACGGGATCGGCCTGGGGCGGGCCATGGCGTGCATCGTGGAGGAGCATCACGACGAGAAGGGCATCGTCTGGCCCGAGGCGGTCGCGCCCTACGCCGCGCAGCTGGTGGCGCTGGGCGTCGGCAAGGACCCGGCGGTCGGCGAGGCCGCCGATGCGCTCTACAGGCGCCTGGCCGATGCCGGCGTGGAGGTGCTCTATGACGACCGCGACGAATCGCCCGGCGTGAAGCTGACCGACGCCGAGCTGCTTGGCATGCCGACGATCGTCACCGTCTCCACCCGCTCGCTGGCCGCCGGCGGCGCAGAGGTCACCGTTCGTGCGACGGGCGAACGCGGCGTGCGACCGGTCGACGACGTGGTGGCGGCGCTCACGGGCGCGTCGGCCTGAACACCCCGAGCATGCCACGCGACCCGAACATCCCCGCCGCCTTCGACGTCTACACCCTCGTCCTGCTGCGGCGCCCACCCGATACGCCCGAGTTGCCCGCCGCGGAGCTCGACGCGCTGCAGGCGCGGCACCTTGCCTATCGGGCCGAGCTGCGCCGCCAGGGCGTACTGATCGTCAACGGTCCGCTGGGCGAGCAGTCGGACGAGTCGATGCGTGGCCTCTCCATCTTTGCCTGCGGCCTCCAGGAGGCCGCGCGGCTGAGTGATGCCGACCCATCGGTCCAGGCCGGACGCCTGGCCTACGACCTCATGGAGTGGTGGGTGGCGGCCGGCAGCCTGGCGTTCCCCGGCGTCCAGGGCGCGGTGGGTGATCGCCGCGCGATGCCCGACGATTGACCCCTAGCGGAGCTGCGGGAACACCTCGCTTCCGAGCCGCTCCAGCCGCGTCGTGTCCGCCACGCCCCGCACGCTGAAGATGAGGTGCTGGGCACCGGCCTCGCCCAGCGCCCCGAAGCGCTCCACCACCGCGTCGGGCGATTCGCGCTCGAGGTCCACGCTCTGCAGGTTCGACCGCTCGATCTCGTCATAGGGGCGGCCGAGCCGCTCGCAGTGCTCGCGCAGCACGGCGTACTTGTGGGCGATCCGCTCGGGCCCGCCGAAGACGTTGCAGGCATCGGCGTACTGCGCGACCAGGCGCAGCGTCTTCCGCTCGCCGCCACCGCCGATCATGATCGGGATGCGCGGCCTGCTGATCGCCTGCGGCGAGTTCAGCAGGCGCGTGGCGGTCACGTGGCGGCCGTCGAAGCGCTCACCCGTTCCGGTCCCGCCCGACCACATGGCGTGCGCCATCCGGAGCGTCTCCTCCAGCCATTCGAACCGTTCGCCGAGCGGCGGCATCGGGAAGCCCAGCGCGGCTGACTCCTCCTCGTTCCAGGCCGCGCCGATCCCGAACCAGGCGCGGCCACCGGACAGCACGTCGAGCGTGGTGGTCGCCTTGACCCAGAGGCCCGGAGCCCGGTAATGGATGCCACCTACCATCAGGCCGAGCCGCGCGCGCTCCGAATTGGCCGCCATGAAGCCCAACGCGGTCATGCCCTCCAGCATCGGCGCCTCCGGCGGACCGAGGCCGCGGATCTGGAAGAAGTGGTCCATAACCCAGATCGAGTCGAACCCGACCTCATCGGCGGTGCGCGTGATGCGTGCCAGGGTGGGGCCGATGGCGGCCGTGCCGCCGGGCCAGGTGAAGCTGTTGACCTGCAGCCCGAACTTCACCGGCCGCTCAGTCCTCCACCGTCACGCCGTGCCAGAAGGCGACATAGCCTTCCACGTGCTTGGCCGCGCCCTTGGTCAGTGGGTAGTACCACGCTGCGTCGCGGTTGACCTCGCCGTCCACGACGACGTCGTAGTAGCTGGCCGTGCCCTTCCAACCGCAGACCGTGTGGGTCGCTGACGGGCGCAGGAGGTCGCGGTGCACGGCCGCGGGAGGGAAGTACACGTTGCCTTCCACGATCTCCACGGTATCGGCCGGCGCCTCCGCCAGGAGCTGCCCGTGCCAGGTTGCGCGTGCCACCCGGGGATGGTACTTGCGCGTGCAACCACAGGCCGCTCAGGCGTTGGCGAGGGCATTCAGGGGCTGGCCGCTCGGATCGTCAATGGCGACCCGATTCCGGCCAGCGCGCTTCGCCTGGTAGAGCGCCGCATCGGCGCGGCGCAGCAGGCCCAGCGGGCTGCTCGCGCTGAACCGATCAGCGACTGCGACACCGGCGCTGACGGTGAGGTGCCACGGGCCGGCGCCCCGGTCATCCTGCACCGCCAGCCGGACGCGCTCCGCCAGGGCCGCGGCGGATTCGCCATCGGCTCCCGGCACCAGGATCAGGAACTCCTCGCCGCCGTAGCGGAACACCAGGTCCTGCCGCCGCACGGCCTGGCGCAGGATGGCACCCACCCGCGCCAGGGCCTCATCGCCGGCGAGGTGTCCGTTGCGGTCGTTGAACGCCTTGAAATGGTCGAGGTCCAGCAGCACGGCTGCCAGCCGCGTGCCGGCCAGCGAGATGATGGCCTCGTCCAGCGCGCGGCGGTTGCCGATGCCGGTCACCGTGTCGATGCGCGCCGTGCGCACCAGCTCGCGGTTGAGCTCCTCGACCGCGTGTTCATGCCGTCTGGCCAGCCCGGTGAGCCGGCGCAGCTCGAACTGCTGCTCGAGCACACGCTGCATCCGGTAGTAGGCCAGCGGGTGGCCGACCGCGCTGACCAGCGCGGCCAGCACCGCGACCATCAATCCCGAGGCCGCGGCGGCCGCAACACCCGCCGGGGCGGCCAGCAGCTGGACGATGCTGAGGCCGACCGCCGCCGCCAGCCAGGTCAGGTGCCAGGCTGGCGCCCACGCCAGGAACAGGGCGGAGCCGACCAGGGTCAGGGCCTGGTAGCCGGCCGAGATGGGCGCCATGCCCGGCAGCAGCCGGCCGTTCAGCAGGGTGACGGCGTAAAGGACGAGCAGGATCGCCATGGCCGCCGGCTCCGGCCGCCGACCGCGCGCGGCGCCAAAGCGGGCCAGCAGGATGGTCGCCGAGATGGCGATCGCCCCCAGGGCGGCTGCGGGGCGGGCGACTGCGCCGAAGCGGATGAGCAGGTGCAGATCATCGGCCAGCACGCCGATGGCGATGGTCGGCACGCCGTACGCCATCGATTGGCGGATTGCGTGACGCATCGCCTGCCGCACGCGGCGCCGAACCGAGGCCGTGGGCACGGGATGCCGACCGCGGCCACCGGCCGCGGGCCAGGAGGCCATCACCATGCCGTAATCGTCCGTCGGACGAGGCGGCGGGGGTATGCGCCGATGGTCCTGCCCGAGTCCGGGTTGCGCCGCGCACGGCGCGAGCGGCGCCGGCAGGGTCGCCGGCGCCACGCGGAACCTGTTGCGGGCGGTGCTAGACGGCGACCGCCTCGCGCTCTCCCTCCTCGGCCTGCGGCTCGTACTCGACGTCGACCAGCTCGCCGGCGAGGTACTGGTCGTAGGCGCCCATGTCGAAGAAGCCGTGACCGGACAGGTTGAAGACGATCACCCGCGCCTCGCCGTCCTGGCGCGCGCTGACGGCCTCGTCGATCGCCGCCCGGATGGCGTGCGACGACTCCGGAGCCGGAATGAATCCCTCCGTCCGCGAGAACTGCACCGCCGCCTCGAAGCATGGGTTCTGGGCGTAGGCCCGCGCCTCGAGCTGCCCCAGCTCGTACAGGTGGCTGACCAGCGGTGCCATGCCGTGGTAGCGGAGCCCACCGGCGTGGATCGGCGCGGGGCGGAACCCGTGGCCGAGGGTGTGCATCTTCACCATCGGCGCCATGCCGGCCGTGTCACCGAAGTCATAGCGATACTCGCCCTTCGTGAGGCTGGGGCAGGAGGCCGGCTCAACTGCCAGGAAGCGAGTCCGGGACGAGCCGTTCAGCCGGTGCCGGAGCAGCGGAAAGGCGATGCCGGCGAAGTTCGAGCCGCCGCCGGCACAGCCGATCACCACGTCGGCCGTTTCCCCCGCCATCTCGAGCTGCTTCTCCACTTCCTGGCCGATGACGGTCTGGTGCAGCAGGACATGGTTCAGCACGCTGCCGAGCGAGTACTTCGTGTCCTCGTGCGTTGCCGCCACCTCCAGCGCCTCGCTGATGGCGATGCCCAGCGAGCCGGTGGAATCCGGATCCTCGGCCAGGATGGTGCGCCCGGCGTTCGTCTCCTTCGACGGCGACGGCGTGACCGTGGCGCCCATGGTCTGGATGAAGCTGCGCCGATACGGCTTCTGCTCGTAACTGACCTTGACCATGAAGACCTTGGTCTCCAGGCCGAACAGCGCACCCGCGAAGGAGAGTGCGCTGCCCCACTGGCCGGCGCCGGTCTCAGTCACCAGCCGCCGGACGCCCTCTTCCCGGTTGTAGAAGGCCTGGGCGATGGCGGTGTTCGGCTTGTGCGAGCCGGCGGGCGAGCCGCCCTCGTACTTGTAGTAGATCCGCGCCGGCGTGTTCAGGGAACGCTCCAGCCCCAGTGCGCGGACCAGCGGCGAGGGCCGGTAGATGCGGTACGCGTCCCGAATCGGCTCCGGGATGGGGATGAAGCGCTCGGCGCTGACTTCCTGCTTGATGAGCTCCATCGGGAACAGCGGCGCCAGGTCGGCGGGGCCAACGGGTTCCTTCGTGGCCGGGTGGAGGGGTGGCGGGAGCGGCGCGGGCAGATCGGCCGCGATGTTGTAGAAGTGCGTCGGCAGCTCCTCTTCCGGGAGCAGGTACCGCCGCGTGGTCGCCTGGGACATCTCGGTGGCCTCCTTGGACCTCATCGGTCCAGAGAACAACGCGACCCCTCCGTCCCAAAGGACGAGGGGGTCTTCTCGTGGTGCCACCTTTGTTCCCCGGTGTTCTCTCCCGGGCTCGTTCGACCACGGCTCGCGTACGGGCGATGGCCTCGGCTTCGCTAACGGTGCCTCTCCGCCGGTGGCTAATGCCGGACCGCCGGGTCCAGGTTCGCCGCCGGAGCTCCCGGGTCCATTCGCCGCTCGCGCCGCCGCCGGGGTCTCAGCTTTCCCGGCTCCCTGTGGGCTCGCCTGAACAGGTACTCGTCCCGATCGTCGCCATCTTCAGGTGTCCGCGGAAGGTACGCCGGGGTGGCGGGCGTGTCAACGGCGGCGCGTGGCACGCCGCCTGCGAGGCAGACATACATGAGCACCGATACGAGCGCCAGTCGCACCGACGGCGAGACGCATGGAATATCGCAGGAGCCGGTGACCACCGGCGAGCGCGACGCCACCCAGCGCGAGCAGGCGCAGCGGGAGGGCCAGGCGCCGATTGCCGACCCCACCACTCAGGACGCGGATCGCGAGGACAGTCTGGCGACCAGCCCGGACGCCACCTACGGCCAGGCCGAGGGCCAGGCCGGCACGGGTTCTGCGGGCATGCCACCACCGAACACGAAGCAAGGGAAGCAACCATGACCCAGACGACGACGACCGGAGCCGATACGTCCCGCTACGAGGGGACGGACTACGTCTGCAGGACCTGCGGCAGCGAGATCATGGTCAAGCATGCCGGCGACGGGGCCAAGGGCTGGGGTCGCAGCGACTTCACCTGCACCTGCGGGACGCCCCTGCAGCCGGAGCACGGCACCGCCACCGGAGGCTAACCGCCTTCGAAGCCGATGAATCCCGGGGAGCCGTCCGACGATGGGGCGGCTTCCTTGTCATGGCGCCGCCCGGTCAGGGAGCCGGTGCCTCGGCGGGCGCCTCGTCGGGCGCCGGCGGCGCCACCTTCGGCGGCAGGGTGATGATGAAGCAGGTGCCCTTGCCGGGCTCCGACTCGACCTCGATGCGCCCGCCGTGCCGCGACACGACCGAGTGCGTGATGTGCAGGCCGAGCCCGGTGCCGACGCCCGGGGCCTTGGTGGTGAAGAACGGTTCGAACAGGCGCGGCAGCACGTCGGCCGGGATGCCTGGTCCCGTGTCGCAGATCTTGACCTGCACGCCGCCGTCGTCGGTCGGATCGGCGTGGATGTCGATGGCGCCCCGGCCATCCATGGCGTCCACCGCGTTGTCGACCAGGTTGGTCCAGACCTGGTTGAGCTCGGAGCCGTAGGCCTCGATCTCCGGCAGATCTGCCGCGTAATAGCGCGTGACGTCCACGCCCGCCCGCAGCTTGGAGCGCAGGATGACCAGCGTGTCGTCCAATCCCTTGCGGACGTCAATGCGCTGCACGGGCGCCTGGTCCAGGTACGTGTAGCTCTTCACGGCGCCGACGATCTCGCTGATCCGCTCCCCCGCCATGGTCACCTCATGCAGCAGCGCATCGATGTTGGCCGAGGCGGCCAGCCAGGCGGCCGACTCGCGTGCCGCATCGGGATCCATGCCGGCAAACGCGCCGCGCAGCTCGTCGGAGCTCCAGCCGGCGTCGACCAGCGCGGCGGCGGCCTCGGAGTCGCCCACGAAGTCCAGGAACTCATCCACCGCGTCGGCCCGGGACAGCGGGTCGGTGGGCGCGCGCTCGGGATGGGGCTGAATGCCAAGCAGGTCGTGCGGTGGATGCAGCTTGTCGCGCGCCGCAAGGGCCTCGGACAGCGAGCTGACCGAGCGGCGGATGGCCGCGGCCGGATTGTTCAGCTCATGAGCCAGCCCTGCTGCCAGGGTGCCGAGTCCGGCCAGCTTCTCGCGCTGGCGGACGAACAGCTCCAGGGCGCGCAGCCGCTCGAGCACGGTGCGCACCAGGGCCAGCGCCGCCTGGGGCCCCGAGTCAAGCAGGGCCAACAGACCCTCGCGCGGAATGCGCAGGACCTCCACGTCGGTCACCGCCCGCACCGAGGCCTGCCGCTCGGTCCCCTGCAGGGCGGCGATCTCGCCCTGGATGGCGCCGGGACCGACCCGCGCCAGCGGCTGCTCGGTGGCGCCGGCCCGCTTGGTGACCTCCATCTCGCCAGAGACCACCACGAACATGGCATCGCCGGGCTCGCCCTCGCGCAGCAGCAGCTCGCCGGGGGCCAGGCGCTGGGTCTCGACCGTGCCCGCCAGCCGTTCCAGATCGGCGTCGGAGAGGCCGGCGAACAGGGGCGCCGCGCGCAGCCCCTCGATGATCGTCATCGCAGGCTGGCCAGGTACTGGTGCACGAACTGCACCGCCATCGATCCCTCGCCCACCGCGCTGGCGATGCGCTTCACCGATCGCACCCGCACGTCGCCGGCGCAGAAGACGCCGGGCATGCTCGACTCCAGCAGGAACGGCTCCCGGTTCAGGCCCCAGCCCGGCGGCGGCTTGCCGCCTTCGAGCAGGCTGGGGCCGGTGAGGACGAAGCCGCCTGGATCCCGCAGCACGACGCCCTCCAGCCATTCCGTCCGCGGCTGCTGGCCGATGAAGATGAACAGGGCCGCCAGGTCAAGCGCCTCGGGCCCCTCGGGACCGGTGATCGTGGCGCCGGTCAGGTGCGTCTCGCCGCGCACCTCGGTGATCGAGGAGCTCAGCCGGACCTCGATGTTGGGCACCGCGTCGATCTGGTCGATCAGGTACTGGCTCATGCCCGAGTTCTGGTTGCCGCGGATGACGAGCAGGACCCGCTTGGCGAAGCGCGACAGGTAGACCGCCGCCTGGCCGGCCGAGTTGCCTCCGCCCACCACGCCGACCTCCGCGTCGCGGTACAGCACCGCCTCGGTCGTGGCCGCGCCGTAGTAGACGCCCGCCCCGGCCAGCTCGGCAGCCCGCGGCAGGTCGAGCTGGCGATAGCTGACCCCGGTGGCGACCACCACCGTCTGACAGCTGATCTGCGAGCCGTCACCGGTGACGACCACGCGGTAGGGATCGTCGCGCCGGATGCTGGTGACGTCCTGTGGGGAGAGGATCTCGGCCCCGAGGCGGCGCGCCTGGGCCAGGGCCCGGCGCGCCAGGTCGCTGCCCGTCAGGCCCGCCGGGAAGCCAAGGTAGTTCTCGATCCGGCTGGTGGTGCCCGCCTGGCCGCCCGGCGCCTCGCGCTCGACGAGCAGCGTCTTCAGCCCCTCGCTGGCCCCGTACACCGCTGCCGCCAGGCCGGCCGGACCGCCGCCCACGATGACGAGGTCGTAGAACGGCAGCGCCGCATGGGTGCTGAGGCCGACCTTCTCGGCGATGTCCCGGGTCGCCGGGTTGCGCAGCACCGCACCATCGGGGAAGAGGACGATTGGCACCGACGGATCGACGCTCCTCACCTCCGGATGCGACTCCACCAGGCTGGCCGCCAGCCGGCGGCCCTCGTCATCGGCCTCCGGGTCCAGCCAGGAGTACGGCACCTGGTTGCGGGTCAGGTAATCCCGGATGAGGTGGCCGCCCGGCGCCCAGCGGCCGGCCAGCAGGCGCAGCCCCTCGAACGGCGGCCGGAAGGTGGCGCTCCAATCGGCCAGCAGGTCATCGGTGATCGGGAACAGCTTCTCTTCCGGTGGGTCCCAGGGCTTGAGGATGTAGTGGTCCAGCTGGATGTCGTTGATGGCCCGGATGGCGACGTCGGTGTCCGCGTAGGCGGTCAGCAGGATGCGCTTGGCATCCGGCTGCAGGGCCAGCGCCTCCGCCAGGAACTCGATCCCCGTCATCGACGGCATGCGCTGGTCGACGACGAAGAGGCCGATGGCGCTGCCGCGCACGGTCAGCTGCCGGACGGCCTCCAGCGCCTCGGCGCCCGAGGAGGCGGCCACCACGCGGTAGTCCTTGCCATAGCGCGAGCGCAGGTCGCGCTCGATGGCACGCAGGACAGGGACGTCGTCGTCGACGGTGAGGATGACGGGCTTCGGGCCGGCCATGGTGGTCGAGAGTCTACGCTAGGATCGGCGCATGGAGGCCGAGCGCCGGGCGGACGTGGTCATCGTGGGGGGCGCCATCATCGGCTCTGCGGTGGCGACCTTCCTTGCCATGCGCCGGGACTGGTCGGGGCGGATCGTGGTCGTGGAGCGCGACCTCACGTACCGCACCTCGTCCACGACCCTGTCGGCAGCGTCGATCCGGCTGCAGTTCAGCACGCCGCTCAACATCGAGATCAGCCGCTTCGGCGTCGAGCTGATCAAGTCGCTCGACACCTGGCTGGGGGTGGATGCCGCGCCGCCACCGACGGCTGACTTCGTCGAGGGCGGCTACCTGTTCCTGGCCACCGCGGCCGGCATGCCGACCCTGCTCGCCAACCACGCCGTGCAGCGCGAGCATGGCGTCGACGTCGCGCTGCTGGACCCCGACGAGCTGCGCCGCCGCTTCCCGTTCATGCGCACCGACGACCTGGCCGGTGGATCCCTTGGCCTCTCCGGCGAGGGGTGGTTCGACGCCCACGCGCTGTTGCAGTCGTTCGTGCGCAAGGCCCGCTCGCTGGGGGTCGAATACCTGCCCGGCACCGTCGTCGGGATCGACCATGACGGGTCCGCGGTCCACGGCGTGCGCCTGGCCGATGGCTCTCGGCTTGCCACCGAGCTGGTGGTCGACGCGGCCGGCCCGCGCGCGGCGGAGGTGGCGGCCATGGCCGGCCTGGAGCTGCCGGTCCATCCGCGCAAGCGCCACGTCTACCACTTCGACTGCCGCACGCGGATCGGTCGGACCCCGTTGACGATCTCGCCGTCGGGCATCTACTTCCGTCCGGAGGGCGAGGCGTGGATCGCCGGTCGCTCGCCGCACGATGGCGAGGCCGACCCCGACACGCTGGACCTGGAGCCGGATCGCGCGTTCTTCGACGAGGTCATCTGGCCCGGCATCGCGGCCCGCGTGCCGGCCTTCGAATCCGTCCGCCTGCTGGACACCTGGGCCGGGCACTACGAGGTCAATACCCTCGACCACAACGCGGTGATCGGCCCGCACCCGGCGCTGGCCGGCTTCCTGTTCGCCAACGGCTTCTCGGGCCACGGCCTGCAGCAGGCCCCGGCGGTCGGCCGCGGGCTGGCCGAGCTGATCGCCACCGGCGCCTACCAGACCCTGGACCTATCCCCGCTCGGCTACGAGCGGGTGATGCACAACCAGCCGATCCTGGAGCTCAACGTGGTCTGACGGCGCGGGTCACGCTTCCGCGCAGGTGGCGTCCCAGGCGTAGGGGTCGTGAAACGAGAGGTTCGCCGGGCCCAGGTTCGGTGGTCCCTGGGTGATCTGCGCGGTGTCGATCACGATCGTGCCGGTGCCGTCGATGGTGACCGCGAAGCGGTCCAGGCCACGCTCGGCCGGACCCTCGTGCATCTTCTCGCCCAGGATGTTGTAGGTGCTCCGATGGCAGCGGCACTGGTAGCGCGTGATCGACTCGCACGGCGCCGGGACGAGGCAGCCGAGGTGCGGGCATTTGCGCCATAGCGCCAGCAGGTCGGTCGCCGCCAGCTCCGTGATCGAGACGTCGTGGCCCATCGCCAGCTCCTTGGCGGCCGGCACGTTGACCAGGAAGGCGTGGGCGGGGTTGTACGCGAAGGGCCAGCCGTTCGCGAAGCTCGCATCGATGGCGAGCACGTCCTTCACGGTCCCGACCCGAAACTTGGCGCCGAGCCCTCGCCGGATCTGTGGCCACAGGAAGTTGACGGTGCCCGTCGCGAACTCGAGCGTCAGCAGGGCCATCCCGGCGCCGAGCATGCGTCGCATGAACGCCCGGCGCGACAATTCGCGCGGCGAGGGAGCCGTGGCGACGATGCCGTGGGTTCGAGGCGAGACAGGCAGCGCAACGCCGGCCGCGCCGGGGCCCGGCACGGTCGCCAGCAGCTGGCCGGGGATGGCCGGCTGCTGCTGCGCAAGACGAACGTTGAGCCAGGCATCGACGGCGCCCCGCAGCAGATCGGGCAGGTCACGCCAGCCCGAGCGGCGCTCGACGAGCACCGTCAACAGCTCTGCGCCATAGCGGCGGCGCCAGCCAGCCGGGTAGGCGCGCAGCAGAACCCGATGCAGCCGCCGCGACCCGTTCATGCGCGTCCCTCCCGCGTCCGCGGCAGCCGCGAGCGGCCCACGCGCAGGAACTCCTCGATCTGGGATAGCTGAGCGGCCAGCGCCGCTCGCCCGGCGGCAGTGATGCGGTATGGCCGGCGCCGTTCCTCGGCCGGCAGCGGCTCAACGAGGCCTGCCCCCTCAAGCCTGGCCAGCACTGCATAGAGGGTCCCAGGCCCCAACGCCAAGCCGCTGAACGCCTCAACGTCGGCCATGATCGCGTAGCCGTGGCGCGGCCCGTCGGACAGGCTGACCAGCACCAGCATCGCCGGCTCGGCAAAGCGGCCGAGGTCGGGGGAAGGCTCGCGGCCCGGTGGCGCCACTATATCGGCCTCCGCTATATCTGCTGCCGATATACCCCGTCGTCGTCCGCACGTCAAGGGACGCGTGTCCCGGCTTCGGCGGGACAACTCCGGCGCTAGGATTCCCCCATGGAGCGGCCGCGCATCGTCGTGACGCTGTCCAATCCCGAGCACGCCGCGGATCCGGCGGTCGCCCGCCTGAAGAACGCGCGCTACCGCGAGGCGATCGAGCGCGCCGGCGGAGAGCCCGTGCCGGTGGACGATGCGACGCCGTCGGACGCCGTCGCCGATGCCCTGGCGACGATGGACGGCCTGGTGATCTCCGGCGGCGCCGACCTCGACCCGGCACGGTACGGCGAAGCCGCGCATGGGTCGGGTGAGCCGGATGCCGGTCGCGATGCGGTCGACCAGCTGGCCTTCGAGACCGCGACGGAGCGCTCGGTGCCGGTGCTCGGCATCTGCCGCGGGATGCAGGCCATCAACGCCTTCAGTGGTGGCACGCTGCTGCAGCACCTCGAGGGCCACGAGAGCCAGCCGTATCCGAGCGGAGCGGCCACGCTGCATCCGCTCCGGGTCATTCCCGGGTCTCGGCTGTCGACGGTCACCGGCGGCCAGGAGGCAATGCTCGTCAACAGCTATCACCACCAGGCGGTGACGCCGGAGCGGCTGGCGCCGGGCCTGCGCGCTGCCGCCCTGGCTGACCACGACGGGACCCAGCTGGTCGAGGCGCTCGAGGCGCGCGATCCCGCCCGCTGGCTGGTGGGCATCCAGTGCCACCCCGAACGGACAGAGTCAAGTCCGCTCGTGCTCGAACGGCTATGGGCGGCCTTCATGGCAGCCGCTGCCGCCCACCGGAGCGCCGCCACCGTGGAGGCCGGGTGACGGTCTGCGAATGACGTCGACCCGAGCCGTCACCCTGATCGCGGCGGGAATCCTGGCCCTGGTGGTCGTGGGCGCGGTCGTGGTCCTGCTGGCCGAGAACAGGACGCCCACCTCCTTCCCCGCCGGCAGCCCGGAGGCGGCGATGCAGGGTTACCTGGCCGCCTGGGACAGCAACGACCTGGAGACGGCCTACGGCTACTTCTCGGATGCGGTGCAGTCGCAGGTCACGCTGGCCGAGTACCAGGACGCGGTCAGGGGCTTTGGAGATGTGTCACCGGGGGACGAGGCGATCTACATCGACGCCGCGGAGATCGACGCTGATCGTGCCACCGTGCACCTGACGGTGGAGCACTACTCCGGGGACGGACCGGGCGCCGAGACCTACCGGTCGACCAGCACCGTGCGAATGGTGCGGGACGCCGCGGGCTGGAAGATCGACCAGCAGCTCATCGGCGTCGAGCCCATCCCGTTCAAGCCGAACGGCTTCTGAGCCGGTCGCGAGAGGAGGGCCGCCCGATGCAGACCGTCCGACGCCTGTACCTGTATGGCATGAGCGGCATCACGCTCGGCGTGCTGCTCACCGGCCTCAACAACCTCTTCGTGGTGGTCTTCCACGCCCTGGGGCTGGGCCGTGGCGCGCTGGGAGGCGGAACGAGCGGGGATCGCGACCAGCTGAGCCTGGCCATCGCGCTGGTGGTGGTGGGCCTCCTGGTCTGGACCGTTCATTGGCTGGTCATCGAACGCAGCCTGCGGCCCGGTCAGCCGCGGGCCGAGGAAGAGCGCAGCTCGCCCATCCGGGCGCTGTACCTGTCGCTCGTCCTGGCGGTGCTGCTGGTGTTCGGCATCCTGGCCGCCGTGCAGCTGCTGGAGCACCTGACCCGCCTACTCTTCGGGGTCGGGCGCACCAACGACGTCGAGTTCCTGGAGATCGACCTCGGGGCGGCACTGGCAACGGTGCTGGTCACCGGCCTGGCCTGGCTGTACCACGCCGGCATCCGGCGCCGCGACCTGGCCACCACCGAGATGTCCGTCGGTGGCGCGTGGATCCCGCGTGTCTACCTCTACGGCGCGACGCTGCTCGGCCTGGTGATGACCGCCATCAACGTGGGCTCACTGCTGCGGCTGGCATTCGAGGTCCTGGTCGGGCCGGCACCGGACTTCATCGGCGCCGACGTTCGCCGACGCGAAGCAGCCGATGCGCTGGCCGGCATCGTGGCCTGGGGCATCGTCTTCGGCGGTCACTGGTGGTATGCCACCGCGCTGCTCCGCGGCGAGGGATGGCGCGCGACCAGCGAGCGTCGGGCTCGGCTGCGGCTGGCCTACTTCGCCGCCGCCATCGGCGCGGCAGCCATCGCCACCGTCGTCTTCGCCTGGCAGTCGTTGAGTGGCCTGCTGGGTCTGACCCTCGGCGTCGAGCGCGAATCCGTGGCCGAGTCCGGCCTCACGAGCGTGCTGGGACCGCTCTTCGGCCTCCTGCCCTGGATCGTTGCCTGGTTCGTGCACGCACGCTG
The DNA here is from genome assembly GCA_036556325.1 of Candidatus Limnocylindria bacterium. Lineage (GTDB taxonomy): Bacteria > Chloroflexota > Limnocylindria > QHBO01 > QHBO01 > DASSCW01. Next base: position 10,138 of record DATBJR010000097.1, on the reverse strand, counting down.
GATGCGGGACGAGGCGCGCACGAGTGACCTCACCGACCGCGCGACGCAGGCCGGCCGCCTGGTGGCTGCCACGGTCGCCCTGGTGGGCATTGCCGCGTTCGCGGCTGGCGCGGCCGGGGCCGTGGGGTTGCTGCTAGACGTTCTCCTCGGCGGGAACAGGACCACGGCGGGCCTCTGGCGCCGGGAGCTGGCGGACTTCCTGGCCCTCGGCGTGGTCGGCGCGGTCCTGTGGCTGTGGAACTGGGCGAGCCTCCAGAGCCGCCGCGCGGCCCAGCCGGAGGCTGAGGCGCGCTCGACCGCCCGGCGCGCGTACCTGCTCATCGTGGTGGCCGTGGCGCTGCTCGCCTCGCTGGGAAGCCTGGCCTTCGTGCTCTACCGGCTGTTCAACGCGATCCTGGGCGTGGATCAGTTCACGAACCTTGCGTCCAGCCTCTCGGCCGCCCTGGGCGTGCTGCTGGTGGCGGCGGCGCTCGCCGCGTACCACGGGCTCGCCGAACGGCGCGACCACGCGCTGCGCGAGGCCTCGGGCGCACCGGAGACGCCCGAACCTGGCGCATCACCCCTCGCCGAGCGACGGTTCGTGCTGCGCGGGATGTCCGGGGATGCCTTGGACGCTGCGGTGACGGGCGTGCGCGCCGCACTCCCACCCGGCATCGAGATCGAGGAGGAGTAACCCCCCGTCAGCGCTTCTGGACGATGAGCGCCGTGACCATCCCGAACATGCCGTGATCCGACTCGGCGTGGGTCAGGATGTGGCAGTGGAAGGCCCACGTCCCGAGCTCGCTGGCGCGGACCAGGACGTCGACGCGCTCCCCGGGCGCCACCAGCACGGTGTCCTCGTAATGGGGATCCGGTAGTGGGTGGCCATCCTTGGCCACGACCAGCTGCGGAATCTCGTGCAGGTGCATGGGGTGGATCTGCAGGCCCTCGTTCATGTAACGCACCCGCACGAGCTGGCCCTGCTTAACCACGATCGGCTCGGTGGCCGGAAAACCCTTCCCGTTGATCGTGAAGCCCAGTGGGCCGTCGTTCAGGATCATGGCGTAGTCGACGTCGGCCTTCGGCTCCTGGGCGTCGGGATCGGTGACGATGAAGGCGCCGAGCAGCCCCATGGGCACCTGCGACTGCGCCATGAAATGGCTGTGGTACATGTTCGAGCCCGCGTTGCGGACCCGGAACTCGTAGGTGAACGACTCCCCGGGCATCACCGCCGGCTGGCTGATCACCGGGACCCCGTCCATGTTGTTCGGGACCGTCATGCCGTGAAAGTGGATGGTGGTCGGGGCGGGCAGCTCGTTGTGCAGGATGATCTGCACCCGATCGCCCAGCTCGGCGTGCAGCTGCGGCCCGGGGACCATCCCGTTGTAGCCCCAGGCGGTGACGGTCTTGCCGGGCTCCGTCTCCCACTGGAAGACCGATGCCGTGAGCTCCCAGCGCTTGGTGCCATCGGCCAGGATGGTCGGCTCCAGCACCTGGTTGCCGCGCCCCGCGGTCTTGGCGGGGAACTGCGATGTGACGGCGGCATCGTGATCGCGCATCTCCTCGGCGGTCATGGATTCGGCGGCTGACGGCGACGCCTCGCCAACGCCGTGCTGGTGGACGCTCACCGTGCCGCGCATCCCTGCGTCGGCGTGCCCGGGGACCGAGCAGAGGAAGCTCAGGCCGGCGGCCGGGATGGTGACCGTCCCCCTGGCGGTCTTGCCGCCGTCGGCGGTGAGCACGGTGCCATCGGCGAAGGTCAGGTTGTGGAGGATGCCGCCATCGTTCACGAAGGTCACGGCGTACTCGCCGGCCGCGGTCACGCTCACGTCCGCGGGCTTGAATCCCAGGTCAAAGGCGTGGACCTCGATCGTGCCGATCGGGCCGGCGGCAGCCGAGCCAGATGGGCCGCTCGCGGTTGGCGCCCCGGCGGAGGCGGGCGGTCCCACGATCACCGCGAACAGCAGCAGGACGGCGCCGAACAGCGCTCCCATGCCGGTGAAGGCCGCAAAGTAGGCGAAGGCGCGTAGCATCGGTGCCTCGTACTGCGAGTGGGGCAAGGTCGCCGCGTCGCATGGTCAGCTGGCGCGAGAGGCCCCGACAGGGCCGAATGGACCGGCTTCGACGGCCGAAGGGCCCGCGGTCAGTCCTCGAGCGCGCGGCCGAGCAGCAGCGGGGTGCCGAGGCGGGCGTCGTAGCGCGGCCGCAGCCGCTGCTCGTTGTACATCGTGGCGATGTCCAGCCGCCGCGCGCCGAGCGAGGCATCCGGCAGCGGGGCATGGGTGTACTTCCCGCCGTGGATGGCCACCATCCGGCCGCTCACCCCGTCGGCCAGCAGCTCCACGGCGATATTGGCGAAGGTGGTGGCGACCATTGAATCCAGCGCATCGGGATCGCCGCTGCGCAGGTCGTAGGTCAGGTCGGAGTGGACGGTGTCGATGCCGGTCAGGGCCTTGAGCTCCTCAGCCAGGGCAAAGCCGACATCGGCCTTGCGCCGGTGGCCGTAGGCATCGGCCTCGCCGAACTCCTGCAGGTGCGCACCGGTCCAGACGGCCCCCTCGGAGGCAATGACCAGCGCGTAGCCGCTGGGGTTCAGGCGGCGATCCTCAAGCAGCAGGTTGCCCAGCAGGTCCAGCTGGAAGGGCGCCTCGGGGATGACGCAGCGGCTGCTGGTCACATAGGCCGCGTACCAAGCGCTGTAGCCGGCATTCCGGCCGAAGATGCGGAAGACACCGATGCGCTCATGGCTGCCGAGGGTGGTCCGCTGGCGGTTGATGAGCTCCTTGGCGCGCGTGACGGCGGTGGAAAAGCCGATGCAGTACTCGGTGCCCCACACGTCGTTGTCCATCGTCTTCGGGATGGCGATGAGCGGCACCCCCTCTCGCCCCAGCCGTGCGGCGTAGCTCAGCGTGTCATCACCGCCGATGGCCACCAGGTGGCTGAGCTGCAGCGCCTCCAGGTTGCGGAGCACGAGCGGGGTGAGGTCGAAGCGGCCGTCGTCGGTGGCATAGGCGGCCCGCTCCTGCTCCTCGAGGTGGGCGGGCAGGGCGGACTCTGGCATGCGGCCGGGATTGGTCCGCGAGGTGTGCAGGATCGTGCCGCCGGTGCGGTCGATGGCCCGCGTGCTCCGGCGGTCCAGGGGCCGCACCCACTCGGCCTCGTCATCAGCGCCGATGCGGAGGTTGGTCAGGCCCTGCCAACCGCGACGAATGCCGGTCACCTGCCAGCCCAGCTCGGTGGCGCGATAGACGACGCTCTTGATCACCGAGTTCAGGCCGGGGACGTCGCCGCCGCCTGTCAGGATGCCGATGTGCGCCATGCACCCCCATCATAGGACGCCGCCGGACGGGCGCAGGCGGAGCTCCACGACCGGGCTGGGGGTGGCGCGATTGGTCGATTTGAGGCATACTATTCGTCCCCCCGCGCGGCGCCGCCGCGTCATTTCCGAGGAGCAGCATGGCAACCACTGTCAACGAACGCCGCTACGTCACTTGGCGTCTGCCCGATCGCCAGTTCTCGAAGGTGCATCTCCAGCGCGACCCGGAGTTCACCGTATGCGGCAAGACGCTTCCGCGGGCGACCGGCTCACCCCAGCCGCCCATCCCGGCAGCGGCCATGTGCCCGGAGTGCGCAGCCTCCGAGGCCTGATCCGCAGCCACCCGCACCGGCGTGTGCGGACGCTTCGCACAGCCGCGCTCGCCTGAAGAGCTGGCGCGGCTGTTCCGTGCCACGGCGGTCGGCACCCTGGACGGCGACCGCTTCAATGTTGCCCCTACTGATCCCGTCTCGGCGGTGGTCGAGCATCACGGCGAGCGCCTCGTCGACACATTCCGGTGGGGGCTCGTCCCGTTCTTCGCCGATGGTCCCAAGGCTCGCGCTCCCCTGATCAACGCGCGGGCCGAGACGGTCGAGACATCCCGGACCTTCCGCGCCGCGTTCGCGCGACGGCGCTGCATCGTGCCGGCCGACGCGTTCTACGAGTGGCGGCGTCATCGCGACCCGGCCACTGGCCGCCGGGTCCGCTCCGAGCCGTTCGCCATTCGCCTGCGCTCCGATGAGCCAATGGCGTTCGCCGGCATCTGGGCCATCTGGCGCGATCCGGCCACGGCGCAGCGCCTCTACAGCCTGGCCATCATCACCGGACAGCCGAACGAGCTGGTCGCCGGCGTCCACGATCGCATGCCGGTGATCCTGCACCCCGACGACTGGGACGCCTGGCTGGACGAGGGCGCGCGTCCCGGGGAGCTGCGACCCCTGCTGCGCCCGTATCCGGCCGACGCTCTGCGGATGTACGCCGTCTCGCCGGCGGTCAACAACGTGCGCAGCCAGGGCGTGGAGCTGCTGCTGCCGCTGTCGCGCTGGAGTGCTGCTGGCCAGTGATCCTCAGGCTGCCGAGCGATGCCCTGGTGATGCTCATCGGCCCCAGCGGCGCCGGCAAGAGCACCTTCGCCGCTCGTCACTTCCTCCCGACCGAGATCCTGTCCTCCGACGCCATGCGAGCCATGGTCGCCGATGACCCGCATGACCAGGGAGCGACCGACGCCGCCTTCGAGCTGCTGCACGCCGCGCTGACGCTGCGCCTGGCGCGCCGCCGGCTGACCGTGGTGGATGCCACCAACGTCGAGCGCTGGGCACGGCAGGTGCCGCTCGCCATCGCGCGGCGGCTGCGGCGACCGGCCGTCGCGATCATCCTCGACCTGCCGCTGGCCGTGTGCCTGGCCCGCAACGCTGCGCGCGACGTGCCGCGGCCGGCGGCCGCCATTCGCCGCCAGCATCGCTGGCTGCGCGACTCGGTCGGCTTCCTTCCCGGCGAGGGCTTTGCCGCGGTGTGGACGCTGGCCAGCGAGGCCGAGCTGGACGGCGTCCGCATCGAACGGGTGGCGGACCCGGCCACGGGCTAGGCCGCCCGGGCACAACGTAATGTCCCGAAGGAACTGCGGCCCGGCCCTGCGGTGCGAGACCGCCGAACCGGTACCGGAACGCTTGATGCAATCTCGTGATCCGGTATCCGCTGCCCCTTCGGGACGACCACAGCATAGGGAACCTCTCGCGAGCGCCACAAGCCCCTTTATCCCCGACTTTCGAGGCCACCGCGCGCCTTTTCCACAGCCGATCCCCAGCGCCGGGCCGGCGAGCCGACGCCGGCCGGTGGTAGGCTCGCCGCATGCCGCATGGCACTGACTGGGCCAAGGCTCCGCCCGAGCTCGCCGAACGCTTCTCCGCGACGGTGAGCGCCCTGCCCGGAGTGCAGGTGCGCACGATGTTCGGCTACCCGGCGGGCTTCGTGAACGGCCATCTCTTCACCGGCATCTTCGCCTCGAGCTGGTTCGTCCGGCTGCCCGACGCGCAGCGCGCCGAGCTGGTCGCCGCGGGCGGCACCGAGTTCTCGCCGATGCCCGGCCGGCCGATGCGCGAGTACCTGGTCATGCCCCACGCCGTTGCCGCCGATGCCGATGCGGCAGAGCCGTGGGTTCGCCAGGCCCTGGCGTTCGTGAGCCAGTTGCCGCCGAAGACCAAGCGCTAGCCGAGTGCCGCGCGACGAGCACGGTGACCGGCGGGTCGCCTTCGTCCTGCTGTTCAGCATGGCCGCGATGTTCGGCGGCACCTGGGTGGCCGGCCGCTGGGCCGTCGAGGAGCTGCCGGTGTTCACCGTGGCCGAGCTACGGTTCGGGATCGCGGCCATCCTGCTGGCGGCGTGGGTGGGCCTGTCCGGTCGCCGCCTCAGCCGGGTGCGCCTCGAGGACCTGCCGCTGATCGCCGGCCTGGGATTGACCGGCGTGGCCGGCTATAACTGGCTGTTCCTGACTGGACTGACGCTGGCCCCGGCCTCGGACGGGTCGATCCTGGTCCCCGGCACGATCCCCATCCTGACCATGATCCTGGCGGTCACCTTCCTGCGGGAGCACATCGGCCGCCGGGCAGCGCTGGGGATGGCGATCGCCGTCGCCGGGCTCCTCGTCGTCATCGGCCCCGGGCGAACCACCGGCGGCGGCCGGCTGACCGGCGACCTGGCGTTCCTGGCCAGTGCCGGGTTCTGGGCGATCTACAACATCCTGGTCCGGCTGGCCGGGCACCGCTTCGACGCCATCAGCGCCACGCTGTACGCGATGCTGGCGGGCGCGGCCTTCCTGCTGCCGCTGGCCGCGGTGAGCGCGGACCTGCCCGCCCTGGCCGCGGCGAGCGGACGCGCCTGGATCTCGATCGGCTACCTGGTCGTCTTCGGCTCGATCCTGGCCTTCGTCTTCCTGCAGGTCGGCGTGGCCCGCATCGGCGCCGCCCGGGCCAGCGCCTTCACGCTGCTCGTCCCGCTGTTCGGCGTGGCGCTGTCCATCGTCTTCCTCGGCGAGCGGCCCAGCCCGCTGGCCATCGCCGGCGGCGTGGTGGTGCTGGCCGGGCTGTGGCTCATCCAGACCGACGGTGGCGCGTCACCCACGCCGGAGGCGGTGGCCTAGGCCAGGAACGCGCGGAGCAGGGCGGCGACCTGGGTGCGCGCCTCGAACTGCAGCGCATGGCCGATGCCGGGCAACGGCACCAGCTGCGCCCCCGGAATGGCCGCCGCGATCAGGGCGCCGTCCGCCGGTGGCACGATGCGATCGGCCTGCGGCACGACCACCAGGGTCGGCGCCGTGATCCGCCCCAGGTCGATGGGCGGCGTGGCCGCGGTGTCCCGCACGAAGCGGCGCAGAACGCCGAGCGTGCCGGGCAGACCCAGCGGATCCACGTAGCCGCGGACCAGCGCCTCGCTCGCCAGATCGGCATCGCCGGAGGTGCGCGTCACGAAGCGGCGCACCGCCGCGCGGCCGAACAGTGGGAAGCGGATGGCCAGGGCCAGGCCGACGAGGTTGAGGTCGGACAGCCGCAGGACCCCGGCGGCATTGACCGCGGCCAGCAGCACCAGCCGCTGAACGCGCTGCGGGTATCGCGCCGCCAGGCGCTGGGCCACCGACCCGCCCCACGAGAGCCCGACCACGTGCGGACGATCCAGCCCCAGCGCGTCCAGCAGCCCGACCAGGCGATCGGCATAGGAGTTGCCGTCGAGCGGGCGGCGGATGGCCCGGGTCGACTGCCCGAACCCGACCATGTCCACCGCGGTCAGGGCAAAGCGGTCCTCGAGCAGTGGCATCAGCGCGGCGAAGGCGGTCGCGTTGCTGGGAAAGCCGTGGACGAGCAGCACCGGTGGCCCGCTCCCCCGCTGCACGACGTGGATGCGTTCGCCGCCGACCTCCAGGAAGGAGCCGCTCACGTCGGCTCGGCGACGGCTATAGCCACCCCCGTCGCCGGAAGAAGGCCACGAGCGCGACGGTGATGGCCAGCATCGTCCCGGAGATCCACCAGAAGGCGGCTTCCGAACCCTCACCGGGAAACAGGACGTTCATGCCGAAGAGGCCGGTGATGAGCGTCTGCGGCAGGAGGATGACACTCAGGGCGGTCAGCAACCGCAGGGTGTCATTCACGCCGTGGGACAGCACCGACTCGTTGGACGACTCCAGCGCCTCGACGATCTCCTTGAAATTCTCGAGGACGTCCCAGATCCGCTCCGAGGCATCGGTCAGGTCGTCGAAGTAGACGTCCAGCTCCTCGCCGAAATGGCCCTGCTTGGCGCGCTCGAGCGCGCGGAACACGGCCCGCTGCGGCCGGATCATGGCGCGGAAGTTGATGATCTCCTGCTTGGTGTTGCTGATCTCGCGCACGATCTCCCGCGATCGACCCTGGAAGATGTCGTCCTCGAGGCGCCGCAGCTTGCGGCCCAGCTGGCCGAGCATCGGGAAGCAGGCGTCGACGCAGCGGTCCAGGATCTCGTACAGCAGGCGGCCGGATCCTCCCGCGAACAGCGCCTCGCGCACTTCCGGCTGCTCGCGCACCCGCTCCCACATGGCCGGCAGCGGCACGATCGGCTCCTCCGGCAGGGTGACGACGTAGTCGGGGCCGATGAAGACGTCGAGTTCGGCTGGATGGAGCCGCCCAGTCTCCTTGTCGAAGCGCGGGAAGTGGACGACCAGGAACAGATAGTCGTCGTAGACGTCGAGCTTGGGGCGCTGGTTGATGCTGGCCACGTCCTCCAGGTCCAGGGGATGGAAGTTGAAGTGCTCCGCCAGCCAGGCAATGTCCGCCGACCCGGGATTCTCGACGTTGTACCAGCGCACCGAGGCCGCGCCGACCTCCTCGACTCGGGGCTGCTCCAACGCCAGCACGGGCTCGCCGCCATCGGCGGCGAGGCGGCGCGGTCGGAGGAGGCGAGGCAGCTGGCGCATGGTGGATGCAGGGTAATCCCGCGGCCGGATTCTGGCCGGCCGTTGCGGCACGCGCGGTGGCGCGCGACCGGTAGACTCGGCGGATGCCAGCCGCCCATCACCTGCTGCACGCCGGCTACATCCGCGACGGCGGCATCAGCGTGGGCAGCAGCGTCAGCCTCATCGAGGACGGGGAGGCGGTGATCATCGTGGATCCGGGCCTGGTGGCGGATCGCGCCCTGATCCTCGACCCGCTGCGCGCGCACGGGCACCAGCCGAGCGACGTGACCCACGTCTTGCTGACTCACCACCACCCGGATCACTCGATCAACGTGGCACTGTTTCCGCGGGCCGAGGTGGTGGATGCCTGGGCGCGCTACGTCGGCGACCAGTGGCTCGACCACCAGGGCGACGGATATCGGGTCAGCCCCAACGTGTGGCTGATGCTCACCCCGGGGCACACGACCGAGGACCTGACGGTCATGGCCGAGACCGAGGCCGGCGTGGTGGCCTGCACCCACGCCTGGTGGCACCCCGATCGCTCGCCCGAGGTGGACCCGCTGGCCGAGGACGGGGCCGCGCTCGGGATGAGCCGGCAGCGCATCCTGGCCACCGCCGATGTGGTGGTGCCCGGCCACGGCGGGCCGTTCGGGACCGGCCGCCAACGCTGACGGCCCGGCCTCAGGCCGCCCTGGCGAAGAGCTCCAGGACGCCCGACCAGCCCGCGCGGTAGCTCGCCGCCGTCTCGTCCGCCTCTGTGCCATGGACCTCGAAGCCGGTGTGGCGCAGCTCGACCTGGGTACCGCCGTCGGCCGCATCGGTGAACGTCACCTCCACGAGCGTGGCGAGCTCTGGTCCGTACCCCGGGTGCCAGGTCATCGCCACCCGGTCGACCGGGTCCCAGACCGTCACGGTGCCCCAGTCCGAGGTGCTGCCGTCGGCCGCCGATTCGTACAGGCGCCCGCCGACGCCTGGCTCCATGGTGACCCCCACCGCGTCGGCCTCGTAGACCGAGTGCCGCATCAGCGGCCACCAGCTGCCGATCCGCTCGGTGAACAGGGCAAACGCCGCATCCCGCGGCAACTTGACCGTCACCGCGCTGCGCACCTCCAGGGCCACCTCACCCGCCTCCATCACCATCTCCACGCTCCTCGCGGCCGCTATCGGCCCGCTGCTGTGCCTCGGCGTCGGCCGCGGCCTTGAACCCGGCCAGGGCCTGCGACCAGAAGCGATCCCAGTACTGACGCACCTCGCGGATGCCGGACGGATCGACGGCGTAGATTCGCCGCGTGCCGGCCTGACGGTCGGTGACCAGCCGGGCGTCCTTCAGCACCTTCAGATGCTGGCTCACCGCCGGACGGCTGACCGGGAGTTCCGCGGCCAGCTCCCCCACGGCCGCCGGATGCTCCAGCAGGCGTTCCAGGATTGCGCGACGGGTGCCGTCACCCACGGCATCCATGACCGATGCGTAAGTGTTCACTTACCGTAAGTTAGCACTTACGGTCTGATTGTCAAGCCCCACCGGGGCGGACGGCACGCGGCCGGATACGGCCACCGTGAGGCCGCAGAGGACGAGCATCGCGAGCTCCGCGAGGGCGATCGCGGGGGCCAGGCCAAGGCCGACCGCGCCCACGGCGACGATCGCGCCGGCCACGCCGGTTCCGAGCGCGACACCGAGCGTGTTCGCAAGCTGGATCGAGGCCGATGCCGCCCCCTCGCCGCCCGGCGGTGCGCTCTGGATGCTGGTCAGCGTCGTCAGCGAGTACGCGACGCCCATCCCCAGCCCGGCGATCGCCCAGCCGGCGGCTGCCCACCAGGTCGGCAGGGATGTAACCGCGACGGCGACTTCCAGGCCGATGCCGGCACCGATGAGCGCCACGCCCATGGCGGTGAAACCTGCCCGACGGCCCCCTGCCGCGAGCCGGGCC
>DATBJR010000096.1:0-20454 GCA_036556325.1 Candidatus Limnocylindria bacterium | reverse complement strand
GCCGTGACTGTCGGCGTTGCGACCTCGCTGAAGGTGGTCCCCGCTGCGTACGCCGTCGTCTGGCTGGCTCGCCGGGAGTGGCGGCACGCGATAGCTTCAATCCTCGTCGCGGTCGTGCTCCTGGCGCCGATGCTGCTGTTCGACTTGTCGGCCTATGTGACCACCCCGGGGGGAGGACTGGAATCCGCGTATGCGGCATCTCCGGTGTTGTGGGCTGTACTCGCCGCCGTGGTGGCGATGGTGACCCTGTGGCTGGCAATCCGCAGATCGCCATACGTGTGGGTAGCCGCCTCATTGCTCATGTTCGTTGGCCCACCACGCGTCACGACGTCCTACCTGGCGTTCCTGGTCGTGGGCTATTTGCTGACCGTTCGCGAGTTGGACGCGAGCGGCAGCATGGCCGAGCGCGATGGAGACGTCCGGCGGGATACCTCGTCACCGAGATCGTGAAGGCATCTTCGCCTGACGAGACGGCGCTGGATCGCTCGACCAAGCTGCTCGCCAGGGCTGCACCGCACCGGATACAGCGAGGGACTCGGGGAGCGCAGCAGGTTCGCTTCCCGATTCGCTGGCGCCCCGCAGCACGTGATTCAGTCCAACCATGAGGTATGTGCAGTCGTAGACGAAGAGACGAGGGAGAGCGAGCGCCAGGGACGTCGACGCAGACAGCCAGGCGAGGCGAGTTTGGGCAAGGACGAGCGTGGCAGCGAGGGCGGTGATGACGACGGGGACGTACAGAACTGGTAACTCAAAGAGCGCGCCAACCCGGCCAGGATTGCTGGGGTAATAGCGAAGGTCATAAAGCAGACTCGGCAGCCACAGGATCCCGGTAAGAACGATCGCGAAGGCGAACCGCCGCCATTCTCCGCGGCCGGCGTAGGTGAGGGCCAGCAGTACCGGGAACACCTTTAGTGAGGCTGCCAAGGCAATCCAGATGGGCCCGCTCCGGCGCTCGACCCCATGAACCAGCACCGCGATCAGCAGTGCCTGTACGTTGCCATTGGCACTGATCCCAATGAGGATCGGACCGAACAGGGCTACCAGCAGCCACGCACGTTCGCGGATGAGCGGCAAGAGGGCGGCCAGCGAAGCGAGCACGAGAATGATGGACCACAGCGCCCCTGCGACAGCCTGCGGTAGCTGTGTGAACGGAACTGTGGCCCACGCGAACCAGGGCGCATACCGGTACACATCCGACGCCTCGAGATTGGTCAGCGGCGGATAGAGCGGAACTCCCTCACGAATGCGCCATGCGGCATTCCAATACGCCGAGGCATCGGCCAAGGTCCAGCCGATAACGGCATGGTAGAGGTTGAAGATGCCAATGCCGATCACGATCGCCATGGCCACAATCCTGGCCAGGCGAGCTGGGCTCGTGCCAGCAACGCGCGGGCGTACCTCGCCAGCACGGCGCATGGTCTGCGGCCGAGGCTGGGCGAGCGGTGCAAGTGACCCCGCAAGACTCATCGAGCCGGAGGCTAGGCGGGGACCGGAGCGCCGTCTGTAGGACTATTGGGGCGGGATGCGTTTGATCCCGCGAAGCGCGGGTGCCACGCCGATAACGAGCCAAGTGACGTCATAGACGAAGAGCCGCGGGAGGGCGAGCGCTATGGCGACGGCTGCGGACAGCCAGGCGAATCGTGTCCACGCCAGCGCCAGCGTTCCTGCGATCGCCATTCCCAAAACCGCGAAATAGAGAATCGGCCAGGAGAAGAGAGCTGCGGCGCGGCCAGCCGATTGGGGGTAGTTGCCCAGGTCGTAGAGCAGAGCCGGCGCCCACAGCAATGCGGTCAGGGCGAAGGCGGCGGCCGCGCGCCGCCACTGCCACCGGCCCGCGTACACGAGCGCCAACAGCAGCGGAAAAACCTTGAGCGAGCTTGCCAGAGCTATCCAGAGCGGCCCACTGCGGCGCTCCACGCCATGGACCAGCGCCGCCACGAGCAGCGGCTGAACGTTGCCCACCGCGCTGATGCCGACCAGCACAGGTCCGAACAGCGCCACCAGCAGCCATGCCCGTGCCCGCACCAGTGGCTCCAGCGCCCAGAGCGAGGCCGCGAGCAGGATGACTGACCAGATCGTGCCTGCCACCTGCGCGGGCAGGTATGTGAACGGGACCGCCGCCCAGGCAAACCACGGCGCATAGCGGAAGACGTCGGACGCCTCCGGAATGGCCACTGGAGGGTACAACGCCTCACCCGCCCTCAGGCGGAGCGCCGCATGCCAATAGGCCGAAGCATCGAGCAGATGCCATCCGACGACGGCCTGGTAAAGGTTGAAGATGCCGATACCAATGATGAGCGCCGTCGCGAGGATGCGTGCCAGGCGACGCGGACGAATCACCGGCGCCAGTGTCAGGCGTCCCGCTCGGCTAGCAATGCGTGGCGCAGGGCCTCGTCATCCAGCTCATCGGCCATGGCTTCGAGGCGGCAGGCCTCGTCAACCGCTCCGCGGACCACGGCACCGTTGCGAGCCACGGTGAGCGAGTCGTAATCAGTCGACTCTGGCTTCTCGTTGGCGGCGAACAGGATCTCCTCGAGACGCTCACCAGGCCGCAGGCCCGTGTACTCGATTGCCACCTCCTGGCCGGGCGGCACGGTCAGGCGAATGAGGTCGTGGGCGAGGTCGCTGATGCGGATCGGCTGACCCATGTTCAGGATGTGCACGTCGCCGGATCGGCCCACCGCAGCGGCCAGCAGGATCAGCCGAACGGCCTCCGGGATCGTCATGAAGAAGCGGGTCATGTCCGGATGCGTGACCGTCACCGGGCCGCCGGCCTCGATCTGGCGCGCGAACAGCTCCACCACGCTGCCCTGCGACCCCAGCACGTTGCCGAAGCGAACGATGACAAAGCGGCCGGGCGCTTCCGACGCGATCTCGCGCACGAGTCGCTCGCCCATCCGCTTGGTGGCGCCCATCACCGACGCGGCATCGACCGCCTTGTCCGTGCTGACGTACACGAAGGTGGCGATTCCATGTCGTGCGGCCGCTTCGACCATGATCCTGGTGCCCCTGACGTTCGTGTGCACCGTCTGGGCGACGTTGTGCTCGGACATGGGCACGTGCTTGTGCGCGGCAGCGTGGATCACGACGTCGGGCTGGTGTCGCGCGAGGAGCTGGTCCACCTGCCTCGCGTCGGTCACGTCGCCCATCACCGGCACGACCTGGACAGCCGGGAACCGGCGGCGAAGCTCGTCGTCGATCCAGAACAGCGGTGTCTCGGCCTGCTCCAGCAGGACCAGCGTCCTGGCCCCCATGGATGCCACCTGGCGGCAGACCTCCGAGCCGATGCTTCCGCCGGCCCCGCTGACCAGCACCGACCTTCCGCCAATGAGCTGGCGAATCGGCTCCTCCGGAATGTCGGCCGGCTCGCGGCGCAGCAGGTCTTCGAGCCGGACCGGGCGGATCTTGCTGACCGTCACCGTGCTGTCGAGCAGCTCCTGCGTGGCAGGCAGGGTCCGGACCGGGACCTCCGCGGTCTCGCACAGCGCCACGATCCGGCGCAGCTCGTCACCGGACACGCGGGGCATGGCCACGATGACCTCGCTCACCTCGCGGTCCAGGACGATGGCCGGCAGATCGCCACCGCCGCCGGCCACCTCGACGCCGTAGATCCGCTGCCCGTGCTTCGAGGCGTCGTCATCGACGAAGGCGACCGGCTCGAGGCGAAGTGCGCGGTTGCGGAGCATCTCGCGGGCGAGTCCCGCTCCGGCGTCGCCCGCGCCGTAGATGAGGACCGGCCGCGGTGGTCCGGCCACCGCGCTGGGTGTGACATCCAGTTCTTCCTGCCGGACGCGGGAGGCGATCCGGATGCCGCCCAGGACCAGCACGCTGATGAGCAGCTCGATCAGGATCGCCGAGCGCGGGAAGCCCACCGTGCCGGGGAAGGCCCAGGGTTGCAGCACCACGAAGATGCCCAGCGCCATGACGACGGAGCCCGCCGCCAGGGACGAGACGACCAGCGCGACGTCGCTGATGGTGGGATAGCGCCAAACGCGCAGGTACGCGCCGGCGAGCAGGAAGCCCACTGGCCGGACCAGGGCGGCCATCGGGATGAAGATCCAGTACGTGGCGATCGCGGCCAGGATGTTGTTGCGGTCGATGCGCAGGCCCACCGCGACGCCGGCCGCGAGTGCGGCAAGCGCGGCGTCGAGCACGAGCGCGCCGGCCGAGGCGCTCCGCAGCCGCTCGCCGAGCGTGTACCGTCGGCGCGGTCGATTGCTGCGACGCTCGGACGCGCTGACGATGCTGGCGACGGTCCGCCACAGGATGGCCACGTCCCGGCGAAGCGCGTAGTGCCGGACGTACTCGAGATCGATCGCGAGCTTGACGTGGATGAGCTCCGATTCGTAGGCCGCGTCCGGGTCTGCTGTCGCGAGCATCTCCTCTTCGTCGATGTACGCCACCTGGGTGGGCCCCGTCACGCCGGGCCGTACACGCAGGACGTCGTGCTCGTCGTCGGTCCACAGCGCGACGTACTGCGGGGCTTCGGGCCGCGGACCGACCAGGGCCATCTGGCCCGCCAGCACGTTGAGCAGCTGCGGCAGCTCATCGAGCTTGGTGCGGCGCAGGAACGCGCCCACCCGGGTGATGCGAAAGTCGTGCGCGCCGGTGACGCCCGGTCCCACCGCGTCCGCGCCCCTGGCCATGGTGCGGAACTTGAACATGGTGAACTCGCGGCCACCGCGTCCGACACGGCGAGCGCCGTAGATCACGGGCCCGGCCGAATCGAGCGTCACCGCCAGAGCGATGACCAGTGCCACCGGCAGCACCACGATCAAGGCGATCCCGCCCAGTGCCAGATCCATCAGGCGCTTCACTGCTGCCTGCCACGCGCGCATCGGCTCAGACCTCCATCGGGCGACGTGCGCCATCCAGGATGCCGAGCAGCGTCTCCGCCACGCGCGCGACCTGGGCCTCGCTCATGTCCGGCCAGATGGGCAGCGAGAGGCTGCGCCGGTAGAGGCGTTCCGCATTCGGGAAGTCGCCCGGCCGGTAACCGAACTCGCGCTGGTACCAGGGATGGAGGTGGAGGGGGATGAAATGGACGGATGAGCCGATGCCCGCCTCGCCGAGCCGGGCGATCACCTCGTCGCGCCCAATGTCCAGCTCGTCCGTTCGCAGCTCGACCACGTACAGATGCCAGGCGTGCTGATCGCCGTCGTGGCGCGGCGGCAAGCCGATGAGCGGGGAATCGGCGAACGCCTGGTCGTAGGCATCGGCAATCGACTGGCGAGCGGCGGCCATCTCGTCCAGGCGTTCCAGCTGGACGAGGCCGATGGCGGCAGCCAGGTCGGTGAGGTTGTACTTGAATCCGGCCTCGGTCACCTCGTAGAACCATCTGCCACCGGCGCCGTATCGGTTCCAGGCGTCGGCATCGATGCCGTGCAGCCGCATGCGCCTGGCTCGGTCCGCCAGGTGGTCATCATCCGTGACCAGCATCCCGCCCTCGCCGCCGGTGGTCATGGTCTTGGTGGCATAGAAGCTGAACGCCGCCGCATCACCCAGGCGTCCGGTCGGCAGGCCACCGATCGCCGCGGGCAGCGCGTGGGCGGCGTCCTCGACAATGCGGACGCCGGGCGCCACGGCCCGGATCGGCGCCGGGTCGACGGCCTGGCCGCCGAAATGGACAGTGATGATTGCCCGGGTCGTCGGCGTGAGCGCCGCCTGGACTTCGGCCGCCCCCAGCAGTCGCTCGTCGTTCACGTCGGCCAGCACCACGCGAGCACCCAGGTACGCGCACACCTCGCCGCAGGCAGTGAACGTATAGGTGGGGACGAGGACGTCATCGCCGGGGCCAATGCCCATCCCCTCCAGGGCCAGGTGCAGCGCAGCCGTCGCGGAGCTCACCGCCAGCGCGTGGCGTACGCCGAGCCGCGCGCGGAGGGCGTCCTCGAGCGCGTGCGCGCGAGCGCCGGTCGTCAGCCAGCCGCTGCGCAGAACCTCGGTGGCAGCCACGATCTCCCGCTCGCCAATGGATGGTCGGTGGAACGGGATGGCATCTGGGGTGTTGTCGGTCACGGGCCCCTCGCGAATCTCGGGCAGCAGGCTACGAGCGGCTGGTGCCGACGGTCAACGGTACTCCGGTCCTACCAATCCGGAAGCTCCGCCACGATCTCGGCCAGCCGGGGCTGGGAGCGATCACGCGCCGACAGGATCGGAGAGCGGTCCGGCCAGGGAATGGCGAGGGCCTCGTCATCCCAGGCGATGCCGCGCTCCGCAGCCGGGTCGTAGAGCGCGTCGAGCTTGTAGGAGACGTCCGCGACGTCTGACGTGACGTAGAAGCCGTGGGCGAATCCGACAGGGACATAGAGCTGCCGGTGGCGGATGTCGTCGAGTTCCACCGCCTGGTAGTCGCCGAATGTCGGCGAGCTGCGCCGAATGTCCACCACGATGTCCAGGATCGCGCCGTTTGAGACCCGGATGAGCTTGGCCTGACCGCGTCCCACCTGAAAGTGCATTCCGCGCAGCGTCCCGCGCAGGGAGCGCGACTGGTTCTCCTGGACGAACTCGGTCGGAATGCCAGCCGCCGCCAGCTCATCCTCGCGGTAGGTCTCGACAAGGAACCCGCGTTCGTCGCCGTGGACCACCGGCTCGAGGAGAACGAGCCCGGAGAGCTCGGTGGCGATGACCTGCATCTAGCTGGCTCCGGCGCCGGCACCGGTAGCCTGCCTGAGCTCCGCGGCGTAGGCAGCGGTGGCCGGGCGCCAGTCCATCGGCTCAAGCCCGGCCGCACGGGCCCGGCCCATGTCCAGCACCGCGCGCGGTGGCACGGGGCTGGCCCGCTGGTATTCGGACTGGCTGATGGCCGTGAGCTCCAGACCTGGCATGTCGCGCAGGATGACCTGGGCCCACTCGAAGCGCGAGGCCGGCGGCTCGCCTGCGAGATGCAGCACGCCGCGTACTCCGCGAACCACCGCCGCCACGATGCGTTGCGCCAGGTCGGGCGCCCAGGTGGGATTGCCGAGCTCGTCGGCGACCACCCGTAACGCCTCGCCGCGCGACCGGGCCCGCAGCGCCGCTTGCCAGATGCGCGTGGCGAAATTCGTGCCGCCCGGTCCGAAGATCCATGCGGTGCGGACGATCAGGTATGTCCCGCCAGCCGTGGCCACGGCGCGCTCGCCGGCCAGCTTGGAGGCTGCGTACGGATTGATCGGCGCCGTGGGCGCGTCTTCGGCATATGGTCTCAGCGCCTGGCCATCGAACACTTCGTTGGTGCTGATCTGCACGAACAGGGCGCCGGCCTCGGCCGCAGCGCGTGCCAGCTGCGCGGGCGCTGCTCCGTTCAGTTGCATGGCCCGTTCGGGATCCCGAGCGCAGCTGTCCACGTCAGTCCATGCGGCGGCATTGACCACGATGTGCGGCCGATGGGCCACGAGCCGATCCGCAGCATCCGGATCCGAGATGTCCAGTGACGCGCGCTCAAGGGCGACGACGTCGTACTTGGCGGCCCGGAACGCCGTCACCAGCTGCCGACCCAGCTGCCCACCGGCTCCGGTCACGACCGCGGTCTCGCCGGTCATTCCAGCGCCCGGCTGCCGGCCAGCCGATCGGCGTATTGGCGGCGGTAGTAGTCCAGGTATTCGCCGCTCTTCAGCGGCCGCCACCACACCTGGTTGGCCTGATACCAGGCAATGGTCTCGGCCAGGCCAGCGGCGAACGAATGGCGAGGCGCCCAGCCCAGCGAGCGGACCCGCCCGGCGTCAACGGCGTAGCGACGGTCGTGGCCAGGACGGTCCGCCACGAGCCGAACGAGGCTCTCCGGCTGACCGGTCGCGGCAAGAATGGCGCGCGTGAGCTCGAGGTTCGTCATCTGGTCCCCGGAGCCGACGTTGTAGATGGTGCCCAGCTCGCCCTGGAACAGCACCAGCTCGATGGCCTCGCAGTTGTCACGAACGAACAGCCAGTCGCGGACCTGGAGGCCGTCGCCGTAGAGCGGCAACGGCTCGCCGTCCAGGGCATTCGTCACGAATAACGGGACGACCTTCTCCGGGAACTGGTTGGGTCCGTAGTTGTTGCTCGAACGGGTGATCAAGACGGGCAGGTCGTAGGTCGTGGCATGAGCCAGCACCAGCAGATCAGCCCCGGCCTTGCTGGCCGCATAGGGGCTGCGCGGGGCGAGCGGGGCATCCTCCGCCGTCGAGCCGGATTCGACGTGGCCATACACCTCATCGGTGCTGATCTGAAGGAACAGCTGGTGTCGGTGCCGACGGGCCGCCTCCAGCAGGACGTGAGTGCCCACGATATCGGTCCGGATGAAGTCAGCGCCGGCTTCGATGCTGCGGTCGACGTGCGACTCCGCGGCGAAGTTGACGGTCGCATCGACCCGCGCCGCCACCGGCTCAACAGCCTCCGGATCGGCGATGTCGCCCTGGACGAATTCGTAGCGCGGATCGTGCTCTAGGTCCGCCAGGTTCGCCAGGTTTCCCGCATACGTCAGCTTGTCCAGGACCACGATGCGCAGTTGGGGATGGCGCCCCAGCATCCAGTGCACGAAGTTGGAGCCGATGAAGCCAGCTCCCCCGGTGACCAGCAGCCTGTCGATCTGCCGCATGCGTTACGGTGTGACCGAGGACGGATCGATGGGCTCGGCGGCGACCTGCTCAACGTCGTGAGCGGAGCGCAGGGGCAGATCCCCGGCAAACCCTGCGGCGAACGAGCCCGAGGAGAGGAGTGATTCCACCGTCCCGGCGTCATGCCACTCACCGGCGAAGGTATGGCTCATCAGGCGCCCACGTCGGATGTACTCGTTGAGCACGTCGGTGATCTCGAATTCCCCGCGCGCCGACGGCCGCAACGTGGGCAGCACGTCGAAGACGCTTGGGCGGAACAGGTAGACCCCGATGGGGATCTGGTCACTCTTCGGCTGGGCGGGCTTCTCCTCGAAGCCGATGACGCGACCGTCCGCGTCGAACTCGGCGACCCCGAAGCGCTCTGGATCCGGCACTGCCTTGAGCACCGCCCCGGCCTCCGCGTCCGACGCCATGAACGCATCCGCGAAGGCGCGCAGCGAGCCGTGCAGCACGTTGTCGCCCAGCACGACGGCCAGGGCATCGGCGCCGGCGAATGAGCGTGCCAGGCCAAGGGCATGCGCGATCCCCAGCGCCCCGCGCTGGTATCGGTAGGTCAGCTCCATGCCGAACTCGGAACCGTCGTGCAGGAGCTCCAGGATGTCGCCGACGGACCGTCCGCCGACAACGATCATCGCCTCGGTCACGCCCATCTCGCGGAGCGTTTCGAGTGGGTAGTAGATCATCGGCCGGTCGAAGACCGGCAGCAGGTGCTTGTTGGTGACGAGCGTCAGCGGAAACAGCCGCGTGCCGCTGCCACCAGCAAGGATCAGCCCCTTCAGCATCCGGCGGCGGTCCTACGGCATGTTCAGATTGGGCTGCTGGACCTCGATCCGCGGCTGCGCCATGGGCCCGCCCAACGGGTAGTCCAGGATGGGAATCCGCTGCCCTGCCAGCTTGATCCCGCCGCCGATGAGCAGCAGCGCGAGCAGGAACAGGAGCAGGTACCGCATCGGCGCACAGGGTAAGCCCGATGGGCAAGCGTCAGACGCCGGTCTCCGCGGCGCTCCATGTCTTGCGGAAGAGCACCAGCTTGCTCGTCTCGGCCGCGCCCAGTCGTCGGGCGGCTTGGTCGACCACCTGCATCGCCGCGCCAAGGGCCCCCCGCAGGGTCGGCACGCGCCGGTCGGCCGCCAGCACTCCTCGCCACCACAGCCGCTGGGCGTGACGTGCCACCGGGCCGCGGCGTTCCACCGGGTCGCCGGTGATGGCCATCGCCGGCCGCAGGTCCACCAGCTCCAGTCCCGCCACCGACATCGGTCCCAGGTAGTCGTCGAGCGCGTGCACCCGGGAGCTGAGGTCGGCGCCGTCCGCGGGAGAAATCGGCCCAACCGCCGCCGGTTCGGCCAGGAGCAGGAGCCCGCCGGGAGCCACCGCGGAGGCGACGTTGGCCAGCGCCATGCCGAACTGGCCCGGATGCACCACGTGCAGCAGCACGTTCATGCAGCTGACGAGGTCGTAGCGCTGCCGGCCCTCGAAGATGCGCGGGGCGGTGATATCGGCCACGCGGACGTCATCGGCCGGGCGAGCGTGGGCGCGCACCCGCGCGACCGACTCTTCCACGAAATCGACCGCGTCCACCACCGGAAACCCCAGCTCCTGCCAGGTGCGGAACCAGAAGCCCCAGCCGCTGCCGGCGTCCAGCGCCCGTCCATGGGTCCGCACGCCGGCTGCCCGCAGCATCGCCAATGCATGGCGGCGGATGACGGGGTACATCGCTGCGTTCAGCTCGTCAGACAGGCCGATGCGTCCGACCTGGCTCATGCCCCCGCCCTCGAGCCGGCTCGCCCAGTAGGTCCGCGGATTTGTCGCCACGACAGGCAGCGCATGCATGGGGCGCGCCAGTCGGCCGGCGGATGCTCGCCACGCGAGCCTATCAAGCGAGATGCGGGCCAGCTGCCCCAATTCCGGGCCGCGAGGTTCGCTCAGCGAGAATTTCGGCCTGGGATCGCCGCGAACGCACTCCATGGATGCGTCAGGTGAGAACGCGCGCACCGTCCGGTGGCCGACCCGAGCGTGAGCTGGCACTGCGCGTGCCTGATACTGACCCCAGATGTTCATGCGCTCCCCCCGCGCCCGGCCGCTGGCGGTGATCTCGCTGCTGGTGCTGGTGGTCGGCATCGCGGCCTACCTCGTGGCCCGGCCGTACCTGCCCGGCAGGCAGCCGGGGATCACCTTGCCCAGCATCCTGCCCAGCTTCAACCTGCCGAGCGAGGAGGCATCGGGCAGTCCGCTGCCTTCGCCGAAGACGCTGGTGGCGGTGGGAGACATCGGCTCATGCGACAGCGAAGCCGATGAAGCCGTTGCCGACCTGGCCCAGCGCCTGGACGGACTGGTTGCCAGTCTGGGCGACACCGTCTACGAGAGCGGGTCCGACCAGGAGTTCGCGCAGTGCTTCGATCCGGCCTGGGCTCCGATGAAGTCGCGCATCCGCCCTGCCGTTGGCAATCACGAGTACGAGACCGATGGCGCCGCCGGCTACTTCGACTACTTCGGCTCCGCCGCCGGTGCTCGCGGGGAGGGTTGGTACTCCTACGACTACGGTGGGTGGCACGTGGTCGTGCTCAACTCCAACTGCGGGGCGGTGGGGTGCGATCCGGGGTCGCCGCAGCTCCAGTGGCTGGCGCACGACCTGGCCCGCGCCGACCCTGCGTGCCTGCTCGCCTACTGGCACCACCCGCGCTGGAGCTCCGGGCGCCACGGGTCGAACGCGTTCGTGCAGCCGTTCTGGGACGAGCTGGAGCGGTACGGCGTGGACGTGATCCTGAACGGGCACGATCACGACTACGAACGGATCCTGGTGAACGGCGTGCGGGAGTTCGTGGTCGGGACCGGCGGCCGCTCGATTTACTCCTTCACGAAGCGTGAGCTGCCCACCACCGAGGCGCGCTCGGACCGGGCCTACGGTGCCCTGTGGCTGGAGCTGGCGCCCGGAGCCTACGGGTGGCGGTTCGTGGCGCTGGGGGACTCGGGCTTCCAGGACACCGGCTCGGGGACGTGCTGAGGCGCAGCGTCGCCCCGGCCGGCCGGCCCCGGTACCCTTCCCGGTTCTCACGGGACGAGTCTATGGACCACGTTCGGGCGTCGGGAAGCGCTGCCTGCCCCGGATTCCCACCTCCTGCAATTCGGAGCCAGGGAACGGCCCCGGCGGCCGGCTCCGTGGTCGATAGATTCACGTAGCGAGAATCCGCGGTCAGGCGCGCCGAGAGCCCCCGCCTGACCGTCAAGAACCGCTTTGACGAGTAAAGCGCCCCGGCCTAGCATCAGCGGCGTGACCCCATCCCGCACCCGCACGACGGCTGCGCCTGCCCCGGACCACGAGGCGGCGATCGGCGGAGCGCCCTACCGGAGGCACCGGCGGACGTATCGGTCCAGTGGCCATGCGCGGCCCAGGCTGCTGCAGCTCCTCGCGACCGGCGGCAACGGCGGGGCGCAGGAGAGCTACACGGGCCTCCTGCTCCGCCTCGACCGCTCGAAGTACGAGGTCCGCGCACTCAGCCTGTCCGCCGGGAGCGCCGTGCAGCGCATTCGACGGCTGGGGGTCGAGGTTGAGGTGATCGACGAAGCCGATGACGAGGCCGCCGTTCGCGAGCTGGCCGCCTGGCTGCGCCGCGAGGAGATCGACCTCGTCCACGCCCACATGTTCCGGGCCGAGGTGGTGGGGACGAGGGCCGCGCTGGCGGCCGGGACCCCGGTGATCATGGCCACCGTCCACTCATCGCGCGTCCGCTCCCCGCAGGACGTGGCCACGCTGGCGTCGCTGACGCCGGCCATGGACCGGCTGATCGTGCCGTCGGACTCGATCCTCGCCAAGATCCGTGCCGAGGGACGCGGGGAGGCGGCGTATGCGGTGGTCCCCAACGGCGTGGACCTCTCCCGCTTTGCCGGTCCGGCGCCGCGCTGCGCCCTGCGTCGAGAGTCGGGCATCCCCGGTTCGGCGGTGCTGGTGGGCGTGGTGGCTCGGCTCGAACCGGAGAAGGGGCATCAGCACCTGGTCGCGGCCTGGCCCGATGTCGTGGCCGCTGCCCCCGATGCCTGGCTGGCGATCGTGGGCGAGGGATCGCAGTGCGCTGCCCTGCGTGCCCAGGCGGCCGCGCTGCCCGCCCCGGCGCGGGATCGGATCATCTTCACCGGCCGTCGCGAGGACGTGGCGGCGCTGACCGCTGACCTGGACATGGCCGTGCTGCCCTCGCTGCGCGAGGCCCAGGGCATCTCCATCCTGGAGGCCATGGCGCAACGGATCCCGGTGGTCGCTTCGGCGGTGGGTGGGATTCCCGAGGTGGTCGTTGACGGCGTCTCGGGCCTTCTCGTCCCGCCTGGCGACCCGGCTTCCCTGGCCGCGGCCCTCGCCCGCCTCGCCACCTCTCCCGCGCTGCGGGCCAGCATGGGCGACGCCGGCCATCGGATCGTGGCGGAGCGCTTCAGCATGGAGGCTCACGTCCGCCGGATCGAAGCCATCTACGACGAGGAGCTGGCCCGCGCCGGCGCCCTCGCCTCGCCAGGTGGGGTCAGCTCGCCCTCGGCGCCGAGTCGCCAGCGCCTGCGTGGCCGCGCCGCGCTCGAGGTGCCTCCTGCCTGATCCGCGGTGACGCGGCCCGGATATGAACGGGCCCGAGGGGAGCGGGGCGCCCATCGGGCCGGTGGGATCGGGCCAGCAATGCCGGCCGCCGGTCAGGCGGCGGTCCGGTCCGGGATGCGCAGGATGGCGTTGATCAGGATGGCGATCAGCAACCAGCCGATGATCGCCACGAACGCGGCGAAGTCGATCTGGCTGCTGCCGGTCAGCTGCATCTGGTCAAGGCTGAAGATGCCGCGGAACGGTGCCACCAGCGGTTCCGAGATGGCGTAGATGGCGTCGACGATCCCGTTGCCCTCGTTGGCGCCGAGTGCGAGGAAGAGGATGCGGATGGCGATCACCGCAATGATCACGCCGAAGATCAGCCAGATCGCGCGACGAATCGGCGCCAGCGGGCTGGTCGCCACGACCACCGGCTGGCCATAGCTGTTCACAGGCGCATTCACGTTCACCGGCTCACCGGTTGCCGGATCGACGGTCGTGTTCGGCGGATAGGTCATATCCCCCCTGACGGTGCAATGCCCGTGCCAACCGTGGTGCGCTCCGTCAACAGGGCCCTCAGCGGCCCTCCGCGCCGTAGCCCTGCTCGCCGATGAGCGGCACGAACACCACCGGCTCCAGGGGCTTGCTGGCGTACTCGTCGCCGGTGCGCACCACCAGGGTCAGCCACTGGTGCTCGCGGTCGCCGACGGGCATCACCAGCCGGCCGCCATCCGCGCTCAGCTGCGCCAGCAGCGGCAGCGGGACCGATGGGCCGGCGGCGGTGACCAGCACGGCGTCATAGGGCGCGTTCTCCGGGAAGCCACGGGTCCCGTCCCCGACGATGAGTCGCACGTCAGGGTATCCGGCCCGCAGCAGGGCTTCCCGGGCATGCCGATGGAGTCCCTCGTAACGCTCCACGCTGGTCACCACGGCACCCAGCTCGGCCAGGATCGCGGCCTGGTAGCCGCTGCCCGTCCCGATCTCCAGCGTCCTGGCGCCGCGCCAGCCGGCCTCCCGTCGCGGTCGCGCGGCGTCGGTCATGAACGCCACCACGTACGGCTGCGAGATCGTCTGCCCCGACTCGATGGGCAGCGCCTGGTCGCCGTAGGGCACCTCCGACGCCACGAAGAGCTCGCGCGGCACCCTCCGGAAGGCCCGCAGCAGCTCGGGGTCGCGCAGGCCGCGCGCCTCGATCTGCGTCGCGACCATCTGCTCCCGGGCATCGGCCAGGCTGGTGGCCACCCGGTCGCTGCGGAAGCGGCTGGCGCGGCGCCACCATCGGCTCATGGGTCGGGCGCCTCAAAAGGGAACGGCCGCGTCCCTCGAGACGCGGCCGCCATCTGGTATGCCGCCCTCAGGCAGCCCCGCTGGTTGCGCCCGTGGTGGTGCTGGCCTTGCGCGTGCGGCCATTCGTGCTGCGAGGCGCGCTCGTGGTGGCGTCCTCGTCGGCATCGGCCCCGGAGTCGAAGGCGCCGAGCGTGGCGGCATCAAGCAGGTCGTTCAGGAGCCGATCCGCCCGTTCGCGCACCATCCGCCGGGTCTCCTTGCCGGAACGTGGCGCGAGCAGGACACCGACCGCCAGCCCCATGAAGAAGAAGCGGATTGCGATGCGTACGCGGCTGAACATGTGGCCCAACCCTCAATTCGTGCGTGGTTCGCGTTGGTGGAGGATACCATCGACCTGTCGCCCCTCCCCTGCACGCCCCCTGCCAGCCTAGCTCCGCTGGCCAAGGTTGAATCGCCCCGCCGAATCGCGGAGGCGGCCCTCCTCCTCGTGCATGATCTTGATGCAGCCACACGCGCGGCGCAGCAGGCCTTCCCGATCCGTGATGCGAATCCGGCCACGCGAGTAGCTGATCAGGCCCGCGTCCTTGAACTGGCTGACGGCCAGCGAGAGTGAGGGTCGCTGCGTCCCGATCATCTCGGCCAGGAACTCCTGGGTGACGTCGAACGGGCTCTCGTCGACGCGCTCGTCGACCTGCAGCAGCCAGCGGGCCGCGCGCTGATCCAGCCGATGCATTCGGTTGCACAGGATCAGCTGCGCCATGCTGACCATGACGACCTGCGTGTACCGCTGCAGCAGGGTCACGAGCCTTCCGCCGCGTTGCAGCTCCGCACGCAGGACCTCGGACGGCAGGCGAAACCCCTCGAGCGGCACCTGCACGATGGTGCGCACCGGCATCTGGCCGGTGCCCAGGAAGACGGCCAGGCCGGTCATGCCCTCTCGGCCGATCATGCTCGTATCCACGGTCTCGCCGTTCTCGCCGACCGCCACGATCGAGGCCACGCCCTCGGTTGGGAAGTAGACGTGCGTGATCTCGGCGTGCTCCTCCTCCAGCACCACGCCGCGATTCAGCGAGACGGGTACCAGCGCCGACGCGATGCGCTCGAACTCGGCAGCCGGCAGGCTGTGGAGCACGCCGTTGGCGTGCGGATCGAGGGCCGGAGCCTGAGCAGCAACCACGGGGTCATGGTACGCCCGGCCTTCTGTCATCTTCATAACAGACAACATAGGGATCGAATGCGATGGTCCGGTGGCTGTTGCTGGGCTCATACGTCTGTGGGGTGAGGGCCATGGGCTCCTCCGAGCGGAATACCGAAGCAGCCGGCGCGTCACCTGCGCGCCAGCGGAAGGACACCGAGCGGCACCGGATGACGGTCGTCGACGACAGCGACGCCTTTGTGGGTTTGGTCGCGGAAGTCGTCGCCGATCGCTTCGTGGTGACCGGCATCAAGCCACGGTCCCTGGACGACATCGCGAAGACCGAGCCGGACGTCCTGATGGTCGATCTCAATCCTCGGGATGGCGGGCCGCTGAACGGCTGGCACCTGATCGAGGGCGCGCGGGCGCATGACGCCCTGCGCGAGGTGCCCATCATCCTGTGCTCCGGGGCGGTGGATGCCAATGGAGAGGTCGAGCGCGCACTGCGCCATCCCGCCGTCCAGCTGCTGGCAAAGCCCTTTGCGCTCGATGCATTCGACGAAACGCTCGCACGCGCCCTGAGTGGTGATGCGGCGCGCAACGGCAACGGCATCGCGCGGGGCTAACCCACGGCAACCAGCCTGACCCGCCAGCCAGCACGGTCGGTTGGCAGCGATGGCAGACTGGACGGCCATCGCCTCTAGACTCGCGGCGTGAAGCTGACGCGCTCCCTGGTCGTGCTCCGTGAGCGGAGCTTTGCCCGATATCTGGCCGCCGTCACCATCTCGCAGCTCGGCAGCGGGATGGCGACCGTGGCACTGGCCTTTGCCGTGCTGGAGTTCGGCGGCGCCACGGACCTGGGAATCGTGCTGCTGGGCCGCGAGATCCCGGTGGTCGTCTTCCTGCTCCTGGGCGGGGTCTTCGCCGATCGGCTCAGCCGCCGCACGATCATGGTTGGCAGCGACATTGCCAAGGGCGTCGCCCAGGTGGGCAGCGCCGCGCTGCTGTTCAGCGGCACAGCGAATGTCTGGAACATCGCCGCGCTGCAGGTGGTTTTCGGCGTGGCGGCGGCCTTCTCGCGGCCGGCGCAGGTCGGCATGGTCAAGGACAGCGTCAGCGACGAGCACCTGCAGGAGGGCAACGCCCTGCTGCACCTGTCGAGCAGCGTGCTCCAGATAGTGGGACCTGCGCTCGGCGCCATCGTGGTGGCGCTCGGCAGCCCAGCCACGGCCATCGCCGTCGACGCCGCGACCTTCTTCGTCAGCGCGGCCCTCATCTCCACCATGCGCCTGGCGCCCGTGGCGCGCGCCGCCGCGAAGTCGGTGCTGGCTGACCTCCACGATGGCTGGCGCGAGTTCACATCGCGGCGCTGGGCCGTAGCCATGGTCGCCAGCTTCGGCCTCTTCCAGCTGAGCTATTTCCCCGCGCTGCTGGTGCTCGGTCCGCTGGTGGCCAAGGACCAGCTGGGCGGCCCGGCGGCGTGGGGCTTCATCCTGGCGGTCGAGTCGGCGGGCTCGGTCATCGGCGGGCTCTTCGCCCTGCGCCTGCGCTTCACGCGCATCCTGGTCGCGTCCGAGCTGTTCGTGCTGCCCGCTGGGCTGCTGCTCGCGGCCCTGGCGATTCCCCTGCCCGTGCCGGCCATCGCGGCGGTCGCACTGGTGACGGGCATCGGCTTCGCCATCGGCGACACCCTGTGGATCACCGCGCTTCAGCGGAACGTGCCGGCGCACGCGCTCAGCCGGATCAGCTCCTTCGACTGGTTCGGGTCGGTGGCGCTGAACCCCATCGGCTATGCGCTCATCGGCCCCATTGCCGTCGCCGTCGGCACCACGGAGGCCCTGGCCGTTGCGGCCGTGCTGAACATGGCGACCTGCGTGGGGGTGGTGCTGTTGCCCTCGGTCCAGGCCATCCGCGCGCGCGAACCAGCCGGGGCCGATCTCGCCGAGGCTCCGCTCGAACCGTTCCACGACCAGACCACCTTCCAGCTTGGCACCCAGGGGCCATCGGCTGGGAGCGGCGGGCCTCCCGATCCCATATCTGAGCCCTAAAGCACCGCGACCCCTGCCCGTTCCGGCAGCCGCCCGGCGCGGATGGCGGACAGGATCCGGCGCGAGCTCCATGGCAGCTCACGTTCGAGGACAGCGCGTGACTCCCGGAGCGCGTCCCGGTTGTGTTTCGTGTCGGCGACAACCAACAGCAGGGTGTCGATTCCCGAGTGGATGCACTTCTGTTGCTCGCGACGCAGCAGGGCTTGAAGATCCCGCAGCCGGGTCTCTGCCGCGACCGCGACGCGTTGGCGGCCGTGGCTCAGCACGACGTCCCACGCGCGGAGGTCCGCGGGGCGGATGGGCACCTCCAGCTTCACGACCAGGCTCGGCGCGGCGACAGCCAGCAGCCTCTGGACCAGCGCGACGTGTGCGGCGTCCCGCAGCTGGCCGGCGGCGGGGAAGCAGCGCACCGAGAGGTCCAGGCCGAGCACGCGTGCAACCTGGGCAGCGGTGAGGATGTCGATGGGCACCCGGCCCCGCTCGATCCGGCTGATGGTGGCCTTCGAGAGCCTGACCGCCGACCCGACCGCTTCCTGCGTCAGCCCCGCCGCCAGCCGCGCATGTCGCAGCTCCCCGGCAAGCTCGCCGAGGAGCCGTCTGCCCCGGGCCGTGCCAATCGTCATGAGCCGCTCGCGGGTCGGCATTCCGTGATGTTCCGACGCGGGCCCTTACTGTCGGCTTAGTGGGCGGTTGCGCCGCTTGACCGGCTCCTGAGGTCTCGCCACGCGAGTCTATGGACCGACTTGGCGCCAATCCGCGCCGATTCGGCGGCCAGAATTGCGCGCGGTGAGAATCCGGGCAGGTTTCTGCCGAAAACCGGTCGTTAGACTCGCCACGCGAGAATCGGCGTTCCGGCGTTCCGGCTGTGAGCCGCTGGCGACCGGGCTACTCCCCGAGGCCGTACTCGCGCATCTTGGCGTAGAGCAGGCGCCGGTAGATTCCCAGCTCCTCGGCCGCCTTGGAGCGGTTGCCCCCGTTGCGCTCCAGCGCCTCCGCGATCAGCCGCTTCTCGAGTGACTCGACGGCCACCTTGAACGAGCCGTTGGAATGCTGCCCGCTCGCGCCGTCGCCGTTGTCCGCGGTGGCCGCTGCGCCAGCCTCAGCGCCGACAGCCTCGACCCCCTCCGCTTCCCCGTTCTTCGCCGCGGCCCGGCGGGAGCGGGCACGGCCGCCGGCGGAGACTGGCGATTCGGCCAGGGGCAGGTGGTCCGGCATGATGGTGTTGCCCCGCGACAGGACCACCGCGCGCTCGACGGCATTCTCCAGCTCGCGCACGTTGCCCGGCCAGTCGTGCTCCATCAGCCGCGCCACCGCCTCCTCGGAGATCGGCGTGGGGATGGCATCAGGCTTGGAACGGTACTTGGCCAGGAAGTGCTCGATCAGCTGCGGGATGTCCTCCATCCGGTCGCGCAGCGGCGGCATGTGGATGTGGATGACGTTCAGGCGGTAGTAGAGGTCCTCGCGGAAGTGGCCCTCGTCGACCTCCGCGGCCAGGTCGCGGTTGGTGGCGGCGATGACCCGGATGTCGACCTTGATGGGCACGTTGGAGCCGATGCGCTCGAACTCGTGCTCCTGCAGGATGCGGAGCAGCTTGGTCTGGGTGCCCAGCGTCATCTCGCCGATCTCGTCGAGGAAGATGGTTCCCTTGTTGGCCGATTCGAATCGGCCCTTGCGCATGGTGACCGCGCCCGTGAACGAGCCCTTTTCGTGGCCGAACAGCTCCGTCTCCAGCAGCGTCTCGGGCAGGGCGGCGCAGGAGACCTTGATCAGCGGGTACGGATTGCGCTTCGAGGCCTTGTGCAGCGCCTCGGCCACCAGCTCCTTGCCCGTGCCCGACTCGCCGGTGATCAGCACCGTGGCGTCCGAGCCGGCCACCTTGCCGATGAGCTTGTAGACCTCCAGCATCGGCCGCGAGGAGCCGACGATCCGCTCCCGGTCGGCCGCCGACTTGCCGAGCTCCAGGCGCAGGGCGGACACCTCCGAGGCCATCTCCGCGTGCTCGAAGACGCGTCGCAGCGTCAGCAGCAGCTCGTCGATCTCGAAGGGCTTGGTGACGTAGTCGTAGGCACCGTGCTCCATGGCCTTGATGGCGGAGGAGGAGCCGCCGAAGGCGGTCATGACGATGACTTCCAGCTCGGGGCGTTCCCGCTTCATGGACTTCAGGACGTCGATGCCGTCCATGTCCGGCAGCTTGATGTCCATCATCACCAGTTCGGGACGCTGCTTCGCGACCTCGGCGGTGGCCTCGGCGCCGGTCTTGGCCGCACGGACCGTGTAGCCGTTCTCCTTCAGGAGATCGGCCAGCAGCGACCTGATCTGGGCGTCGTCGTCGACGACGAGCACCGAGCGGGAGTCGGCCACTCCTTCAATCCCCTCCGTCAGAGAGCACGACCGAAAATCGGGCGCTGATCGTACACCTTTGCAAGCGCTTACTCGCCGGAGGCCGATGGCGCCGCCGAGCCCGATGCCGCGAAGCTGAAGCTCGGCTGCGGCTCGGCCGTCGCGCGCGGGAAGACCTTCGAGGGAAAGCCCAGCGCGGCCAGCACGAAGATGAGGATGAAGATGGCGATCACGGTGATGACCCATGGCTTGGCCAGCGCATCGTTGCGCTCCGGCAGCGCGCCGCGGTAACCGCTGGGTCGCTCGTTCGTCATCGGTCTCCCTCAGTCCGTCCGTTGCTCGTCGCCCGTGACCTGTCCGCGGTGCCGCCCGCCTGCCGGGCCTCGGCCAGGGCCCGGGCCGCCTCGCGCAGCCGCCGCTCGGCCACGGTCAGCTGCAGGCGCGCGTTGACCAGGTTCTCCCGCGTGCGGCGCAGGACCCGCGTGACGCTCACGCCTAGGGTCCAGGCCAGCAGCCCCA
>DATBJR010000095.1:0-6694 GCA_036556325.1 Candidatus Limnocylindria bacterium | reverse complement strand
AGTCGTTCGCGACCTACGGCCTGCTGCCGGACCTCACCATCCTGATCGACGTGCCGGTCGAGATCGGCCTGGGGCGCAAGCGCGCCGGCGAATGGAACCGCTTCGAGGACACCGAGGGCGTCGCCTTCTTCGAGACGGTGCGCCAGGCCTACCTCGACCTGGCCGCCGCCGAGCCGGAGCGTTTCCGGGTGGTCGACGGGTCGGGCTCCGTCCAGGCGACCGACGAGCGCATCCGGGAGCTGGTGGAGCCGGTCGTCTTCCGGTCCGCCTGAGCCGCTCCTACCGCGCCCGGGCCGCGAACCAAGCTCCGGTGGTCGCCAGCGCCCAGATCACGAAGACGTTCCCGGCGATGACCAGCAGGGTGATGACGGTCCCGCCGTTCTGGTGCATCCAGCCTCTCCGCGCTTGATGCGCGCGGCGCCGGGGATGGCGTGCGGCATCGGACGGGTGGCCCCCGGTCGCTCCCCTGCGGCATAATCGGGCGCAGCCCGCACCTGAGCGAGAGTCGTGAAGCTCGTTACCGCCATCGTCCACAACGAGGATGCCGCCAATCTGGTGGACGCCCTGCTGGAGCGCGAGTTCCGCGCCACGCGGCTCCATTCGTCGGGTGGCTTCCTCAAGCAGGGCAACGCCACGATCCTGGTCGGCGTCGAGGATGACCAGGTGGACGGCGTGCTGGAGCTGATCAGCGCGAACTGCCACGCGCGCCGCCAGTTCGTGAACCCCATGCCGCCCATCATGGAGCCGGGCGAGTTCTACATGCCCTACCCGGTCGAGGTGGAGGTCGGCGGAGCCACGGTCTTCGTCCTTCCCGTCGAGCGCTTCGAGCGCCTCTAACGCCGATGCCTCCGCCGCCCTGGCTGGAGGCCGTGGAGCGCCGCGCACCCGACACGGTGGCCGTCTGGCGCACGCTGGAGGGCCACCTGCGGTCGAACCCGGCCTTCCGGCGCGAGCTGTCCGCTCGAGCGGGCAGCGGCAGCGCCCCCCACGTGCTGGCCGAGCAGGAGGCGATCGCCGATGCCCTGGCCGACGCGCTGGCTGCCTGCGGCGAGGACGTCCTGCGCAGGCCCGGCGGCGAAGAGGACTGGAACGTGGCGCAGGCCTTCGCCCACACCACGGCATCGCGCCGCTGGCTGGTCAGTGCCGCGGCGATGGCGGCGCGGGGCGAGTGGCCAGAGGAGGAGCCGGTGGTGCGTCCCGGCATCCCGGGACCGGCGGATGCGTCGCGCGAGCTGCTGGCGACCTACCTTGCCAAGTCACGCCGCTCGATGGCGATCTCGGCTGCCGCGATCGCCGGACACGAGGCGCAGCCCTGTCCGCTGGACCACCCGCTGGTCGGCTTTCTGCGCTGCGGGGAGTGGCTGCTCTTTGCCGGCGTGCATGACCTGATGCACCTCGAGCAGATCCGAACGATCATCGGCGGCGCCGGACGCTGATCGCAGGGCGCGCCGCAGGGGCGTGGCCAGGCGGGCGGCCGCCCCCCGGAGCGCCATGATCTGAAGCTGGCCGAGGGCCACCGCGCCGGGCAGCGGATCGTCGGCGGCGAAGATGGCCGCTTCCACGCGGCCCGCGAGCGAGCGGACGTAGTCCGTCGGCGGCAGCCGGCCGGCGAGGAGCTCACCGGCCGAGGCGGCCAGGTCCGCGTCCAGGCGCGCCCAGCGCAGGCCCGGCGACGCCGGCGCGGCCGCCACCGGCGCGCCGACGACCATGCGGTAGAGAAGGTGGACGAAATCGGGTCCGGTCCGCTGCGTCAGGGTATGCCAGCCCCAGATGCGCGGGTTCGCGTCCAGGACCTTGAACCGCCCGTCGCGCGGGTCGCGCTTGAACTCGATCTCGATCAACCCGGTGTAGCGCGCGGCGGCCAGCAGCCGCCGGCTGGCGTCCACCACGGTTGGCTCGTCCACGGTGTCGACGAAGGTGCTCAGCCGGCCAAAGTCCATGGGGTATTGGCGCAGGCGGCGTGCGACGACCTCCGCCAGCGGTCGTCCCCGTTCGACCACGGCGCCATACGAGTACTGCGCCTCGCCGCCGCCCGGGATCAGCTCCTGCAGCATGACCTGCTCAGGGCGCAGGAAGGCGAGCGCCTCGGCATAGCGGTCGGCCAGCGCGCGGGCATCGTCGACGCGCCACGCCTTGTCGCGAGCCAACGGGTTGGGTGCCTCGTGGGAGACCGGCTTGAGGACCATGGGGAAATCGCGCACCAGGCGCGGGACGTCGTCGCCAGCGGTGGGATAGGCCGTCCACGGATGCGCGACGCCCACCCGATCCGCGAGCTCATGGAGGCGGCGCTTGTCGTGCGCCCACTGCAGCCGATCCCAGCGGGGAGTCGTCAGGCGATAGCGCGCGGCCAGCTCGGCGTGGTGGCGGCCGATGAACGCCGCTACCTCGTCGGAGCTCGGGATGAGCACCTCGCCGAACAGGCCCCCGCGATCCGCGAGCCGCAGGAGCAGGGCCAGGCGCCGACGGTCGTCCGCGGGCCAGGCGATCCGGCGCCGGGCAAATCGTGAGGCAGGGGCGAGTGGGTGCTCGCGGTCATAGAGCACGTCGACCGGCACGCCCTGGCGTCCCAGGCTGCGGACGGCGCCGAGGGCCCGGTAATCACCGCCGATCACCAGGGCGCCGATGGGCTTAGCGCTCATCTGCGGTGCCTCAGCTCGCCGCTACTCGCCTGGCCACGGCCCGGGCGGTGAAATCGGCGCCGGCGACGAAGCGCATCAGCGGCCCAAAGCTCCAGGCGGCGGGTGCCCCGACGAAGTGGAGCCCCTTCACGCTGGTCTGGAACCCGGCGTCCAGCACCGGATAGCCGTCCATGGCTCGGATCCGGGCCAGCAGGCCCTGGTCCAGAAACGGGTACCGCCTTAGGTCGACGCGATAGCCGGTGCCGAGCAGGACGTGGTCGGCCAGCTTCTCGCTCCCGTCGTCCAGCGTCAGCCGCACACGATCGCCGTCCGCGGCGGCAGCGGTCACCGACCGCAGCGTCTCGGTTGGGACGTCGCTGAGGCGGTCCTTGAGCCACGCCGCGCCGGCGGCGCGGATGGCCCGCGGTCCCCAGCGGTCCTGCAGGCGACGCGGTGCACGCCGGTAGAGGTTCGGCCGCGCCACCAGCTGGCTGAGCAGGGCCGGGCCGACGTCGGGTGGGGCATACAGGATCTGCTCCAGCGGCCAGCGGTGCAGCAGCGCCCGCTGGTGGAGATAGCGAATCCCGTCGGTGCGGGCCAGCAGCTCCACGGTGGCGCCGGACTCACGCAGCAGCGCCGCCGACTCGAGTGCGCTCTGGCCGGCACCAACGACCAGCACCTCGCGTCCGGCGAACCGACCAAGGTCCTGGTGGGCGGAGGTATGCGAGACCAGGCTGACCGGCAGGCCGGCGAACGCATCGGGCACGTGCGGAAAGTAGCCGATTCCGGTGGCCACGATCACCCGGCGCGCGTCGATCTGGGCCCCATCCGCCAGGGTGAGGGTGAACCTGCCGGAATCCGGCGCGATGCAGGTCACCGTGCGCTGGTCGACCTCGGGGACCGCGTTGCGCTGGAACCAGCGGCCGTAGCCGGTGAAGGATTCGAGCGGGACCGGCGAGGCGAAGTCGAGTCGCTGGCTCGACCGGTAGGTATCCAGCGTCAGCGCGCCCAGGGGATCCGACAGGTTGGATGCGACCCAGGGGGAGCGCAGCAGCATCCCCACCGGCATGTGCTCGGCCCAGAAGGACATCGGCTCGCCGAACACGCGCAGCTGGAGGCGCGGCTGAGCGGCCGCCAGGTGCGCTGCGACGGAGAGGCCATACGGTCCTGCCCCGACGATGATGAGGTCGGATGATTCCATGGGTTCCACGCGAATGAGTCGAGATCGGCGGTCCGGCGCGTCGTGGCGTGCGGCGCGATGGCCCGTCGAGCCGCGCGAGTGAACCCTAGCCCCTAGCCTAATGTCAATGACAGTGGTGCGCGGTGTCACCTCCGAATGGCGGCAGGGCCGATGAGCAGGCCCGAACGGCCGGCACCGCTGCTCCTCGTGGTCGACCGCTCGGCCGATGAGGAGCCGATGGGTGCCTACGGTGCCGTCGCGGCCGCCGGCCAGCGGCTGCTGGCCAGCGAGCTGTCGCGGCGGCTCGGAGCCCAGGGCGCGGCCGTGGCCCGCTTGCCGGCCGCCCTGCCGTCGGCCGGCTTCCATTGGGGCCAGTGGTTCACGGCCGCCGCCCGCGACGCGCGGCGCGAAGCAGAGTCCGGCTCGCGGCCGCTCGACGCCATCGGCTATGCGGGGGCGGGGGCGCTCGCCCTGCTGGCCGATGCCGGCCTGGACGCCCTGCTCTCTCCGGTAGCCGGCGAGGTGGTCGCCAACAACCGCTTCAGTGCGGATGCGTTCGTCGTGGCCGGCGACATCGACGCCGCCCTGGATGCGCTGGCGGGCTGCCCGAATGACAACGCCGCCGTGCGCTGCCTGGAACGCGCCGGGTTCTCGTCCCGGGACCTGTCCGCCGAGCGCTGGTCGCGGTTCGACGTCGACACGCCGCTGGACCTGGCGCTGCTGCGCCTGGCGACCCGACTGCCGGGGACGCGCGTGCTCGAGGGCGTGGTGACCGCCTTCCTGGAGATGGCGCGTCTGCCCGGCGGCGGGGAGCTGGCCGTACCGCACCTGGTCGATCTTGGCACGGTGGTCCGCAGCCGCGACGCAGAGCTGGTGGTGGCGGGACGCATCCCGTCGTCGGCGTGGGCGTACCTCGAATCCGAGACCGCCTGCCGCGTCCGCTGCTTCATCGAGGAGCGCGGGATGCGCTCCGCGCGCGACGGGGTCCCGCGCTCCCTGCTGGCCGGCTGGGTGGCCCGGCTGGGCGCTGCGGACCTGGTGGCCCAGCTCGCCGCCCTGGGGGACGCGGTGATCCTGGACACGCGCGTCCTGATGGCATCGCTCTCCGGTTCGGCGGACGCCGCTGCCTGGCCCGGTGAGGAGGAACGGTTCGCATCGGACTTCGGCGACCGTGCCCGCGCCGGCGGGGGCTGGCTGGGGGAGCTGGTGGAGGCCGCGGCGGCCGCATCGGTCCCGTTCCTGCTCGGCGGGCATGCGCTGGTCAGCGACGGGCTGCGGATCCTGGTGGACGCGTCGTGGCAGGGCCGCTAGCGAAGCCTGCTCACCGGTAGGCGGCATACGGGATTGGTAGACTGTTGTCCTGCGACCGTGCTCCCCAGGCCGGCCGCATCTCGAAAGCGTGAACGTCCCCCGGGTGTCTCGCCGACGCCAGGGCAACATCGAAGAGGGCAGACGCGGAGCTGACATGGATCAGACCGGCTTGATCTACGTCCTCGGGTTCGGGTTCGCCGCCACGACGTTCGTGTTCGGCACGATCCTGTTCTCGTGGCTGATCACGCACCGCCGCTCCCGTCCGCAGAAGGGACTGCCGTACGAGAGCGGGATCGACACGATCGGTGACACCTGGTCGCGTTTCGGCCTGGCGTTCTACCTGTACGCGCTGCTGTTCGTGTCCTTCGACGTCGAGATCATCTTCGTCTACCTGTGGGCCATCACCGTCCGCGTGGTGGCGGTGCCGGGGATGATCGTGATTGGCCTCTTCCTTGCCATCCTGATGTTCGGCGAGCTGTACGCCTGGCGGAAGGGAGATCTGAAATGGCGATGAACACCACTGATCCGGCCGACCGCGCCGGGACCGGCGCGGCCGCCGGCACGGCCGGGGCCACGGGCACGGCGCCGCCGCCGATCATCATCCCGGACCAGGCCGGCGACGACGAGCTGCTGCGCGAGTTCGGCATGGAGGAGCACCCGCGGGGTGGCTTCCACGGCCTGCTGGAAGTGATTCCCACCAAGGCCGACTGGCTGCTGGACCTGATCCGGGCCAACTCGCTGTGGCCGCTGCTGTCCGGGCTGAGCTGCTGCGCCATCGAGATGATGAGCACCGCGACCGCGAAGAACGACGTGGACCGCTTCGGGATGTTCCCGTTCCGCGCCAGCCCGCGGCAGGCGGACGTGCTGATCGTGGCCGGCACGCTGACGACGAAGATGGCCGGACCACTGGTCCGACTGTGGGAGCAGATGCCCGAGCCCAAGTGGTGCGTGGCCATGGGAACCTGCACCACGTCCGGTGGGCGCTTCAAGCGCAGCTACTCGGTGGTCCAGGGCGTCGACCGGGTCATGCCGGTGGACGTCTACGTGCCCGGCTGCCCGCCCCGCCCGGAAGGACTGATCTACGGGCTCATCAAGCTGCAGGAGCTGGTGAAGCAGCGCCGCGGGCAGTGGCCGACCTACGTCGACCGCGGGCCGCAGCGGCTGGCCTGGGAAGGAGACGTGCGCTGACCGCACCGGCCGCGGCGGGTGCGCTGGTCCGCGCGCTGACCGACCGCTTTCCCGAGCTGGCCGACACGCTCTGGACCGATGACGACACGGTCGAGGTCCAGGCCGATGGCGCCCGCAACGTCGAGCTGCTCCGCGCCTTCCGCGATGACGAGGAGCTGCGCTTCTGGTGGCTGGGCGACGCCGCCGCGGTCGACTACGGGGCGCACGAGCGCTTCGAGGTGGTGTACCACCTCTACTCCGACCTGCATCCGGCCTGGCTGCGGCTGCGCTGCCGCGTCGACCGCGCCAACCCGCACATTCCCACCGTCACCGGCCTGTGGGAGGGCGCGATGTTCCATGAGCGCGAGATGTACGACATGATGGGCATCGTCTTCGACGGCAACCGCGACCTGCGGCG
>DATBJR010000094.1:0-47607 GCA_036556325.1 Candidatus Limnocylindria bacterium | reverse complement strand
CGGCTTCCATGACGCCGCCCAGGCCACCGGTGATCACCGTTGCGCCGGCGCGGGCCAGCAGCTGTCCGGCTTCCTCTGCCCATTCCAGCAGCCGATGCGCATCTGGCCCGCGAGGATCCCCCTCGCCGATGATGGCCACGTGCGGTGGGCGCGCGGGCAGGATCGGATCCGTCATTGCGCCACCGCGCCGACGGACGCGCCGAGCGCCAGGCGGGCAAGCGGCTGATAGCGAGCCGGTTCCTGGCTGAGGCGGGATCGGTACAGCACCACCTCGTTGACCGAGATGCCGCCGGTCGGTGGCGCGATGGAACGAGGCAGGTTGGCTCCGTGCCGATTTCGTGACCGGCCCAGCGTCACGTGCGGCTGCCACGGCTGCACGTCGTCCACGCCCGTGGCGGCCCGGACGTCGCGCGCCAGGTCGGCCAAGGCGCCGTTGGCGTCGACGCCGTACCACAGGACGCGGGCTCGGCCCTCCTCCGGAAAGCCCCCGAGCCCCGCCGCCGTGGCCTCGAATGGCAGGTGATGCTGGGAGGCGGCCGCCACGCGCTCGACCATTGCGTCCACGGCATCGGGCTCGACCGCACCGAGAAAGGCCAGGGTCAGGTGCCAGCTCTCGGGATCACTGAAGCGCCAGCCGTCGTCGACGGACGGCGAATGGCGGAGCGCAGCGACGAATTGGGCCAGCGCGCTGCGCAGGGCAGGCGGCAGCGGGACGGCCCAGAAGCAGCGCCACGGCCGTCCTGCATCGGCGATGGACGTCATGCCGAGGCCCGCTCCTCCAGCCGCGCGTCCACGATCGGCAGCAGCTCTGTCAGCGTGCGGATCAACGGCACGCCATCGGGCATCTCGGCCTGGGTGAAGCGCTCACGGCGATCGATCAGCACGGCCCCGATCCCGACCGACCGGGCGCCCTCGACATCCGCGTCGAGGTGATCTCCGACATGGATGGCCGACGCTGGCTGAACGCGGGCCTCGGCCAGCGCGTGCCGGAAGATCCCGGCATGTGGCTTCTCGAATCCCACCCGGGAGCTGACGGCGATGAAGTCGAAGTGCGCCACGAGCTCCAGGGAATGCAGCAGCTCGGGCAGGTGCCAAACCCAGTTGCTCACGGCCCCCAGTGTCAGGCCGCGCTCACGGAGGGCCTCCAGCGCCGGAACGGCGTCCGGGAAGACATGCCAGCTCGAGACGAGGAGGAAGACCTCGCTCAGCCGACGGTAGAAGTCCTCGGGCAGGTCGAGGATCCCCAGCTCGGCCAGGGCCCGCTGGTCCATCTCCATGGTGCGCCGGAAGCTCGTCTCGGGCGTCGCCTCGAAGCCGCCGTCGAAGCCGTACCCCCCGTGGTGGTATGCCCGCCGCAGCGCGTCGCGGAGGCCCTCCAGCGGAATCGACACGCCGTATTCGTCGAGCGCCAGCTTGTAGACGCCCTCCCACGACGGGTTGGCGCGAATGACGGTGTCGCCGATGTCCAGGAAGACGGCACGCAACGGAGTCATCGGGTCTGATGGGTCATGGGTGCCCAGAGCCTACAAGAACCTCCAACCACGCCGATTCGGACTCCTAGCCTCGCCCAATGAGCTCCCCAAATCGCCGGTCGTCGCGGATGGGGTCGAAATCCGTATCGTCCGTCGCCAATTGTCGGAACTCGCTGCTCATGGCGATGGCCCGGCCGAGGTGCTCGATCGCCTCGTCGCCGTGACCCGTCTGACTCTCCGCGCAGGCCAGGTTGTAGAACAGCATTGGATACCGTGGATGCTCGGCGACGATGTCGCGCAGTTGCGATACAACCTCCGCGTATCGGCCAGCGTCGTACAGCGGACCGAGTCCGGTCCAGAGCTCCCACCCTCGCGCGTCGTAGGCCTTGCCAGGCGTGCCGTCGATAGCAAGGACCGTGGTCCCGGCCTCGGTGGCGATTGCCGTGCGCTGCCTACCCGGCGCACAGTGGATCAGCGTCCCGGTGGGCGCCTCGACGGAATCACCGTCAATGTTGAAGACCGCCGTGCCCTGCAGCACGAGGAACAGCTCCTCGTCGCCAACGTCCTGCTCGTCGTGCGGATTGATCACCCGATCGCCGGCAGCCCGCGCCGTCCAGGACGTCGCGCCGAACGCCGAGATGCCGAGATGCAACCGGATCGGGCGGAAAGGGACGCCCGCGTCAGCCAGCTCAGGGATGCTGTCCAGGCGCGAGACCATGTAGCCAGCCACGTGGCCTAGTGTGCCGCACCCGGGCCTCAGGCTGCCGAGGTACCCATGCGACCGAGGATCTGGTAGATCTCCGTGCGATAGCGCAGCCCGGACGCGTGGCGCGAGAGCCAGCGCAGGTAATCCGGGTCCTGGCGGGCCAGGTCGCGCAGCGCCCACCCCGCATAGCGCCCGAACTCGAGCTTCGTGCCGGCGCTCGCCGAGCGCGGTGGCGGCGGGACTGAAGCAGAGCGAGGAGCCTGGTCGAAGCCGTAGGCGGCACGCCGCTGCGCCCGGTCCCAGGCGGCGCGGGCCGCGGGGTCGCGGACGAGCTTCCAGGCGGCGTTCAGTTCGGCCATGCGACGCGCCGCGAGCTGGGTGCCGTCGTGGTCGGGGTGGTACTTGCGCGCCAA
Organism: Candidatus Limnocylindria bacterium; assembly: GCA_036556325.1. Taxonomy (GTDB): domain Bacteria; phylum Chloroflexota; class Limnocylindria; order QHBO01; family QHBO01; genus DASSCW01. Next base: position 45,016 of record DATBJR010000094.1, on the reverse strand, counting down.
CGCGCGGAAGGCGGCATTCAGGACCTCCTGCTCGGCCGTCGGCAGCACCTGGAGCACGCGATAAGGATCAGCTACCCCCATCGGCTGCCTCCCGTCGGTTTTGGCCCGGCTCAGTCGTTATACAGCCGCTCTTCGATCAGCTTCTCGGCCGTCTGGCGGCCCGTCGGATCGAAACAGCTGTATTCGAAGAGCTTCTCGTACTCGAGATCGACGTTGTCCTGCCCACCGCGGTTCTTCTCGATGGTGGCCACCACCCAGTCGCGGTAGCGCTGGGCCTGGTAGGGATTGAACTCGATGTTGACCTTGGCGACGATGTGGTACTTGTCGTTCAGGATCAGGATGATGTCGCTCTCGTAGTTGATGGCTGACGAGCCGCGCAGGTGATGGTTGCGCAGGCGCTTGGCCTTCAGGCCCTCCCGATCGGCGGCCACGATCGCCACCACCGGCACCTCGAGCGCCAGCGCGATGTCCTTGAGTCCGCTCACGATCCGGGTGACCTTCTCCTCCTCGGTGGTCGGCTCGGGAATGACCGGGACCTTCTGGAGGTAGTCGACGAAGAGCACCAGGCGGCGCTCCTCGTTGCCGCGATGCTCGTCCACCAGCGAGCGCAGGTTGTCGACGGTTGAGCTGGTGGCGGTCCCGCGCATCAGGTAGAGGTTGCTGCCGTAGCGCGCGATCCGCTCCAGGCTCGGGCGCAGGCGCGGATTCGTCCCGAGCTTGGCGCGCGTCCCGGTCTCGGCCGCGGCGGTATAGGAGCCCAGGACCTCCTTCTTGACGTCCTGGATCTTCACGGCGCCCGACTTCTGCGGCAAATGGGCCAGCGCCGATTCCATGGCGATCAGCCGCTGGATGAGGTACTCGTTGTCATGCTCGAAGCAGACGTAGAGCACCGTCGCCTGGCCCGAGGCAGCCATGTTGCGCGCCATCTGCAGCGCCATCGTCGTCTTGCCCGCGCCCTGTGCGCCGCCGATCAGCATGAGCTCGCCCGGTCGCAGCCCGCCGCCGATCGTCTTGTCCAGCGGCACGAAGCCGGTGGCGATGGGCATGAACTCCTCGACGCGACCGGAGGCGATCCGTTCGTTCAGGTTCGTCAGCACGTCCAGCGCGGAGCGGGGTGCCAGGGTCCCCTCCCCTGCCTCGAGCTTCCAGTCCGCCGGCGGCGCGGACTCGGCGAGTGGCTCCTCGATCATTGGTGCAGGCTGCTCCACTTCGTTCACGGGTCGATCGTGGCCATGGCACCGGGGTTTGGCACGTGGTGCGTGGGCTCGGTGCCAGTGCGCAACGGGGGCGAGTATACGATCCGCCTCCTACCCCCGATATGGCCCGATCGGGCTACTCCCATGCCTGCCTGGACGGTGCACGCAGAGAGCCCGGTCTCCGTGCGAGACCGGGCTCTCTGATGGATGCCGGGGCCGAGCTAGGCGGGTTGCGGAGCAGGCCCTCGGCGACGCTTGGGCGTCTCCTCGGCCGATGGCTCTTCTTCGGTGGCCGGGACCTCCGGCTCGCTGCCGGTGGTCGCGCGGCGGGTGGGACCCGAGTCACGCGGCGGCAGGACGCCCTCGAACAGGGACTCGAACTCCTCGTGCTCGATGGTCTCCTTCTCGATCAGGAGTGCTGCGAGCTTGTCGAGCACCTCGCGGTGCGCGGTCAGCGCCTCGCGGGCGCGGACATAGGCCCGATCGATGATCTCGCGGACCTCGGCGTCGATCTTGGCCGCCACCTCGTCGGAGTAGTTGCGCTGTTCGCTGATCTCGCGACCCAGGAAGATCATCTCCTCCTTGCGGCCGAAGGTCAGCGGACCGAGTTTCTCGCTCATCCCGTACTGCGTGACCATGGCGCGCGCCAGGTTGGTCGCCTTCTCGATGTCGTTCGACGCGCCGGTGGTCGTGTCGCCGAACACCATCTGCTCCGCCACGTTGCCGCCCAGCATCCCGGCGATCTTGTCCTCGAACTCCGTCTTGGAGTGGAGGTATCGGTCCTCCTGCGGAAGGCTCATGGTGTAGCCCAGCGCCATGCCCCGCGACACGATGGTCACCTTGGTGACCGGGTCGCACTTGGGCAGCACCCGCTGGACCACCGCATGGCCACCCTCGTGGTAGGCGATGATCTCCTTCTCCTCCTCGGTGATGATCCGGCTGCGGCGCTCGGGGCCGGCGATCACGCGGTCGATGGCCTCGTTGAACTCGTCGGAGCCGATGGACTTCTTGTTGCGACGCGCGGCCAGGATGGCGGCCTCATTGACGAGGTTCGCCAGATCGGCGCCGGAGAAGCCCGGAGAGCGGCGCGCGAGCGCCTCGATGTCCACCGTCTTGTCGAGCGGCTTGCCCTTGATGTGGACACTCAGGATTTCCTTGCGCCCCTTGATGTCCGGTCGATCGAGCACCACCTGGCGGTCGAAGCGACCGGGGCGCAGGAGCGCGGGATCGAGGACATCGGGCCGGTTGGTCGCGGCCACCACGATCACATTGGTGTTCGTGTCGAAGCCGTCCATCTCGACCAGGATCTGGTTCAGGGTCTGCTCGCGCTCGTCGTGCGAGCCGCCCAGCCCGGCGCCACGCTGGCGCCCGACCGCGTCGATCTCGTCCACGAACACGATGCACGGCGAGTTGCGCTTCGCCTGCTCGAACAGGTCGCGAACGCGCGAGGCGCCGACGCCCACGAACATCTCCACGAACTCGGAGCCGGAGATGGAGAAGAACGGGACGCCAGCCTCGCCGGCGACGGCGCGGGCGAGCAGCGTCTTGCCGGTGCCCGGCGGGCCGACCAGCAGCACGCCACGCGGAATCCGCGCCCCGAGTGAGTTGAACTTCTCCGGGTACTTCAGGAACTCCACCACCTCGGTGAGCTCCTGCTTCGCCTCGTCGACGCCGGCGACGTCGTTGAAGGTCACGACCGTCTTGTTGCCCAGGAACATGCGCGCCCGGCTCTTGCCGAAGCTCATGGCCTGGTTATTGGTGCCCTGCGCCTGCCGCATCATGAAGAAGATGAAGGCGCCAATGAGCAGGACCGGCAGCAGCGCGCTGATCAGCAGCCCCAGCCACTGGCCGGCGGCGCTGGGCTCGACCGGGTTGAACTTGATGGCCGAGGCGCACTGCCCCGCACCGTCCAGGCCGGCGGCCTGGCAGATCTGGTCGTAGATGTCCGTCCCCTGGGAGCCTGGCGGCGCGATGGCCACCACGGGGGTGCTGGGATCGGTGGACAGCGTGACCGTCAGGCGGTCGCCGTCCATGTTGATCTCCTGCACGTGGCCGGCCTTGGCGTCGGTCAGGAGCTGCGAGTAGGTGTATGGCGGTTTCCCGTTGTCGCCAAGCATGTACGTCCAGAGCAGCGCGAGCCCGAAGACGGCGAGGACGACGAGCAGGACGCTGTTGCGAACGAGTCGGCTGCTCAAGTTAGGTCTCTTCTAGCCTCCGTGAGGGATCGGCGACCGTCCGCTCGGCGGCGGATCGCCTGGCTGCACGAATGCAGGTCGGGCAAGTATAGGGTCGGGGCCGATAGCCCACCAATCGGGCCTTTCGATCATCCGGGTGCAGGACCGATGCCAGACGGCCATGACTACCCATTGATACGCCATGGGACACCGGCTGGATCAAGGGCCGTTCGTCCTGAACCTGATCGTCCGGGCCAGGACCGATGCCTCGCGGCCGGCGCCGAGCTCCACCGTCAATCCGCCGCGCGGCCCTTCGGCGGCCTCGAGCAGCGCCTCGATCCGCTCTGCCGCCGGCGCCGGCTCCCCTGCCGCGAGGCGCAGCACCCGGCGACCAATGGCGCGCACTGGCGGCCGGCGCCAATCGATCCCCTCTGCGCTGCGCCGCGTCGCGAGCTCCGCCGCGGCGATGGCATCGAGCGCGTCGTCGTCGTCGGCTGCCAGCCGGCTCAATCGCAGCAACGCGTCAACGGCGCGCGGATTCAGCCGCTCGAGCGTGGGAAGCACCTCCAGCCGGATGCGGTTCCGATCGGCCGCTGCGGGATCGGCGTTGGTCGGATCGTCGACGTAGGCGATGCCCGCAGCGTCGAGCTGGGCGCGCAGCCCTGCGCGCCGCTCGGCCAGCAGCGGCCGGACCACCCGACCACGCCGGGCAGGAATGCCCCGCAGCCCGCGAAGCCCGCTGCCGCGGGCAATGCGCAGGAGCATCGTCTCCGCGACGTCGTCGGCCGTGTGCGCCGTGGCGATGAGCGCCGCCGGACCCAGCTCGGCGGCGACGCCCTCCAGGAAGCGGTAGCGGGCCTGCCGCCCGGCGTCCTCGACCGAGCGTCCCTCGTGTCGGGCGAGCGCCGCGACGTCCACCCGTTCGCTGCGGAACGGCAGGCCCAGGTGGCTGGCCACGGTGCCGACATGGGTTGCATCGGCCATCCCGTCCTCACGCAGGCCGTGGTCGAGATGGGCGACGATGAGGGTCCAGCCACGTTCGCCGGTGGCGACCAGCGCATGCGCGCCGTGCAGGAGCGCCGTGGAGTCCGGACCGCCGGAGACCGCCAGCACCAGTGGTGCGTCATGCGCCAGCGCCAGCGCATCGGCCCCGCGCAGGACGGCGGCAACCAGCTCGTCCGGCCGGTTGGCAGGCTTGGTAGCGGAGGGCGGATTCGAACCACCGACCAAGGGCTTATGAGTCCCCTGCTCTACCACTGAGCTACTCCGCCAGCGACGTCCCGAGGATAGCCAGCGTATCTGGCAGGGGCAACTGGGAGCCACGTGCCAGCACGTCGCGGTGTGGCATGCCGTCTGCTGCTTGCGCGATCAGGGTCACGGCACCAGGGGGATACGAGCGTGAACGAGAGCGCGGACGAGGCGGGCCGGGACGAGGGCTTCGAGCGCGGTAGCACCGACCGCGAGTGGCGGGTACCCGAGGACCTGTTTCCGGAAGGCTACGACGACCCGTGGCTCCGCGGCGAACTGCCGCTCGACGGCGAGCTGTTCCCGCTGCCCGTCGGGCTGCCGTAGGCCGCCATCCCGAGCATCTCCCGCAGCCGAGCCGCGTCCCGCGGCGCGTGGCCGCCGACGTCGTTGTTGAAGTAGACATAGCACGCGCGTCCATCGTCAGCCCAGCCACGCAGGCGCCGGGCCCAGGCAGAGAGCGCCTGGCCCGGGTAGCCCCCGCGGTACTTGCCCGCCGCGCCGTGGAAGCGGAGGTAGACGAACGGGCCGATGGGCTCGGGCTTCGTCGCCGAGCCCGGCATGTCGTGGAGGCAGAGGGCGACGCCTGCCTGCGCCAGCACCTCGTAGACCTCGGGGTGGTACCAGCTCGGGTCGCGGAACTCGATCGCGTGCCGGCGACGGGCCGGCAGCGCCGCCACGAACTCGCGCAGGCGCTCGACGTTCCGGTCCCAGCGCGGCGGGAGCTGGTAGAGCATCGGCCCCAGGTGGCCGCCGAGCTCCGTGGCACGTGACCAGAGACGGTCGAGCGGCTCGCGCGGCTCGCGCAGTCGCTTCAGGTGGGTCAGGTAGCGGCTCGCCTTGACCGCGAACAGGAAGCCGGGAGGCACCCGGCGGGACCAGGCGGCGAAGGCATCGGCCTGGGGCAGGCGATAGAAGCTGTTGTTGAGCTCGACCGTGTCGAATTCACGGACATAGTGGTCCAGCCAGCGCTCGACCGGCAATCCTCGCGGATAGAAGCGGCCGCGCCAATGGCGGTACTGCCATCCGGAGCAGCCGATGCGGATCTCCTGCCTGGCCATGGGTGACTGGCTGGGCATGCGCCGGGCCAGATCTGCGGCGGGTCGCGACAGCCGAGGTGTCACGACTGCTGCCCTACAACGGTCCCCGTGCGATGGCGATCAGCTGCCGAAGAAGAGCGTGACCCACTGCTCCAGCAGGGGCGGCGGCGCCTTGCCCATATTGCCGGCGGACTCCGGAGGCGGCGCCTCGCTGCCGGGCGGAATGATCAGCACGTGCTCGCCGGGCCGTCCGACGTTCGCCAGCTTCCGCGCTTCCTGCGAGATGTAGGCGTCCGACTGGAGGTAATCGAGCTCCCGCTGCAGCTCCGCGTTTTGCGCCGCCATCGAATCGATTTCGGTTTGGACCCGCGCAGCTTCCTGGTTGATCGACCAGCTGGCGTAGACCTGGCGGCCGAGCTGGAAGGCCACGAAAGCGCCAATGACCAGCAGCACCACCAGCCACGCCACCCCGCCACGGGACGATGGCAGCGTGTAGCGCGGCCCGCGGCCGGCGCGGCCGGACCGTTGCGCGGAGAGGTCAATCCCGGTCATCCGCCGTGAGTCTACCCCGCCCGGGTTATCCACCGTGCAGCCAATTCAAGCTCCGGTTATCCACAGCATGGTACGGTGAAATAGAACGGATGTGCGAAAAGCAGGAGGCGTAGGTGATCCTCGACCGCCCTTACTCGGTGGACGATGCGATCGGGGCGCTGCTCGGCGACCCGGCTATCCAGCGGCTGGTCGCCGCGCATCGCGTCTTCGAGCCGGAGCCGCCTCGATACGCCGCGTGGCCCGAGGGCCTGGACCCGCGGCTGGTGGCTGCCCTGCACACCCGCGGGGTGGAGGCCCTGTACACGCACCAGGCGAGCGCCATCGAATCGGTACGGGCCGGCCACAACGTGTGCGTGGTGACGCCAACGGCATCCGGCAAGACACTCTGCTACAACCTGCCGGTCATCGACGCCATCGCGCGCGACGAGGCAGCGCGCGCGCTCTACCTGTTCCCCACCAAGGCGCTGGCCGCCGACCAGCTGGTGGAGCTGCGCGACCTGGCGGACGGCGCCGGCATTCCGCTGAAGACCCACACCTACGACGGGGATACGCCGGCCAACATCCGCAGCGTGGTGCGCGCCGCCGGCCAGGTGGCCATCACGAACCCGGACATGCTCCACTCGGCGATCCTCCCGCACCACACCAAGTGGTTCAAGCTGTTCGAAAACCTGCGGTTCGTCGTCATCGACGAACTGCATACCTATCGCGGGCTGTTCGGCAGCCACGTGGCCAACGTGATCCGGCGGCTGCGGCGGATCTGCCGTCACTACGGCGCCGATCCCATCTTCATCTGCGCCAGTGCCACCATCGCCAACCCCGCCGAGCTCGCCGAACGGCTGCTCGAGGCCCCGGTCGACCTGGTGGCCGAGAGCGGCGCGCCACGCGGCCGGAAGCACGTCCTGGTCGTCAACCCGCCGATCTCCAATCCGCAGCTCGGCATCCGCGGCTCCTCGCTGCTGACCGGCCAGCTGCTGGCCGAGCGGCTGATCGGGAGCGGCGTGCAGACCATCGCCTTCGCCAAGGCACGCACGGCGGTCGAGGTCCTGACGAGCTACCTGCGCGAGACGTTCGAGCCGCCGCCGGGCCACCCGCACACGGTTCGCGGCTACCGCGGCGGCTACCTGCCCAACGAGCGCCACGAGATCGAGGCGGGACTGCGCGACGGCCGCGTGCGGGGCGTGGTGGCCACCAACGCCCTGGAGCTCGGCATCGACATCGGCAGCCTGGATGCCTCGCTGAGCATCGGCTACCCCGGAACCATCGCGTCCACCTGGCAGCAGATGGGGCGTGCCGGCCGCCGCGCCGGCACCAGCCTCTCGGCGCTGATCTGCTCGTCGGCGCCCATCGACCAGTTCCTGGCCGCGCACCCCGAGTACCTGTTCGACAGCTCTCCCGAGCACGGGCTTGTCAACCCGGACAACCTCCACGTGCTCATCAACCACCTGCGGGCGGCGACCTTCGAGCTGCCAGTGCCGGCGACCGAGCGCTTCGGAATCGAGGAGACGCCAACGCTGCTTGACGTACTGCAGGAGGACGGCTACCTGCGCCACGCGGACGACGACCGCTATTACTGGAGCCACGACAACTTCCCGGCCAGCGACTTCAGCCTGCGCTCCGGGGCGCCGGAGAACGTGGTCATCGTCGACACCACCGGCGACCGGCACCGGGTGCTGGGCGAGATCGATCTCTTCGCTGCCCCGCTGCTGGTCCATGAGAAGGCGATCTACATCCACCAGGGCACGCAGTTCCACGTCGATCGCCTCGACTGGGAGGAGCGCAAGGCCTTCGTCACGCGGACGGACGTCGACTACTACACCGATGCGGATCTCGGCATCACCCTGAAGGTGCTCGAGGTCTTCGACGAGGCCGATGCGCCCAGCGCCGGCAGGCGGCAGCGCGGCGAGGTGATGGTCGCCTGGAAGGTGACCATGTTCAAGAAGCTCAAGTACCACACCCACGAGAACGTCGGTTGGGGCTCGATCTCCATCCCCGAGCAGGAGATGCACACGACCGCCACCTGGCTGGTGCCACCGGCGGCGCTCATGAACCGATACGACCGCGACACGCTGGATGGCGCGCTCATCGGCCTCTCGCGCGTCGCGCGGACGACTGCGTCGCTGCTCCTGATGTGCGACCCGCGCGACCTTGGCGTGCTGGCCCAGGTGCAGGCGCCGTTCACCGGCCAGCCGACCCTCTACCTGTACGACGCCACTCCCGGGGGAGTGGGCCTCACCGAGCGTCTCTACGACCTGACCGGCGACATGATCCGAGCCAGCCGCGAGGCCGTGGAGTCGTGCCGCTGTGCCGATGGCTGTCCGGCATGCGTCGGCCCCGCCATCGAGGTCGGCGCCCGCGGGAAACAGGTCGTGATCGAGATCCTGCAGGCGCTCGATGCCTGAGCCGTCGACGCTGTCGAGCCGATCGCTGACCGAGCGGCTGGCAGCGTTTCGGGCGCCGGCCCGCGCCGCGCGGCCGGTGCCAGCCGCGGACGACCGCCTGGCGACGCTCGCGCGCTGGTTCGGGGCCCGGACAGCGGTGGTCGAGGATGGACGCGCGCTCGTCATCGAACGTCGCACGACGTTGCCGGTCGACGCTGCGCGATGGCTGGCGGCCACCCCGCGCACAGCCTATTTCGATACCGAGACGACCGGCCTCTCCACCGGCGCCGGCACCGTCATCTTCCTGGCCGGCGTGGCCATCCTGGACGGCACGACGGTGACGGTGCGCCAGTTCCTGCTCCCCGACTACCCGTACGAGCGGCCCCTGCTGCGTGCCCTGCTCGCGGAGCTCGCCGCCGCCGAGCGGCTGGTCACGTACAACGGCCGCACCTTCGACGTGCCGATGCTGGCCGCGCGGCTCACGTTCCACGGACTGTTCCGCGAGCACAGCCGGATCCCGGCCACCCACGACGATCTCCTGCCGACCGCTCGTCGCCTCTTCCGGCGGCCCTTGGGCGGCGCGCGGCTGGCGGACGTCGAATCCGGCGTGCTCGGCGTCCGGCGCACCGCCGACTGCCCGGGCAGCGAGGTCCCGGCGCGATATTTCGGCTATCTCAGTGGTGGCTCGCCGGACATCCTGGCGGTGGTTCTTGACCACAACTTCCAGGACGTCGTCAGCCTGGCACTGCTGGAAGCCACCGTCCTGGCGCTCCGAGCCGGTGGCTGGCGGAACGCCCCCGTGCTCGATCCGCGAGGCATGGCGCTCGACCTGCTCCGCGCCGGCGAGGTCGAGGATGCGCTCGAGCTGCTGGATGCCGCCCAGGCCATCGCCGCCGATCCTGCCGAGGCGAACGCGCTGCGGCGGGTCGCCTCCCGACTGCTGCTCGCGGGCGGCAACGTGGAGCGGGCCGAAGAGCTGTGGCGGCAGGGCACACGACGCGCCTCCGTCGACGCGGCCGGTGCCTGGATCGAGGTCGCCCGCATTCGCGAGCGGCATCGTCACGATCTGGCCGGCGCACTCGAGGCCGCGGCCGCCGCCTCGCGAGTGCTGGACCTCGCCCTGGCGCTCGGGCGTGGCGGCAGCCTGGACGCCATCGGGCGCGCGCGCATCCGTGTCGAGCGCCGGGTGCGACGCCTGCGGCGGTGGACGGCCGCTGCCGAGCGTCGAGCCACGCGCGCGGCGCGCGTCGCGTGAGGCGGGATCAGCGACGGGCCGCGAGCGTTTCGGCGACGGCCTGCATCGATTGCCGCACCTGGTCACGCCAATCGCCGTCCCGCCCCCCTCGCATCGCGAGGTGCGCGGCCAGAATGTCGCCGGCGCCGACCGCGGCCGGGTCGTCAACGACGAAGGGAACCGAGAGGTGCTCGCGCCAATCGGAGGCCGGCCGCTTCCCGGGAGCGTCGAGCCACAGGCCGTCGGCGCCGTCGGTCACCACCAGGATCGGCCGAGGACCGAACCGCGCGCGCAGGGCGTGGAGCTGGCGGTGCGGCTCGTCCGCATCGGCAAGGAGGTCGTCGCGGCTGGCGACCAGGACGTCGAGCTTGCGCAGCGCCGCCACCAGATCGACGGCCAGGTCGCCCAGCGGTCGTCCCTGGATCTCACCGGTCGCGACAGACCGCAGCCAGCCCTGGAGGATCGCCGCGCGGGGCCACCGCTCGTCCCAGACACGCAGCGCGCCGGGCATCACCTCGCCCGCGATCGGCGCATAGAGCACGGCCGCCGTCCGGATGCGGTCGCGGGCTTCCGGGCCCAGCGCCACCGGGCCGCCGGCACCTTCGAGCCACAGGCTGCGGCGGCCATCGGTTTCACCGTGGCGGAAGGTGGCGGTCTGCGGGTGGACCACCAGGTCCACGAGGGCGCAGCACCGTCGCAACTCGGCAAGCCCGCGCTGCGCCTCGGGTTCGGCACCCGCCGCCGTCACCACGCCCACCGTCCGCCCGCGGGCCGTCAGGGCGCGTGCGACATGGATGACCGAGCCACCCGGCGTCGACGACCCATCGGCGAAGCGGTCGATGGTCATCCCGCCGACGACCAGCAGGTCGAGGGTGGGCGACGGCGATTGGGGCATCATCGGACTATCATCGGCCCATGATCCCCCTCTACTTCTACGAGCTGCACGAAGGCGCCACCGACCTCATGACCGATGCCCTGCTGGTGAGCGCGACGCAGCACAGCCCGGAGGACTTCGCGGCGCTGGTCGGACAGGCGCGCGAAGCGGTGAAGGACACCTTCGAGGACGACACCCTGGTCGAGGCCATTGCTCGTGAGCTTGAGCGGTCGCACGGCTTCACCTACATCGGCGACGAGAAGCTGACGGCCAGCATGAGCGTGGGCATGGAGGCCGATGACACGTACCTCGTCGACCAGAGCACCGACTATCGCTCGATGGTCGTGGAGATGGAGCGCTCCTAGCCCGTTCTCACACGTTGAACAGGACGTGGATCGTGTCGCCGTCCTGGACCTCGTAGCTGCGACCCTCGGTGCGCACCAGGCCCTGCTTCTTGGCTGCCGCCTCGCTGCCGGCGTGCACCAGGTCCTGCCAGTTGATGACCTCGGCCCGGATGAAACCGCGTGCCAGGTCGGAGTGGATGGCGCCCGCAGCGTCCACGGCGGTCGCTCCGTGCGGCACGGTCCACGCTCGGCACTCGTCCTCGCCGGCGGTGAAGAAGCTGAAGAGGCCGAGCAGGCCGTACGTCAGGCGGATGACCCGACCGCGTGAGGCCTCGCTGATGCCGAGGTCGGCCATGAAGGGCGCGGCGTCCTCCTCCGACAGCTGGGCGATCTCGGCCTCGATCTTGGCCGCCATGGCGGCCACCCGCGATTCGGGCTGGTTGTAGCGGGACGCGCCCGCGGCCTCCAGGCTGAGCGCTTCGGCCAGTGCACCCTCGTCGATGTTCAGCACCACCAGCACCGGCTTCTGGGTCAGGAACCGATAGCCGCGGAGCTGCCGCGCTTCGTCGTCGGTCAAACCGAAGGACCGCAGCGGCTGACCCTCCGACAGGTGGGGCAGCAGGCGGTCGAGGAGCAGTTCCTCCCTGGCATTCTGCTCGCGCTCGCTCGGTGAGCCGTGGCGGCCAGCCGTGCGCAGCTTCTCCAGCCGTTTCTCCACGACCGTCAGGTCGGCGACGGTGAACTCCAGGTCCAGCTCGTCGACATCGCGCCAGGGGTCCGGCGGCCGCTCGGCGGCAGGGTCATCGAAGGCGCGGGCCACATGCAGGAGGGCGTCCGCGTCGCGGATCCGGGCGAGCACGTCCGGCTGGACCGTGCCCTCGCGCGCCGCGCCCGGCGGGATGGCGACATCCACGTAGGTCACGTCGGCCGGCGTCGTCTTCTTCGGGCGGAACAGCGCCGACAGGGCGTCAAGCCGCTCGTCGGGTACCTTGACCACCCCGATATTCGGGGCGGCGCGGCCGCCCGAGAAGCCGCCGGTCTCGGCATGGCCGCCGGTCAGCGCGTTGAAGACCGTCGTCTTGCCAGATCCCGGCAGCCCCACGATGGTGACCTGCACCGGCTAGTACCCTGCCTCCAGGTCGACCACGTTCTGCAGCGGCTCGCCGGCGGCAAAGCGCCGCAGGTTCTCGACGAAGAGACGGACCGAGCGCTCCACGACCTGGTCGCTGGACCAGCTGGTATGCGGCGTCAGGATCAGGTTCGGGGTGCCGTACAGCGGTGATTCGCTCGACAGCGGCTCCTCGGTGAAGACGTCCAGCACCGCGCCACCGATCCAGCCAGCCTCGAGCGCCCGCCGCAGCGCAAGCTCGTCGATGAGCCGGCCACGCGCGATGTTGATCAGCCAGGCCGCCTCCTTCATCTCGCGCAGCTGCGGGGCGCCGATCATGCCGGCCGTCTCCTCGGTGAGCGGCGCCGCCACGACGACCACGTCGCTGCGCCGCAGCAGCTCGTCCAGCTGGTCGGTGGGCAGCAGCTCGACGTTCGCCTCGGCCGAGCCGCGATCGGGATGGCGACGGGTGGCCAGGATCTTGGTCTCGAACGGCGCCAGCAGGTGGGCGACCTCCGAGCCGATGCTGCCATAGCCCACGATCCCGACGATCAGGCTGCCGAGCTCGGTGCCGCGCAGCGGCTGCCAGGTGCGCTCACGCTGCAGCTCGAGCAGCTGCGGCAGGCGGCGGGCAATGACCAGGCACATCATCACCACGTACTCCGCGATCGGCCGGCTGAAAACGCCACGCGCGTTGGTGACGGTGATGCTCCGCGAGCGGATGGTCGGCGTGGCGACCCGCTCGACGCCGGCCGAGAACGAATGGATCCACTCCACCTTCGGCGCGCGGCTGACAACGTGGTCCAGGACCGAGGCCGGCAGGCCGCCGCGCAGCATGACCCGCGCCGCCGCGAGCGCCCCCTCGGCGTCGTCGTGCACCACGCCCTCGCGCGAAATGGGCACGACCCGCACGCCGGGCACCGCCTCGATGCGGGCAACGTGCTCGGAGGCGAGTGGCGCTCCGAAGATGGGCGTGGCGAGGACGACCAGCTCCTCGGTGCTCAGTGGGCGGCCTCCCCGGATTTCTGCTCCATCCGCGCGACCCACCGCGCCGGCTCGCGGATCTCGTCCAGGGTCGGCAGGTGCTCGACGCGTTCCCAGACCCGGTTCAGGAACGCGCGCTCATGGCCGGCGAGGACCGCATCCACGAAGCGCTCGCCGGCCTGGTACTGCTCCATCTTCAGGTCGAGCCCGGTGACCCGCATGATCGCCCGCTCCAGCGCACCGCGGCCCTGGTTGCGGCGCTCGAAGCGGTCGTGGATCTGCGAGAAGCCCGGCAGCAGTCGCTCCCCGGCAGCGTTCATGACGTGGTTGGAGTAGCCCTCCAGCAGCGACATGAGGGCCTGCGTGCGCCCGAACGTCTCCAGCTGGGCTGGCGTCATCAGCCGCTCCAGCCAGTGTCCCGGCCCACGACTGGCCAGCGCCGCGCGCAGCCGAGCCGCGAGCCCGCCCGAGTCGGCCGCCAGCCGGTCGATGGATTCCGCCACCAGCGCGGCGAAGTGGTCGCGCAGCCAGGGGTAGGCCTCGAACTCGAAGGCGTGGGTCGCCTCGTGGAGCGCGATGAAGGTGCGGAACTGGTCGAGCGGGAGGCGCATGTTCGCGGCCGTGGCGGTGATGTTCGGCTCCACGAAGTGCAGCCGACCCCGGGTGGCGGGGCCGGTGGCCAGCAGGCTCACGTCGTATTGGCCCAGCACCTTGCGGGCGAGAAAGGCCATCAGCAGCCCGATCTGCTGGTTCCCGAGCGAGCGGTTCACGATCCGCGCCAGCGCGCGGCCCGGCGTGTCGTCGCCGGCGGTCACCATCAGGCGCTCGACCCGCTCGAAGAGCCGCTCGAAGGTGCTCAGGTTGAGGTCGATCCACTCGCGCCGATCGATGACCGCCGGGAGCTCCAGCGCCTGGGGCAGCTCCGCGCCGATCTCGGCGGCGACGGCGGGCTCGATCCGGAGCAGGGCCTCGCGGTAGAACGCCTCAGAGGAGGCACGCTCTTCGGCGCCCAGCCGGCCATCATCGGCCCCCAGGCGGCGTCGAGCGATGGCGCGGACCGCTTCCCAGTCGATCAGCCGCGTGCCGGCCCGCCGCATCAGCTCGCGCTGCGCGACGGTGGCGCCCATCGCCAGCAATCCGCCGACGACGATGCCCATTCCGAGCCGGCTCGCGCTGCGCGTCATGGCCGAGAGTCTAGTGCGGCGCCACCTCGGCCGCCTCGACGGCAGGCAGCCGCGCGCCGAAGACGCGTTCGGCCACGGCGCTGAAGGCGGCGATGTCTCCGGTGGTGGCGATGCGGTTCGCGCCAGCGGCCATCGGCTCCGAGGGATCGCCAGCGTTCCGCACGCCAAGGGCATCCAGCAGGTCCTCGGTGGCCAGCGCCGTGGTGAACGCGGAATCCACGACCGCCACCCCGCGACCGACGCGCGCCTCGATCACCGGACGCAGCAATGGATAGTGCGTGCAGCCGAGCAGGAGCGTGTCGATTCGGTCGTTCGGCGTCAACAGGGCGTCCAGGTAACCACCCACCGTGGACTCGACCTCCGGTCCGCTGAGCCTGCCGGCCTCGACCAGCGGCACGAGGTCCGGGCAGGCCTGCTGGTGGACGGCGACGTCCGGATCGGCCTCCGTGATGGCGCTCGGGTAGGCGGCCGACTCGACCGTGCCGGCGGTGGCGATCACGCCCACGTGCCCGGAGCGGGTGGCGGCCGCGGCCGCCACCGCCCCCGGGCGGACCACCCCCAGCACCGGCACCGGTGAGGCCCCGCGCACGTCGCCCAGCGCGCGGGCCGTCGCCGTGTTGCAGGCGATCACGAGCGCCTTGACGTCCTGGTGGAGCAGCCAGCGGACGCACTCGAGCGTGTAGGCCCGCACTTCGTCCGCCGGGCGCGGCCCGTACGGGGTGCGGGCGTTATCGCCGAGATACACCGTCGCCTCGATGGGCAGGCGCCGACGAATCTCGGACAGCACTGTCAACCCGCCGACGCCGGAGTCGAACACGCCGATGGGCCGCGGGTCAGCGCGGCGCGGCTGGAAGCTCACCCCCCGATTATGGGCGGGCGTGACCGATCAGCGGCGGGCAAGCGCTGGTTGGCGCTCGCGAAGATGCGAGCTGAGCGAGGCGGAAATGGTCCGGAGGCCCTGGGAGATGGGTGCATCGGGGCTGCCCGAGACGAATGGCACGCCCTCGTTGTTGGCGGCAACCACCAGGCGCCCGTCGGACACGATCTCGTAGTCGATGCTCGATCCCAGTGCCGATTCGACATCGGCCTTGCTGATGCCACCGGTGGAATCGGAGCGGTTCAGGACGATCGCCAGCTTGCTGGCCGGGTAGCCGATGGCGTCGAAGGCCTCACGCGCCATGGCCAGGTTGCGGATGGCCATGGAGTCGTAGGTCAGCACCTGCAGGATCACGTCCGAGGCGTCCAAGAACACGAGCACGTCGTCGCCCAGCCCGGCACGGGTGTCGATGACGACGAACTCGTACAGCTGGCGCAGCATGCTGAGCGCCTTCTCCAGGTCTCGCACGGTGACCATCTCGGCCATCTCGACCCGCGGCGGCGCCAGCAGGATGTCGACGCCGGACGGGTCCTTCCAGGCGACCTCGGCCACGTCGGACTCGCGAATGCGGTCGGTCGGCAGGTTGACGATCGACGGCGCGTTGGCAGGCACCCGCAACAGCCCGCGCAGGTCACTGAACTGGAGCGAACCATCGACGAGGCAGACCCGATGCTCCTGGCCCAGCGAGACGGCCAGGTTGTAGGCGAGCGTGGTGCGTCCGACGCCACCCTTCGGCGAGAACAGGGAGATGAGCATGCATCCCGCCCGCGACGCCTCGGCCGAGCGCTGCTCGTGGGTCTTGCGCACGATCGTCGTCAGGTCGAAGCCGGAGAACGGCATGGTCAGCACCGAATCGATGCCCCGATCGGCGCCCTCGGTGACCGGATTCTGCGGCACGGTCAGCATCACGATCCCGACCTGCGGCGCGGCCTGGCGGATCCCCAGCGCCACGTCGGTGCCCTGGACCCGGCCCTGCAGCAGGGCGTCGACAATCACGACGTCCGGCTTGAACTCGCTCACCGCCGCCACCGCTCGATCACCGGCGGTCACGACGTCGAGCATCTTGATCTGGGACTGCGCCTGGAGCAGCGATCGCATGTGCGACGCGACCTGCGGCACGTCCTCGATCACCAGGAGCCGGATCTGGTCAGCCACGCGTTCTGTCTACCCTCGTGCCGGCGGTCCCCACGGGTCCGCCTATCCCTTCCAGCCCGCGTGCCGCACCAGCAGAATCCGGCGCTCGCTGGACACCGACGGCGGGTCCAGGTCGTGCGAGCCATAGGCGAGCTCGATCGCCAATCCGGCCTCCCGGATCACGGCTGCGAGCGCGTCATCCGATGAGTACCAGAGCCGATAGCTGGCCGGAAGCCGCGCTATCGTACCATCGGGTCGTCCTAGGTCCACGATCGTGGAGAACGCCACCCGTAGCCCCTCGGGCGTCTCCCGGCGCTGCAGCTGGCTCCGGCGCACGACCGGCTGGCCGTCCATCTCGCGTCGCCAGTCGACGGACAACGGCAGGTCACGGTCCGGCAGCAGCTCCGGACCGAGGTCATCGAGGATCAGGCGTCCATCGATGGCGAGCAGGCTCCGCGCCCCGGCCAGGAGTCGCAGCGCTTCCTCCGGGCCGTCGAGGTGTGGCAGGACGCCGGCGGCGACGATGAGGTTGGCGCCGGCCGCTCCGAGCAGAGACCGCAGCGGGAGCTGCTCGAGGCGGCGGACGTCGCCGTGGACGAGGTGCAGCCGCCCCTGTGCCAGGCCCGCGGCCAGCAGCGGCTCGGCGGCGATCCGCCACTCGGCACGCCGGAGGAGCGCAGCCGAGGCGTCGACGCCCACGATCGTGCGGCCCTTGCCGGCGGCGAAGCTGCGCAGCAGACGGCCCGATCCGCAGCCCAGGTCGAGGACTGTCGGCCCGCTGCGGCGTGTCTGCTCGCGATAGAAGACGAGGTCCTCGGTGACCTCGTCATGCTCGAGGTCGTACAGCCGCGCCAGCACCTCGGGGTCGGTTGGCTGGTTCGCGAAGATGTCGCCGCTCACGGACTGTCGAAGCGCCGCGCGACGAACCACTCGAGCGCTGTCGCCAGGAGAACCACGAGCAGCGCAGCCGGCACGCTGAGGGCGCCGCCGATGCGCAGGCCGGCGAGCACCGCCGCAACGATCCCGACCAGTACCGCTCGCCGCCCGGCCCGCCGCCATGCGCCGCGATAGACGATTCGCCGGCGGAGGGCGAATTCGGCCAGGAAAGCAAATGGCGCCACCAGCAGCGCCAGGGTGATGGCCACCAGGCCGATGACGATCACGCGGTTGGTCGCAGCCTCGGGACACGGCTGGCGGGGCAGTTCACCGGGACAGGCGTTGATCGCGAACAGCAGCAGGCCGGCGCCGCACGCGAGGCCGGCCAGCACCAGGCCGGCGACCGCCGCCCGGTTGCCGCCGCTCACCGGCCCTCAGCGCGCCGCATCGGGACAGATCTCACGGAAGGGACAGAACCCGCAGCGCATCGGCGACGGATTGGCGGTGAAGTCGCCGGCGCGGATGCCTTCGCCCACGGTGGAGACCTGCTCCGCGGCGCGCTCCAGGCGCCTCGGGCTCGGCGCGCTGCGTCCGACGATTCCCGACTCGAGGAAGTGCAGCGCGAGCTCGTCGGGAACTCGACCGTGCTGCGACTCGTAGGCGAGGGCGTAGATCGACAACTGCAGCGACTCGCGTGAGCGGCGGCTGGCCGTCGCGGGGTCGCGCACGTCGGAAGACTTGTAGTCCGTGATGATCACCCGTCCGTCGCCCTCCCGGTCGACACGGTCGTAGCGGCCGCGCACCCGGTCGCGGCCTAGCAGCACCGAGAATTCCTGCTCGACAGCCACTGGGCGAGCCGGCTCCCGCCCTTGCTCCACCCAGAAGCGCTCAAGCGCCTCGCGAGCGGCGGCCCTGCGCGCCTCCTCGTGCTGGCGCGTGAGGAAGCCGACTGACTCCCAGGTGGCGTCGAGCTCGGCCAGCAGCTCCTCCAATGACATGCGTTGGCCGACCAGCTGCCGGCGGTGATACGCCTGGACGGCAGCATGCAGCGCACGCCCGTAGGCCATCTGGTGCGAGGCCGGTGTCGGGATCCGGATGAGGTGGGCGTAGCGGTACTTCGCCGGGCACTCGAGGTAGTCACTGATCTGCCCGTAGCTGAGGGTCAGCTGCCGGTCGCCCAACGTGGGCACGGCCGAGCCCGGCGCGCGGGCCGGTGTCGCCGACCGCTGGTGGCGCGAGAGGCGCTCGACGGTGCTGGGACGCACGACCTCCGCCGGCGTCGCGGGTGCCAGGTCGAGCGCCTCGAGCAGGTATTGGCTCATGCGTCGGGCGGCGCGGTTACCGTAATCGCGGGCCCAGCTCAGGTGCAGCTCCTCGCGAGCGCGGGTCATCCCGACGTAGAAGAGCCGGCGCTCCTCTGCCAGGTGGTGGTCCTCACGGGGCAGCGCCTCGCGGATGAGCTCGGCGGGAAGCGGCAGCAGGTCGCCGCGCGACCTGGTCGGAAACCGGTCGTCGACCAGCCCCATCATATGGACGACCGGGAACTCCAGGCCCTTGGCCTTGTGGTACGTCAGCACGTGGACCGCCTCGCCGGTGTCCAGCTCGACGTCGGCGGTCGATGGGTCGTCACCGGCCTCGATGAGCGTGTCGAGCTGCTGGACGAGGAACGGCAGGCGGTCGTCGCGCAGCAGCCCGGCCTGGCGCCGGACGATCTCGAAGAAGCGCGCCACGTTGGCAATCCGCTCCTCCCCGGCGTCGCGGGCCTCGCGCGCCAGGCGCCCGAGCCAGCCGGTGGCGGTCACGAAGTGGTAGAGCAGCTCGCCGCTGCCCCGCTCGGTGCTCATGGCGCGGTGCTGGTCCAGGCTCGCCAGCAGCCGTGCGACCATTTCACCGGCGCGCCGTGAGAACGGACCGTCACCGCGCTCCAGGGCCTCCCGCAACGCCTGCTCGAGCGGCGTGCGGCGACGGGTGGCCGCGTTGAGCGCCAGGGTCACGTCATGGGCGTCGAGGCCGAACACCTCGGAGGTCGCCAGGTCGTAGCAGCTGACCGAGTCGCCCGGGTCGTTGACGGCCCGCAGGAAGCTGACCAGCAGCCGCACCTCGGGCTGGTGGTAGAGGCCAGCCGTGCCGGAGAAGCGCCACGGCACGCGTGCCATGTTCAGCGCGCGCAGGATCGGCTCGGCGTCGCGGTTGGTCCGCACCAGGATGGCGTGGTCGCCGGCGCTGCGGCCGCTTTGCAGGGACGCAGCAATGCGCGCGGCCAGCGCATCGGCCTCGTCGGACCCGGTGTCGAAAGCCAGCAGCTGGATCGGCCCCTCGGTCGGCTCGGGGCGCGCGTGCTTGGCACGGGCCACCAGCCGCTTGTCGAGGCCTTCGCGGGCTTCGAGTCGATCCGGGTCGTTGTGGTGGATGAGCCGATAGGCCGCGTCCAGGATGGGCTGCCGGCTGCGGAAATTGTCGTTAAGCACCACGCTGCCGGCCTTCGGGAAGGCGGCCCGGAAGCCAAGGATGTTCGACAGGGCGGCGCCGCGGAAGCGATAGATGCTCTGGTCGTCGTCGCCGACCACGGTGACGTTGGCCCGTGGCGATCCGGCCAGCAGCTTGACGAGCTCGAACTGGGCGTAGTTCGTGTCCTGGAACTCGTCGACCAGGATGTAGCGGTACCGCTCGCGTTCCGCGGCAAGCACCGCCGGGTGGTCACGCAGCAGGCGCAGGGCCAGGCTGACCTGGTCACCGAAGTCCAGCCGATTGTTCGCCCGCATCAGCCGTTCGTAGGCGGCGTAGAGCGCGGCCAACTCTGCCTGCTGCGCCGCCTCCTCGGCCAGCGCCTCGTCGAACGGCGATTCGGCCTGTCGCGCGGCGATCGCCTCGGCCGCCGCCGCGTAGTCGGCGGGTGTGACGTCCTCGTCCCGCGCGCGGCTGATCAGCGTCACCAGCGCGTGCAGGAAGCGCGTCGGATCTCCCAGCGGCCGATAACGTTCCAGCGGCAGGTCGAACAGGTGCTCGCGCAGGAAGATGACCTGCTCGGCGCGGGACAGGACCGTCGACCGATCCGACAGCCCCGCCTCGAGCGCGTGCTCCCGCAGCAATCGGTCCCCGAAGGCGTGGAAGGTGCTAATCACCGTGTCCGTATAGCCGTACGGGACCAGCCGATCGACGCGCTCGGTCATCTCCAGCGCGGCGCGGTCGGTAAAGGTCAGCGCCAGGATCTCGGACGGCCTGGCCCGCTTCTCGGCGATGAGCCACGCGATGCGACGGGTGATGACGGTGGTCTTGCCGGTGCCGGCGCCCGCCACGATGAGCAGCGGGCCGTCGCCATGGGTGACGGCCTTGCGCTGCCGCGCGGTGAGGTCCGCCAGCAGCGGGGGCTGGATACGGAGGTGGGGGCGCGGTCGCGTGGCCGGTTGCGGGACCAGCTCCTCGAAGATCGGGAGCTGGTCGGGTGACGGCACGACCGCTGGCATTTCATCGATGGTAGCCCAGGCGCCATTCACCGGACCGTTATCAGCCGCTTACCGGACACCTTGCGTGTCGCGGTGGCGGGCGGACCGCTC
Source organism: Candidatus Limnocylindria bacterium (assembly GCA_036556325.1). Taxonomy (GTDB): domain Bacteria; phylum Chloroflexota; class Limnocylindria; order QHBO01; family QHBO01; genus DASSCW01. The sequence continues at coordinate 24,262 of DATBJR010000094.1, read as the reverse complement.
AGCGGGGCCGATGCCTCCGGCTGACCGGCCGTCCGCGAGCACGACGCTCGGCCGTGCGCCGGGCCAGGATGGCCTCGGCGTGCCGGCGGCTGGTCCGCAGCTCGTCGCGGACGCGCGCAACATTCATCGGCCCGGTCACGCCATCCAGCCGCGCTGAGATCGTCGCCCAGACGTCCGCGGGGTAGTCGATGCCGGGCGCCACGCGGACGAGCAGCCCGGAGCGCCGCAGCCCGTCGAGAACCGGGGGCGTGATGCCCAGCCGGGCCGCCACGCCCTCCACGCGCGGTGGCGCGGCGCCCGCCGCGCGCAACCCGTCCAGCAGCTGGTCCACCCGCTGTCGCATCTCGTCGTCCAGCTGCGGCCGATGGTCGCTGAGCGAGACCCGATGTCCGCGCCGCTCCACGCGACCGGCCGCCACCAGGACGTCGAGGACCGCCCGCAGCTCGGCATCGGTCAGGGTGAGCTCCGCAGAGCCACGGTGGCCGGCCACCGCGCGCGGGACGCCGCGCGCTGCCTCGACCACGGCGTCGAGCCGGAAGTCGGGCACCATCGGCTCCCGGCGATGCAGCCGCTGGAGCGCATGGACCAGGCGCCGCTCGGCCAGCCGCCGCTGGGCGGCCTCCATCGGCCCGGGATGGCCCCCGCCGCCGTCAGGCAGGGGCGCCGGTGCCCGAGGTGGCAATGCGGATCGCCTGCGTCTCCTCGTCGGAGAGCGCGTGGCTGGACGCACCGTTTTCGACCGGCTTGGCGAAGACGCGCGTGTTGCTGCGGCCGTGCAGGCTGGAGATCACGATCCCGTCGCGCCGGTCGTCGAGCAGCGCGATGGCGAAGCTCTGGTCCGAGCCGGTGTCGTCGAACGGGTTGAAGCGCACCAGGCCGATGTGCTGGATGCTGGACGACGAACGCTCCGTCAGCCGGGCATGCAGCTGCTCGAGTTGCCCGAGCCGGGTGCGCACCTCCTCGACCCTGCCGACGTGCGCGTCGAGCACGTCGCCCAGCGAGCCCTCGCCCGTGCCTCCGCCCACCAGGGCCCGATAGGCGCGGACCGCCCGCCGCAGCCGCACTGACTGCAGCAGGGCGAGGACGAGCAGGATGAGGATCAGGGCGACGAGAACCGCCACCACGATCGTCAGGTTGTCGGCCAGGAACCGGTTCAGCTGGTCCATCGGCGGGCGCTCCGGAGCGGCGACTGGCGAACGGGGCAGGCCCGCGGCGGCGGTGCCTGAAACGGCTGGTATCATACCGCCCCCAGGTGGCGCCTCTGTCCTGCGGAGCGTGCCCCGAGCGGCGGACGATTCCAGCACGAGGCACCCATGGCCAAGCGACGAGGGAAGGCGCACAGCCGGCAGCAACGGCGCAACGCGCAGCGTTCGGCGGCCCAGCGGCCGACGGCGCGACCGCAGCCGGAGCTGGCCGACGCCGAGCTCGCGCCGACCCCCGCCACCGGTGGCTCCATGGACGCCTTCGAGCGGGCTGATGCCGAGGTTCGCGCCTCGGTGGCGCCACCGCTGGCCAGCGTGCAGCGCAAGGCGAAGAGCCGGCCTGCCGATCCGCGCATCACCGTCTCCGGCGCCTCGCGCCTCGGCGAGCGCGCGGCAGCCGAGTACCACTACGTCACGCGCGACCTGCGCAACATCGGGATCCTGGTGATCGTGCTGGCGGCGTTGCTGGCTGCCGCCACGCTCGTGGTCAACGTCCTCGGCGTCGGGCGCGTCTAGCGCCGAGTCACCCCTTCTTCTCCAGCCGCTGCCTGCGCAGCCGCTCCAGCCGCTCCCCGATCTGGATCTCCAGTCCCTGGTCCGACGGCTCGTAGTACAGCTTGCCAACCAGCTCGTCGGGCAGGTACTGCTGGTCGACGTCGGCATCCTCGAAGTCATGGGGGTAGAGGTAGCCCTTGCCGTAGCCGTACTCGCGGGTGAGCCGCCGATGGGCCGATGGGCGGAGGTGGAGCGGCACCGGCAGCCGGCCACGCTCCTCCACGTCGGCCAGTGCCGCGAAATAGGCGCCGCCAACCCGGTTCGACTTCGGCGCCGAGGCGACGTAGGCCGCGGCCTGGGCCAGCGCGTACTGGGCCTCGGGCAGGCCAATCATCTCCACCGCCTGCATCGCCGCCACCGCCACCTGCAGCGCCCGCGGGTCCGCGTTGCCCACGTCCTCGCTGGCCGCGATCACGATCCGGCGCGCGATGAAGGTGGGATCCTCGCCCGCCGCCACCATGCTGGCGCACCAGTACAGCGCCGCATCGGGGTCGTTGCCGCGCATGCTCTTGATGAAGGCCGATGCCGCCTCGTAATGCTGGTCGCCCACCCGGTCGTAGGCGAGCAGCCGCTGCTGGGCCGCTTCCGACACCTCCTCGGGGCCGATGACGGCGCCGTCGGGCGCCACCGCAGCCGCCGCCTCCACGATGTTCAACGCCTGCCGGGCGTCTCCGCCCGACAGGTCGAGCAGCGCGGCCATGGCCTCCTCTGCCAGGCTGACCCGGCCGCCGAGCCCGCGTTCCTCGGCGAGCGCCCGCTCCACGATGATTCGGAGCTCGTCCTCTGACAGCGGCTCGAGCCGGTAGACCCGCAGGCGCGACAGGAGCGGCGAGTTGATCTCGTAGTAGGGGTTCTCGGTCGTGGCGCCGATGAGGGTGATCGTCCCGTCCTCGACATGCGGCAGGAGCGCGTCCTGCTGCGCCTTGTTGAACCGGTGCAGCTCGTCGATGAATGCCACCGTCCGGCCGCCCTGCTCGCGGAGCGCCTTGGCGTCGGCCACCAGCGCGCGCACGTCGGCCACGCCGCTGGTGACGGCAGACAGCTGGCGCCACGTGCCCTCGCTGCGTTCCGCCAGGAGCCGCGCCAGGGTCGTCTTGCCCGAGCCTGGTGGGCCCCAAAGGACCATCGACGGCAGGTAGCCGGGCCGGACCACCTTGGTCAGTGCGCCCTCGTCCCCCACCAGCGTTCGCTGGCCAACGAACTCGTCCAGGGTGCGCGGCCGCATCCGCGCAGCGAGCGGCGCATCAGCGGCCGGCTCGCTGTCGAACAGCGGCTCGGTCAGGCTCGGCGGCTTGCGCGGCATCAGTCGGTGCGGCCCCGGCGCACCGCCGCCTCGTAGCGTGCAATCGCGTCGAGCACCTGGCGCTCCTTCCGCTGCGGAAAGATCTCGACCAGCGCCACGACAACGGCTCCGGTCCACAGGGCGAAGCCGAGCGAATAGAGGAGATCGGCAATGATCGCCAGCGGCTCACCAGCACCCGACGACCTCAGCAGATAGCCGCCGACATGGGCCGCCAGGCCGGCTGCGACGCTGATCCAGAGGGTCTGCGTTCGGAAGCGCTGCTCGGTGACGGAACGTCGGAGGTCATCGAGATGCGAGCCCATCCACGCCACCGCCTCGGGGTCGCGGAAGACCTTGTCGAGCTCGTCGTCGACATGACGAGCCGCCTCGCCGGTTCGCGGAGTTTCGGTCATGAGCTTCCTCCCAGCTGCGCACGGTTCTCGCCTCGGCAGGTCCTGGACCGCCACGCCCCGCGCCGGCGCGCCCCGCGCCGGCGCGCCCCCGCCGGCCGATTATGATCCGCCGCACGTGAGAGACGGCGGGTGAGCGCTCCGGCCAGCGGTGTCCCATCGAGCCTGCCAGCCGGCCGGGACGGACGAAACGGCCTGACGCTGAGCCCGAGACCGATATGATGCGGGCCATGAGACAGAACCTGCGCATCCCCGGGCCGACGCCCATCCCCGATGACGTGCGGGAGGCGCAAGCGGCGCCGATGATCGACCACCGCGGCACCGAGTTCGCCGCCATGCAGGAGGAGATCACGGCCGGCATCGCCACACTGATCGGCACGAGTGGCGAGGTCCTGCTGCTGACCGGCTCGGGCTCTGGCGCCATGGAGGCCGCCATCGTCAATACGCTGTCGCCCGACGACCGGGTGCTGGCGGTGACCATCGGCGCCTTTGGCGATCGATTCGCCAGCATCGCGGAGGCCTTTGGCGCGACCGTCGATCGGATGGCGGTCGAATGGGGGACGGCGGCCGACCCGGCCGAGCTGGCCACCCGCCTGGCAGATGCGGAGCCCTACCGTGCCGTTCTGCTCACCGACAACGAGACGTCGACCGGCGTCACCAATCCGCTGCGCGAGCTGGTTGCGGCGGTGCATGCCGCGCCCGGCAACCCGCTGACCATCGTCGACGGGATCAGTGGCCTGGGCGCCATGGAGTTCGAGATGGACGCCTGGGGCGTCGACCTCGTCGTCAGCGCCAGCCAGAAGGCGTGGATGGCGTCGCCAGGCATCGCCATTGCCGCTGTCGGCCCGCGAGCACGTGAGGCGGAAGCCAGCGCGCGAATGCCACGCTACTACTGGAGCTTCGCCGAGGCGCGCAAGTGGGCAGAGAAGGGCCAGACGCCGTGGACGCCTGCCGTCGCGGTGCTCTACGGGCTGCGCGTCGGGATCGCCCGGCTCATGGACGAGGGGCGCGAGCGGACCTGGGCACGCCACGAGGCCATCGCCGCCGGCGCCCAGGCGGGCGTGGAGGGCCTGGGCCTGCGGTTGGTGGCCGCGCCGGAGCATCGGTCCCCCACCGTCACGGCCGCCTGGCTCCCCGACGGCCTCGAATGGGCGCCATTCAATGCCGATATGCGCAGCCGCGGACTGGTGGTGGCGGGAGGCCAAGGGAAGTGGGCCGGCAGGATCCTCCGGCTGGGTCACATGGGAATGGTCGAGATCGACGAGATGGTCGACGCGGTGCGGGTCATGGGCGAGACGCTGGCCGGCCACGGCATCGCAGGCGATGCGCCGGCAGCGGCCACGGCGACCCGCGACGCGTACGACGCCGCCAGGACGGCAGCCGCCGTCCGGTGATCGGCCGCCTGCTGCTGGTGCGGCACGGCGTGACGACCTGGAACCGCGAGGGCCGTTTCCAGGGGCACCTGGATCCCCCGCTCGACCCGCTGGGCGAGCTCGAGGCGCGGGCCGTGGCCCAACGGGTCGTGCGCGAGTTCCCCGGCGACATCGCGGTCGCCAGCTCACCGCTGCAACGGGCCGTGGCCACGGCCGCCATCCTGCGTGAGTCGCTGGCGGCCGACGGTCGCCCCGTCGACGTGCAGCTGGAGCCAGGGCTGATGGAGCTCGGCCAGGGCGCCTGGGAGGGCCGAACCCACGCGGACCTCGCGGCAACCGATGGGGAGCGGTACCGGGCCTGGGTCGCGACCAGCGGCTGGCATGAGCCCCCCGGCGGCGAGCCGGCGACCGCGGCGGCGACCCGGGCCGTCCAGGCCGTGCGCGGACTCCTCGCGCAGGTGGATGCCGGTTCGGCAGAGACGCTCTGCTGCGTGTCCCACGGCGGCATCCTGCGGCTCATCGCCGGGCGGTTGACCGGCGCGCCGGACCACGACGCCTGGGGCCTCGAGGTCGACAACGCGTCGCTGTCAGTGCTGGAGCGGACGGCGAGTGGCTGGCGGATCGCGCTCTGGAATGACACGTCGCATCTGGCACCGGAGCTACCGGCTGATGACCGTCGGGCGGAGGGATCGCCCAGGGCCCTGTGAGCTGCCCCGGCAGGGCGGGGCAGGCCGCCTAGCGGCGAATGAGGCCGCCCAGCCGCCGGCGCACGGCAAGCCACAGCAGCGGCAGCTGGAGGCGTTTCCAGGCGTCGTCCATGCGCGCGATGATCGTGCCGGAGATTCCCCGACCCGAGTAGCTCTGCCAGACCTTGCCCTCGGCGATGGTTCGGATCTCCGGCCGTCGGGCGGGCAGCTGTTCCTCGAGCCAGCCGGCGTATTCGAAGATCGTCTCCGAGGGCCGCTGCGCCACGCCCGCACGATCCGCGGCCAGGGCCAGCCGCCGCCACTGCCGATCGCCGGGCGCCAGGAACCGAAGCTGCCGGCGCGTGCCGCGGTACCGCCAGAAGCCGAAGCCGAGCAGCCCCAGGATGATCGCGACCAGGATGAGGACGTTGGCGCCGGTCACGTTCTCGCCGGCGCTACCTGGGGTATCGCCAGGCTTGACGCCCAGCGGAATTGGATTGCTCAGGTCGTCGGGGAGGTCGGTGATCTTGCCGCCCCGCGGGTCGAAGTTGAAGGGGGGCGGGGTGGCGTTTCCGGTGCCCGAACCGCCACCGGAGTCGGTCGGGTCGCGGCCCTGCAGCCGGACGACCGGATCGATGGTCTTGGTGGCCTCGAAGATCTGCCAGCCATAGCCCGGGAAGTACAACTCGGCCCAGGCGTGCGCATTCTTCTTGCGCACCTGCCAGACCGAGCTGCCCTCGGACAGGCCCGGGGCTGAGGCCAGGCGCTGCCCCGGTGCGAAGCCGGCAGCCAGGCGTGCCGGAATGCCCAGTGAGCGGGCCATCTCGACCATGGCGGTGGCGTAGTGCTCGCAGAAGCCGATGTGCCCCTGCTGCGGATCGAACAGGAAGAAGTCGACGGCATCGCGATTGGGGTCGCCGGAGACCGGCGCGGTCGTGCTGTACGTGAAGTCGTCTCCCTGCAGGTAGGCGGCGAGCGCGGCCGCCTTGTCGTAGGGATTGGTGGCATTGGCGCTCTGCACGATCCGATTGGCCAGGTCCCGCGTGCGCTGGGTGAGGCCGTTGGTTCCGAGGTAGAGCTGCGTGACGGCGGCGGGATAGTCGGTGCCTGCCGAGCGCAGCTGTGCCTGAGTTGCCTTGCTGAGTGCCACCGTCATCGAGTAGCTGCTGCCGGCCGGGATGGAGGTGGTGGCCTGCATCGCACCCAGGAACTGCTGCCCGCCGACCTCGATCAGCCGGACCGGCAGGAAGGCGCGGATCGGGTAGCCGGCGGTGAACAGCGTGCGGGCGCTGGGCTGCTCGATGGCCAGCTCGATGGTTTGGATGTCGAAGGCATCGAGGGTCGGAGCCTCGGGGGCATTCTTCGGGAAGAGGAGCTGCTCGGCGGCAACCTGCCGCTCGGCGCCGGGGGACTGCGCCCAGCCGTGCCCGGTGTAGAGGTCGTACGTCGTGGCGCGCAGGTAGATGGCACGGTCAACCGCAACCGACAGAACCGGCTCGTCGCTCGAGTCCCATCGGCCGGAGATCCGCAGGTCTGGTCCGAAGTTCGTGCCGGTGAACCGCGACTCGCCGCTGTTCAACCCGCCGAAGACGAGATCCAGGCGGTGCTGCACACCGTCCCAGACGGTGTCCATGTTGTTCCACACCGCGGTCAGCGGCGCGGCCACGGCGACGCTGGTCAGCACCCAGGCCAGGATCACGCTGCCACCGATGAAGACGACCCCGCTGCGCATGATCGCGCCCGGCACTTCGGCATTCTCGTTGACCCGGCGACGCTGCCAGCCGTCCTCGCGGCCGCGGAGCGCGGCGCGCAGCCAGAGGAGCAGCGCAGCGACCATGAACAGCACGAGGTAGCCGAGCAGGTCGGCGAGGGTCGCCGACAGGTTCACGATGAGCGCCGCCCCGAGCAGCAGGATCGCGTCGAGCACGCGGTGATGGCGGAACAGGGTGTAGGCGGCCATGAAGGCGGTGATCCACAGCACCAGGCCCAGGCCCACGGCGTAGGGCGTCAGCTGCGGGGCGAAGCCCTGCACCGCCAGGATCTGGATCCAGTCCAGCATGTCGCTGCGCAGCGCCATGAAGCGGCTGGTTCCGGCCAGGGCCGGGAAGTACTCGCCGCCCACGATCCAGAGCACCACCAGCCCGCCGACCAGCGCGCCGATCGGCAGCGCGACCACCACGCTCAGGGAGGAGAGGCCGAGCAGGGTGCCGGCCAGGACGGCGTAGAAGGCGATCGGCGTCAGGAACTCGGTCTGCTGCAGCCAGTGGGCGCTCTGGACCGACCAGACCACGGCCAGGCTCATGATCAGCAGCAGGACGACGGACAGCCATCCCTCGCGCGGCTGGAGGTAGCGCCGCAGGCCCTCAGGCATTGAGCTCCTCCCGGGTCAGCACCTTCGGCGGCGTCGCCCGGCGGCCGGCCCCGGTGCCGCCCAGCGCATCGGCCAGGTCGTCGCCTGACCGCACCAGGTGGTAGCCGATGTCGTACTCGGCCAGCGCGTGGCGCACCGCGCCGAGCGCCGCCTTGGTCGCATCGTCGGACCGCGATGCGAAGCTGTCGCGATCCAGCAGGACGACCACCGTGCCAACGCCCCGCCGCCGCAGCGAGGCCAGCGCCCGCACCCATTGCCGGTCGGTGGACCCCGTCACGATGCACAGCGTCATCCCGCGGCGCATCTGGGGCAGCGTGTTCAGCAGCACCTCGCCCAGCGGCTGGGTGCCGTCGGCCTGCACGTTGGCGAGCAGGTGCAGGATCTTCTGCTCGACGCGGGTGCCACGATCCGGCGTGAGGACGTGCTGGCGTCGGGACGAGACGGTGAGGCCCACCGCCCGGTTCTCGACCAGGGTCTGGACGGCGATCGAGGCGGCTGCACTGACGGCAACCTCCACCGACGCGTTGTCGCCCGCTCCGGCGTGCGCGCTGCGGTCCAGATCGAGCAGGATCCAGAGGTCCGCCGTCTGCTCGACGTCGAACTCCTTCACGTGCAGCTCGCCGTGGCGAACGCTGGTCAGCCAGTGGATACGGTTGATGGCGTCTCCGTGGACGTACGGGCGGATGCTGCTGACCAGCGGGCTGGCCGCCTCGAAGCGGCGGCGCGACGGCGCCGTGCCGTCCACCGGTGACGGCGGCAGCCGCCAGTGCGGCAGGGCGTGGACCCGCGGGAAGACGACGATCCAGGTCGGCTGCCCAACCACCATCTCGCTGGTGAAGAGGCCGAACGGATCACCGGTCCGCACCCGCAGCGCACCCAGCCGGTACGAGCCCCGACGCTGGAGGGGCAGGCGCGTCTGCCATTGCCGGCTGGAGTTGCCGCCGATGCCGATCGCTCGTCCGGGCAGCGGCGTCGGCAGGGTCGATTCGTTCCACAGCTCGACCCACGGCTTGCCGAAGCCGGCCCCGTTGTCCAGGCGGTAGACCGCGCGGAGCGTGTCGCCCACCTGCGCCCGCGGGTTCACCACCTGGTACCCGGCACGCAGCCCGTTGAGCCCGCGCCGCGCATACAGCCAGGCGGCGACCAGCAGCGCCCCGAGCAGGTAGACCAGGAAGAAGAGGAACGTGATGCCGGTGCTGAAGGCAGCCACCACCAGCACGGTGCCGAGGAAAACGAAGCGCAGCTGCCGGGCGAGGCTGCCCATGGGTCAGGCCGGACCTTTCAGGCGGAGGGTGCGGGGGCGGCAGAGGGCTCGCTGACGGCAACCTGGCCGAGGATCTCGCGCACGATGGCGTCCGGGTCGATCTCGCGCAGGGACGCCTGGCTCTTCACGATGAGCCGATGCGCCAGCACGGCCACGGCCAGCTGCTTGACGTCGTCGGGCAGCACGTAATCGCGGCCCTCGAGCGCTGCCAGCGCCTGGCTTGAGCGGTACAGGTTGATGGAGCCACGCGGGGAGGCTCCCAGGTAGACGTCGGGATGCTCGCGCGTCGCGGTCACCAGCCGGACGATGTAGTCGGCCACCGTCTGGTCGACGTAGATCTCCTTGATGGCGGACTGCATCTGGCGCAGCTCCTCGAGGTCCAGGACCTGCCGCAGGTCGTCGATGGGATGCAGGCGCTTCTGCTCGTCGAGGATGACGATCTCCTCCATCGCCTTCGGATACCCCATGCGCAGGCGGAGCATGAACCGATCGAGCTGCGCCTCCGGCAGGGCGAAGGTGCCCTCGTACTCGATGGGGTTCTGGGTGGCGATCACCAGGAACGGCGTCGGCATCGGGTAGGTCACCCCGTCGATGGTGGCCTGGCGTTCTTCCATGCACTCGAGCAGGGCCGACTGCGTCTTGGGGGTGGCACGGTTGATCTCATCGGCCAGGACGACCTGCGCCATGATCGGGCCGGGCCGGAACTCGAACTCCTGCGTCTTCTGGTTGAAGATCGACAGGCCAGTGACGTCGGAGGGCAGCAGATCCGGGGTGAACTGGATGCGGCGGAAGGAGCAGCCGATGCTCTTCGAGAGCGCCTTCGCCAGCATCGTCTTGCCGACTCCCGGCACGTCCTCGATCAGGATGTGGCCCTCGCACAGCAGCGCCACCAATGCCATCCGCACTTCGAGGTGCTTGCCGATGATCACCCGCTCGACGTTCGCGACCACGCGCTCGGCCGGCTCCTGGACGTTCTTCACCATCGAATCAAATCGTTCCTTGTGCGGTGACGGTCTCGGATGGGGGTTGGTTCCCCTCACACTCACAATACCCCACGCCGTTACAGATCGGTTTCAGGCGTCCCGGGTTCAATCACCCTGCTTCAGCAGCTTCAGCCACTGGGCCATGACCGCTCCGCCGATGGGGGCCGCTCGCCCAGAGCCGGAGCCGCCGCTCTCGACGATCACCGCCACCGCGATGGCCGGCGTCTGGCCATCCTCGGCGGGCGCGAAGCCGATGAACCAGGAGTGCGGCGGCGTGTTCGGCCCCAGCTCGGCCGTGCCGGTCTTGCCCGCCGTCGACACTCCGCTGATCCCGTAGTTCGTCACCGCCCCGCCACCGGCGTACAGCCGACCCAGCTCGCCCTGGACCGCGTCGACCATGGCGCTTCGGACCTGGGCCGCCGTGCGGGAGCTGACGACCCGCGAGCCGCCGCCGGACTCGTAGCGCTGCAGGACCCGCTCGCTCGGGCCGTTGGCCGCGCGGTTCACATGCGCCCGCACGTCGCGCACCACGTACGGGGCGGGCATGACCCCGTCGTTGGCGATCGAGGCCGCGACGAGCGCCATCTGCACGGGCGTCACCGCCACCCGCCCCTGACCGAAGGCCGCCTGGGCCAGCTCCGCACGGTCCGAGAAGTCGGCGCAGCCGCCGTCCTGCTCGGCGGTGACGAACGACGCGGCCACCGACAGCGCGCGTGGCGCCGGGCCGATCGCGAGCGGCGCGCAGAAACCGAAGCGCTTCGCGTACTCCAGGTAGATATCGCCGCCGACCTGCAGGCCGACGTGCGCGAAGAAGATGTTGCTGGACACCTGCAGCGCTTCTGACAGGGGCCAGAGGGCAGGCTGCACCGGGCTCAGGTCGTGCTCCCGCACCCGGAAGCCCTGGACCACGAAGCCCTCGGTCTCCTCTCGGGGCTGGTCGGCAAACGTCGTCTCCGGTGTGATGGCGCCGCTGTCCAGCGCCGCCGAGGCGGTGACGATCTTCATGATCGAGCCAGGGGTGTAGTGGCCCTGGCGATCGCGGTCGACCAGGGGATGGCCGGGCGCGTCCTGGATCCGCGCCATGGCGGAGCCGGCTGCATCCGGATCGCCGGAGATGGGCGTGGCGTCGAACGACGGCGTCGAGGTCATGGCCAGGATCGCTCCGGTCCGGGGGTCCAGGGCGACCACCGCGCCGGCATCGGCTCCGAGCTGCTGCGCGGCGAAGTCCTGCAGCCGTCCGTCGATGGTGAGCGTCAGGTCGCTGGGCACCGGCTCGCGGGCCAGGATGTCGTTGACGAGGTCGTTCAGTGGGTTCGGATCGGTGCGGCCGCTCAGCACGTCGTCCCAGGCGTGCTCCAGGCCGGTGGTGCCGAAGCGCAGGCTGGCGTAGCCGAGGACATGCGCGAAGGCCGGATCCGTATAACTGCGGCGGCTCAGGCCGGCCACCAGGCGCGTCGAGGCGAGGAGATGGCCCCGGGCGTCGTAGATGGATCCGCGGGGCATGGTTCGCCGCGCGGCGATGACCTCGGGGTTGTCCGGCCGCGCCGCGAGGGCCTGCGCGTCGATGACCTGCCACCAGGTCAGCCCGCCGGAGACGACGGCGAACGCGAGGACGAGGTACAGCGCGAGTCTGCGGACGTTGGTCCCGATCACGGTCCACCACCCGGATCAACTGCATCGGCCTCGGCCGCGACCGCGGACCGGTGGCTGATCGAGAGCAGCAGCCCGACCGCCAGGAAGCTGGCCAGCAGGCTCGACCCGCCGTAGCTGACGAACGGGAAGGTGATGCCGGTGAGCGGAATGAGCTTCAGCACGCCGGCCGCGATGATCAAGGTCTGCAGGCCCAGGCTGATGGTCAGGCCAACGGCCAGCATGGCGCTGAAGTCGTCGCGCGCCAGGATCGCGATCCGCAGCCCACGAAACACGAGCGTCATGGTCAGCGCCAAAAGGGCGAACGCGCCAATGGCGCCCAGCTCCTCGCCCACCACCGCGAAGATGAAATCGGTCTCCACCGCCGGGAAGCGGCCGCCGGCGGTGGGCAGCAGCGACTGGCCCAGGCCCTCTCCGAACAGGCCGCCGCGGCCGAACGCATACAGGGCCTGCACGGCCTGGTAGCCGGACCCCGTGGGATCCGCGAACGGGTTGATCCACGCGTCGACACGGCGCGCGACGTGCTCGAACAGCCGCGAGGCGACGAACGAGCCGGCCAGGAAGAGCACCAGCCCGACCAGCACGTAGCTGCGGCGACCGGTCGCCACGAAGAGCATTGTCAGGAAAATGCCAAAGAACAGGAGCGCGGTGCCCAGGTCCTTGCCGAAGACCACGACCGCCATGACGATGACAAAGATCGCGAGCATCGGCAGCAGGTAGGGCAGCGGCGGGATCCGGATCGGGCCCAGCCGCCACACCGCGTCGCGCAGGAGCGTCCGGTGCTCCGCCAGGTAGCCGGCGATGAAGATGACCAGCACCAGCTTGATGAACTCGCTGGGCTGGAAGCCGATGGGCCCCAGGAAGATCCACAGCTTGGCGCCGTTCACCTCCGTCCCGAACAGGAAGGTGAAGACGAGGAGCGCGACCCCGGCCAGGGCCCAGGTGTACTTGTAGTGACGCAGGATGCCATCGTCCCGCAGGCCGATGGCCACGGCCAGCATGGCCACCACGCCCACCGCGAACCACATGACCTGGGTCGTGACCAGGTCGAGGTCAAGGCCGAACGCTGCCGTCTCGCCGAGGTCCGGGGACAATCGGTTCAAAAGAACGATCCCGACTCCACCGACCGTCGCGACCAGCGGCAGCAGGAGCGGGTCGCCGCGCTGGCCGGCTGCCACCAGCACGAAATGCGCGGCCAGCATCATGACCACGTAGACCGCGGCTACCTGCAGCGGCCCGACGTCGGCCTTGCCGCTGGTGGCGATGTGGGTGGCGGCGAAGCCGACCGGGACGAGGACCAGCAGCGGCAGCAGCATGCGCAGCTCGAGTCCACGCCAGGCCACGCGTCGCGAACGCCGCCGCGGGGCGGCGGCTGCCTCAGCGCTCAAGACGCATCCGCACCCGCCCGATGCCCAGCTCGTCGCCGAAGGAGAGTGCCACCGGCCGATCGATGCGGTGGCCGTTGACGTACGTCCCGTTGGTGCTGCCCTGGTCCTCGATGAACCAGCTGCGGCCGCGGAAGGTGAGCATGGCGTGGTTGGCGCTGACGAAGTCGTCCTCGACGAAGATGGTGTTGTTGACGTTGCGGCCGATGGAGTTGATCGGCCCCAGCGCGATGGGCCGGCCGACCGGCGGCTCGTCCTCCGGCGACTCGAGCACCGAAAGCCGCCCGATGCCGGCCTGACTCTGCTGCTGCGCCGCCTCGGCGCTGCGCAGGTCGCGCATCAGCGAGCGGGCGAAGCCCAGCAGGATCAGGTACAGGATGCCCAGGAAGGCCAGCTGCAAGACGAGCAGCAGGATGCGCAGGACCTCGCCCGTCATCCTCCCCGCACCTGGAACTCGATCTCCGTGGAGCCGATCCGAATTCGGTCGCCGGGACCCAGCGCCACCTCGTTCACCGGCTGCCCGTTGACGAACGAGCCATTCCGGCTGCCGAGGTCGGCGAACGAGTACGCGCCGTGCTGGAGCTTGAGCTGGCAGTGGTGACGGCTGATGAGCGGGTCGTCCAGGATCACGTCGTTGTCACTGGCCCGGCCGATGCTGATCAGCGCCCCGCCCAGGTCGAACTGCACCGGCGCCGCGCCGTCAGCCATCACCAGCAGATAGGCGCGCTGCGCCGAATCGGGGGCGGCGACATCGTGGCCGGGGCGCGCGAACACCATCGTGTCCGAGGATGCCGGCAAGGGCTCATCCTCGAGTCCCCGGCGGCCCTCGTCATCCACCACGTTGGCCGCCACCCGGATGTCTCGTCGCGGAACCCCGGCGTCGGCGACGATGCGAACCCTGGGCCGCGCAACCAGGATGTAGCGCTCATGCCGTGCCCGATTGAGCACACGATGGGCCAGATCGTCCTCGAGCGAGCCCCGATACGACTCGAAGGCCGCAAAATCGGCCGGATGGAGGTGCAGCTCGTAGTCGTTCGGCACGATGACGCCGTCGTCATGGAACGACTTGGTGGTGTCCATCGCCCGTTCGATGCGCTTCTCGAGCGAGACGGGCTGGAGGGTGGCCCCCAGGCGACCGGCAGGCGCTTCGAAGAGGCGCTCGAAGAACGCCTCCACGCGTGACAACAACCCCATTCGGCCGATCCTAGCAGGCGCGCCGTCGCTCGGGCCGATGCCATCCCAGGATCAGGACGCAGGTACGAACGCCGCGCCAAACGTACCAATCCGGCCATGCGGAGCGCCTCGCAGGCGTCGGTATACTTTCGCTCCCTGAACGGCCGATACGGACCGGAGACCCGACGATTTCGACATGCCTGAGGCGCTGACCGAGTCCTTCTGCGAACGATGCGGAACTCGCTACGAGTTCGCCGCACCGACCGAGCTGAACACGATTCGGAAGACCCGCGGCCTCATCTCGGGCCTCAAGAACTACATCATGAGCCAGGACGCGCTGAGCGACGCCGTCGGCGACGCGATGCGCAGCGAGCAGGAAGCGCTGGCAGCGCAGCAGCTGGACGCCTTCCACGAGCAGTTCAACTTCTGCATCAACTGCCGCCAGTACACGTGCACGAACTGCTGGAACGACGACGCCGGACGCTGCCGCACCTGCGCCCCGATCGCCGGCACCGACGACCTGCTGGAGCGCTTCGAAACCGCCTTCCACGCGCAGCATCCCGAGCTCGCCGCCCAGGCGGCCGATACCCAGCTGGCGCAGACGGAGCTGAACCGTCGCCTGGGTCTCGAGGCCTGGCCGAGCGAAGACCTCGCCACCGCCGCCACCAATGGCGACGCGCCGGCGCCGATCGCGGAATGGCCAGCTGCGGAGCCGCTGCCCGTGGCCGCCGACGCCACGCCCGAGCCGCCCGCCGCGGAGCCGGCGCCCGAACCGGTCGTGGTGGAGGAAGCGCCGGGACCCGAGATCGTGGTCGCCTCCGAGACCGCGCACGCTCTGGTCGTGGCAGAGGAGCGCATCGAGGCCGCTCCGTCAACGCCGCCCACCGTACAGGCCGAGGACTACCCGCCGCTCCGCGTCCTGGCCTGGGAAGAGGACACGGCATTCGGGCTCGAACCGGAGCCCGTCGTCGCCGAGGTTCCGCCGGAGCTCGAACCGGAGCCCGTCGTCGCCGAGGTCCCGCCGGAGCTCGAACCGGAGCCCGTCGTCGCCGAGGTTCCGCCGGAGCCCGAACCGGAGCCCGTCGTCGCCGAGGTCGCGCCCGAACCCGAGCCGATTCGCCCCATCAGCGAAACGATCCTGCACATCCCACCGCCCGTGATCGCGCCGGCGGCCGCGGCCGAGGAGCGCGTCGCCGCCGAGGCGAACGATCCCTTGCTGGCGGCGCGCCGTGCGCAGCTCGACCTGCTCGGCCTGGGCGACCCGGGCGAGGGTCCGCTGGCGGCCGATCGGAAGGTCCTGCCCTACCGTTCGGCCGGAGCATCGGTCCACCCGGTGGAGCTGGCGCAGCGAGCGGCGGCCGGACTGCCGGAGCCGGGCGCCTTCTGGGAGGCATCGGCTCGCGAGGTTGCCGGCGCAATGAGCCACGTCGGCATCCAGTCCTGTGGCGAATGCGGACTGTCGCTGTCGGCGTCGGCTCGGTTCTGCCGCCGCTGCGGAACGCGGCAGGCTCAGCCGGCCTAGCTGCCGGCGCTCTCTTGGGGAGCGCTGGAGGGCGGCGGCGGCTTGGAGGTCGCGTCGCCGGCGCTCGTGGATCCGGGGTCGACCTTCGGCGTCGCCTTGGTGGCCGGCTTCGCGTCGCTGGCGCTCCCACCGGTGCTGCGGGAATCCGTCTTGTAGAAGCCGCTGCCCTTGAAGATGATCCCCGTGGGGTACAGCACGCGGCGGAGCTCTCCGCCGCACCGCTCACACGTTGACGGACCCTCCTCCGTCATGGAGTGGATCACCTCGATGGTGTGGCCGCAGCTTCGGCACTGGTAGTCGTAGGTCGGCACGGCCGGCGCATGATCGCACAGCCGCTGGGCGGCAGTGCAGAGCGTGAAATGCGCTCAGGCGTTCGACGTGTTCGAGGCGCGGGACACCAGGGTGGCCCACCAGGACCGGCGGACCGGCTCGGGGGCGGCGGTTGAGGTGCCGTTGACCACGACGCGAGCGACGTTGTGCAGGTCGGTGGCGATCTTCTCCCGCGGGAACTTGGTGATGACCGGCAGGCCCTCGTTCGAGGCGATGACAGCCTTCGGCCCGTTCGAGACGACCGTGGCGCTCACCGGCAGGTTGAGGGCCTGCTCGATGTCCGGAAGCCGAACGCCGTGGTTGGCGCGGTTCACGACCACGCGGATCATCTCGCCCAATCCGACCTCGCGGGCCAGCCCCAGGAACTGCGAGCTGTTGCGGATGGCGCCAACCTCGGGAGTGACGACCAGCAGGATCTCGGTGGCGAGCGTCAGCATGGCCATGGTTCGATCGTCGTATCCGGGATGGGTATCGACCACCACGTACGAGTGGTGCGCCTTCGCCCAGCGCAGGGCGGCCAGCAGGAGGTCCACGCTGACGTGTTCGGACTCTGCCGGATCACTGCCCCAGGTGAGGACCCGCACGCCGGATGCCGGGTGAACGGCGACCATCTGCTCGAATGCGGCATCGGTCCATTCCTCGGCGGGTGAATCCGCCAGGTCAGCGAGGCCCATGCGGTACGGCACCGCCAGGACGCTGGTGACGTTGCCGACGCCGACGTCGGCATCGAACAGCAGGACGCTGGAGCGCGTCTGCTCGTGCAGCGCAACGGCCAGGTTGACAGAGACGGTCGTCTTGCCGACGCCGCCCTTCGGCGCAAAGACGCTGACGACGTGCCCTTCGCCGATGACCGAGCCATCGTCCGAGGTGACCGACGTCCATTCGCCGCCATCTGCCGGCAGCGCGACACCGCCACGGATCAGCAGCGCCTGCAGCCGATAGACGAGCGCATCACTGGGGATCGGCTTGATCGCGTACTCATCGGTGGCCGCCGACACCTCCGAGGCAAATGCCGGAATGTCGTCGCCAAACAGCAGCAGGGTGGGAACCGGCTTCGGCCCGTGCAGGGCGCTGTAGAGCATGGCGGTGGTGTCGCCCGGCAGGTCGCAGTCGATGACGGCCAGGTCGACCCGTTCGCCGGCGGCGAGGCGGGTCAGGGCGTCATCGGTGTCGGTGACCGAGTCGAAGCCGGCTCGGCCGAGGTCAGCGGCGATGGCGTCGGCTGGGCCGGCCATTGCGAGCACAACGATCGGGCGCTCCATCTGATCCCTTCGGTGCGGAGTAACGGTTGCGGACCGCACCACTATTGGACGCACCCACCCGTACGACAATGGGACTAGGGCCTAGTCCGAGCCGCCGAAGGTACCGTCAGCCGCGGCTCATCCGCATGCCGCACTTCGGGCAGTAGAACGCGCCGGCGACGCCGGCCTCGAAGCCGCAGTGTGCGCAGACCAGCCCGGTGCGCCCGTGGATCGACGGCGAGCGGGCAGCATCCGCTGCGCCCAGGCTGTACCCCGAGGCGATGACCTGCTGGTAGAGCGAGCTCAGGATCCGCTGGCCGATCCGATCCGTGTCTCCGCGCTGACCCTTGCCACCCCACCCCAGCACCGCGCGCACGATGAGCTCGCCTGACAGCTCGTCCCAGTGGCTGGCCAGGCCGCCGACGATGGCGGCGTAGTCCGGGTAGCCGCTGGTGTCGGTCTCACCGTGCAGCAGGGCGCAGAAGAAGGTGTCCACGGTCATGTCCAGCGCGTCGGTCATCTCCAGCACGTACAGTCCATGCCGGCCGATGGGCCCGAGCTCACGGCGCGCCAGGACCCACTGCTGCATCTCCGTGAAGCGCTCGAGCGTCGGCGCGGCATCGCTGTATTCCAGCGGCAGCGGCTCGATGGTCTCGACGTGCGACAGCGCCAACGGCTCAACGATGCCCGGCAGCAGCCCACGGACCGCGGGATCCGGCTGCATCCGCAGTCCATCGCTGGACCGTGCCAGGTAGTTCAGCTTCAGCGCATATTGCTGAGCCGATACGTCCTCCTGGACGGGGGTCGGTGGCGGCGGAGGCGGCGCCTCTTCCTTCTTGTTGCGCCTGAGAAAGGACATGAAACCCCTGGTGCGTGGGTCAGCGCGGCGATTCTAGCAGCGGGTTGCGGCCACTCCGCGATAGCCCGATCGGCTAGCCGGCGCCGTCCCCCAGGGCGTCCAGCTGGGCCTCGAGATCGGCCAGGCGCGCACGCTCGCGGTCGACGACAGGTGCCGGCGCCCGGCCGATGAAGTCGTCGTTGCCGAGCAGGGTGCGGAGTCGGTCGACCTGGCGGCGCAGCTCCGCCCGCCGCTCGGCCGCGCGCTGTCCGGCGGCTTCATCTGCTGCCGCATCGCTGCCGAGCCAGAACGTGCCAAGCGCCGTGCTCCCGGCCGAGGACGGCCGGCCCGCCGGGTCGGCGGTGACGTCGAGCGGACGGACCCGGGCAAGCGCCGCGAGGTAGCGGGCGCCGCCCTCGAGCGCCCGGCGCTCGCTGGCGCCCGAGGGCGCGACGTGCAACGGGAGCCACGCGCCGGCCGCGACGCCGGCCGCCGTGCGCTGGTCCCGGACCGCGCGGATCAGGTCGCGCAGCTCATCGACGGTGCGCTCGATCGCGTCGTCAGCGGCGGACGCCGAGGGCCACGCCGCACGAATCAGGAGCGCCTCGCCGCGGATCGCCCAGGGGGCAACCTCGCCGAGCGGCTCCCAGATCGCCTCGGTGACGAACGGCAGCAATGGGTGCAACAGCCGGAGCAGCTCGCCGAAGGTCTCGGTCGTCGTGCGCCACAGGCGCGCGCGCTCCGCGTCGGACGAATCCTCCCGGCGCAGCTCCACCTTGGCCATTTCCAGGTACCAGTCGCAGTAGTCGCTCCACGCGAACTCGTGGATGGTGGCCGCGTAGCCTGCCAGGTCCAGCGCGTCGAGCTGACGCGTTGCACGGTCGATCGTGGCGGCGAGGCGGGAGCGGACCCAGCGCTCGGCCAACGTCTCGTCGCCGGCAGGCTCGGCCATCGGCTCCGGCGCGGCCCCGAGCACGAAGCGCGCGGCGTTCCAGACCTTGTTGGTGAAGTTCCGCCCGCCGGTCAGCTTCGCGGCCGTCAGCCGCTGGTCGACCCCTGGCGCATTGCCGGAGACCAGGGCGACGCGCAGGGCATCGGCGCCGATCTCCTCGATCATCTCCAGCGGATCGACGACGTTGCCCTTCGTCTTGCTCATCTTCTGCCCGTATGGATCGCGAACGATGCCGTGCAGGTAGACGGTTTCGAACGGCTCGACCTCGGTGAGGAAGAGGCCCAGCATCATCATCCGCGCGACCCAGAAGAAGAGGATCTCGTAAGCCGTCTCCATGACCTGGGTCGGATAGAAGCGCTGCAGGTCGGCCGTCTCCTCCGGCCAGCCCAAGGTCGAGAACGGCCAGAGGCCGCTCGAGAACCAGGTGTCGAAGATGTCGGTCTCCTGCGTCAGCTCGGCCGCCGGGCGGCCGCAATCGGCGCAGGCATCGGGACCGTCGGCCGCATCGGAGACGGTGATGTGGCCGTCCGGGCAGTACCAGGCCGGGATCCGATGTCCCCACCACAGCTGGCGTCCGACCGCCCAGTCATGGATGTTCTCCATCCAGTGCGCGAACACCTTCTCGAAGTGCGGCGGGATGATCCGTGTGCGGCCCTCGCGCACGCTGCTCAGGGCGCGCTCGGCAAGGGGCTTGACCTTCACGAACCACTGCACCGAGAGCCGTGGTTCGACCACCGTGCCGCACCGGTCGCAACGGCCGATGACCAGCTGGTGCGGCGCCTCGCCCTCCAGGTCGCCCATCTCCCGCAGGCGATCGATGATTCGGGCGCGCGCGTCGTAGCGATCGAGGCCCGCGAACTCGCCGGCCTCGTCGGTCAGTCTCGCGTCCTCGTCCAGCACGCTGATCATCGGCAGCCCGTGGCGCCGGCCGACCTCGTAATCGTCGAAGTCGTGCGCC
Source organism: Candidatus Limnocylindria bacterium (assembly GCA_036556325.1). GTDB lineage: Bacteria > Chloroflexota > Limnocylindria > QHBO01 > QHBO01 > DASSCW01. The sequence continues at coordinate 4,087 of DATBJR010000094.1, read as the reverse complement.
GGGGTGATCTTGACGGCACCGGTTCCGAACTCGCGCTCGACGTGCTCGTCGACGATGATCGGCAGCCGCCGGCCGACGAACGGCAGGATCGCTTCGCGGCCAACCAACGCCGCGTACCGCTCGTCCTCGGGGTGCACCGCCACGGCGGTGTCGCCGAAGATCGTCTCCGGCCGCGTAGTCGCCACGGAGATCCAGTTGTCCGGATCCGGCTTCCCATCGGGCCCCGCAAGGTGGTAGCGGATCGTCCAGAGGGTGCCCGACTCCTCGTGCTTGATGTTCTCCAGGTCGCTGATGGTGGTGCGGCAGCGCGGGCACCAGTTGACAAGCGCCTCGCCGCGATACGCCAGGCCCGCGTCCCACAGTCGCTTGAACGCGGCGCGCACCGCCCGGGCACTGCCCTCATCCATGGTGAACCGCAGCCGCGACCAATCCAGGCTGGCACCCAGGCGTCGATGCTGCTGGCCGATCACGTCGCGCGTCTCGTCCATGAACTGCCACATGCGCTGGAGGTAGCGCTCGCGACCGAGGGTGGCGCGAGTCTCGCCCTCCTCGGCCAGGATGCGGTCGAGCACGAACTGGGCGGCGATGCTGGCGTGGTCAACTCCGGGCAGCCAGAGCGTGTCGTCGCCGAGCATGCGGTGATAGCGCACCAGCATGTCCTCGACGAAGGCGGTCAGGGCGTGGCCGAGGTGCAGCGCCCCGGTGACGTTCGGTGGCGGCTGGGTGATCACGAAGCGCTTCGCGCCGGACGGCGGTTCGGGCGACGGCGTGAAGGCATCGGCCGCCAGCCAGCGCTCGTAGATGGCGGGCTCGATGGCGGCGGCCTCGTAGCGCGGCGACAGCTGGCTGCGCGCCGTGGTCGACATCGGTGCCGGCTCCTTTCACTCGCCTGCGACTAGGCAAACACAAAGCCCGCTCGTCGAAGGACGAACGGGCCTGTCGTGGTACCACCTTCGTTCGCGCCGGTCAGGCGCCTCTGTTCCGCGATATCGGGCGGTCCCGGCCGGCTCGCGTGCGACCTTCCCCCTCCGCGTTCTCCAGGACGGGCTCTCAGCCGGTGGCTCGTCCTCTCTGTGGACCGATGGAGGGGTACTCCTCACGGTCAGCGCCGTGGCGCGAGTCTAGCACGCTCCGAGCGGTGACCCGCCCCCGTCAGCGGGCGCGGCTGAGGGTGACGACCAGCGTCCCGTCGGTGTTCTCGATACTGGCCGTGGGGCCCTCCAGGCCCTGGATCGCGCCGACCAGGTCGTAGTCGCCGGCGTGGCTGGCCCGGTAAACGAACTCGCCGGTCGGTCCGAGCGACAGGGTGACGCCGCGGATACCCTCGACGCGCTCGAGGGACTGCTTGAAGCTGGTGATGGCGCCAAAGCTGCCAAGGCCCTTCACCACGATGGCGGTCGATGTCTCGCCCCCGGCAGCGGCCGGCGCGGTCGCCGCCGGAGTGGCGGGCTGGGCGGACAGTCGCTCGTCCAGCTGCGCCAGCCGCTCGGCAAGCTCCGCGTCCGGTGCGGGTGTGGTTCCGTTCGTTGCAGCGTCGGTCGCAACTGTCGCCTCAGGTGCCGCCGCTTCGGTCGCCGCTGGCGCCTCGGGCGCCCCCTGGTCCGCCGTCTGGTCTGCGGTCGTCGTTTCGGGAGTCACGCCCAGCGCGGCAAGCCGCGGGTCGGTGCCGTCCGGAGTGGCTGACAAATCGGCCGCGGGCAGGCTTTCGAGCTCCGGCGCGCGCGGCATCCGTTTGGCGGCGTCCACGAATGCGGCCGGGTCGGTGATCTCGCCGAGCTGCGCGAAGAAGGCAGCGAGCTCGCTCTCATGCTGGGCAAGGCGGCTGCGCGCGGATTCGACGGCCGCATCGCTGGCAGTGCGATGCGCGGAGAGCTGCTGCTCGAGCTGCGCGCGGCGATCCGTGCGCTTCGTCTCGGCCTCGGACCTGACCCGATCGATCTCGGCGCGTTCCCACTCCCCCACGGCCTCGAGATCCGTGTCGGCCTGGCGGCGGATGTCGGTTTCCCGTTCGGCCGCCGCGGTCCGCAGTGTCTCGATGCGCTGGTCGATGATCGTGCGCAGCTCCGCCAGGCTCGTCTCGCGAGAGCTCTCGGCCACGGTCCGCATGGCGCCGACGAGGCTCTTCAGGAAATCGGCCGACTCGCCCTCGGTCTCTGGTGCAGGCTCGGGGCCGGCGGTGGTGCTGCTGGCGGTCATGGTGTCTTCACCCGTCGATTCAGTGACGCTGGTGTCGGGAGCTGCCGGCTCATCGGCGGTGGGAACAGCGGTCGCCTCGGCGTCGGTCATCGGCTTCGCCTCCGCGGCCGCCTCGTCGGCTGGCGCGGGCTCGGCAGGCGAGGCCTCGCCGGCTGCCTCGGTCGTCGCAGCCTGCGTCTCGTCGCTCTCCTCGCCGTCGGCCGACCACGGAAGCCGGAAGCCTGCTCGGCGTCGTTCCACGCCCATGAGTTCGAGTGCCCTCCTGCACGGCGAATGGCGCCGCGATGCGTGAAGGCCATGCTAGCCGCGGACCCCACCGAAGTCGCACCGGCCCGAAGTACCGTCTGCAATCGCCGGTCGTACCAGTGTGGCTGGTTGCTACCATCGAGCCGATGCTCGAGATCTCGTGGGGCGCCGCGGTCAGCGTGGGCGTGATCGTGCTGGTCGCCGTCGCCGCGCTGGTTGCCATGCGGCTGGGAATCAACGCCGCGGTCGCGCACCTCCTCGACCGACGCCGGCGCGAGGGCGTCGAGGGTCCCATGTCCCCCATCGAGCTGGAGCGCCGGGTCCGCACGCTGCAGCGGCTCGCCATTCGAATCGCGGGCACGGTCATCGCGGTGATCGCGGTCCTGATGATCCTGGACAAGTTCGAGGTCGACATCGGCCCGGCCATCGCGGGCCTCGGCGTGGTCGGGATCGCGGTCGGGCTGGGCGCTCAGACGCTGGTCAAGGACTGGCTGGCCGGGATCTTCATCGTGCTGGAGAACCAGTTCAGCGCCGGCGACCGGGTCCGGATCGCCGGCGTCGAGGGCGAGGTCACCGACTTCAGCCTGCGACGCACGGTCCTGCGCGACGCCGACGGGACGGTCCATAACGTGCCGAACGGCCAGATCATCGTGGCCTCGAACCTGAGCCGAGGTCGCGCAGGATCACGACCAGGCTTCGGCACGATTGCGGGGACGGACAGCGCCACGGCACCGCCGGAGGCTCCGGCCGGCGAGTAGCTAGGCGGACTCCTCCGCCCGCTCGATGCGCTCGCCTCGCTCGCGGTCCTTGCCTGAGCGGCGGCGGGGCTCCGCGTCATCGGTCTCGGTGACCAGCATTGGCGGATGGCCATGCTCGATGGTCTCGGCGGTGATCACGACCTTGCGCACGTCCGTCCGCTCCGGGATGTCGTACATCACCTCCAGCAGCGCTTCCTCCAGGATGGTGCGCAGGGCGCGCGCTCCCGTCTTGCGGCCGAGCGCCAGGCGCGCGGTTGCCTCCAGGGCCTCCGGCGTGAAGACCAGCTCCACCTTGTCCAGCTCCAGGAACTTGCTGAACTGCTTGGTGAAGGCGTTCTTCGGTTCGGTCAGGACGCGGACGAGATCCTCCATGGCCAGGGCGGCCAGGCTCACCACCACGGGCAGACGGCCGACGAACTCCGGGATGAGGCCGTACTTCAGCAGATCCTCAGGCATGAGCTGGTCCATCAGGCGGCGGCGCTGCTCGCGGGTGTGCTGCGCCTCCGAGCCGAAGCCGATGCCTCGCCGTCCGACGCGCTCCTCGACGATCTTCTCGAGACCCTCGAAGGCGCCGCCGCAGATGAACAGGACGTTGGTGGTGTCGATCTGGATGAAGTCCTGGTGCGGGTGCTTGCGGCCGCCCTGCGGCGGGACGTTGGCGATCGTCCCCTCCAGGATCTTCAGCAGCGCCTGCTGCACGCCCTCGCCGGAGACGTCGCGGGTGATCGAGGGGTTGTCGGTCTTGCGGGCGATCTTGTCGATCTCGTCGATGTAGACGATGCCGCGCTCCGCGCGCTGGACGTCGAAGTCGGCGGCCTGGATCAGGTGCAGAAGGATGTTCTCGACGTCCTCGCCGACGTAGCCGGCCTCGGTCAGCGCCGTGGCGT
>DATBJR010000093.1:0-12888 GCA_036556325.1 Candidatus Limnocylindria bacterium | reverse complement strand
TAAGCGCACGGCCGAATGCGACGGCGGCCATGGCCAGTCCCATCACGACGCCGACGCGGATCTCCTTCCATACGACCCAGGCAATGTCCTTCAGCGCGACCTCACCGAGTGCCATCGCGCGTACCACCAGCGTGACCGTCTGGCTGCCGAGGTTGCCGCCAGTGCCGATCAGCAGCGGGATGAAGAAGGCGAGATCGACGACGGCGCTCAGCTCATCCTCGAAGTTCCGCAGCACGGTGCCGGTGTACGCCTCGGCGAGGAACAGGAGGAGCAGCCAGCCAAGGCGCTTGCGCACGAGCAGGGGCACGCTCGCCAGCCGGTAGGGCAGGTTCAGGGGCTGGGAGCCGCCCAGCCGCTCGATGTCCTCGGTGGCCTCCGCCTCGAGGACGTCGGCCACGTCGTCCTCGGTGATGATCCCCAGCAGCCGGTCATCGTCGTCCACCACCGGAATGGCCAGCAGGTTGCGGTCGGTCAGCAGACGAGCCGCCACCTCCTGGTCGGCGCTGGCCCGCACCCGCACCGTCGTCGGCGCCATCAGCTCGCTGACGCGCGTCCCGGCGTGGCTCAGCAGGAGCCGATAGAGCGACAGGACCCCGAGCAGCCGACGCTCGCCGTCGACCACGTACACGTAGTTGACCGTCTCCGCCTGGTCGACGAGGCGCCGAATGGCGGCAATCGCCTCGGCCGCCGTGGCGTCTCGGGTCACCGCCACGAAGGCGGGGGTCATGATGCCGCCGGCGGAATCAGGGGCGTAGCCGCTCAGCTCGCGGATCTCCGCGGCCTCCGACGGTCGCATCCGGACCAGGATCTCGTCCGCGTCCCGGGTGGACAGCTGCTCGACGATGTCGGCGGCATCGTCCGGATCGATGTCCTCCAGCAGCCGCGCGGCCTCCGGTGCCGCGAGCGTGCGCAGGATGCGGGCGGCCTCCGACGGCGGCAGCTCCTCCAGCAGCTGGGGGATCTCGTCGTCCGGCAGCCATTGCAGCAGGACCGCGACCTCGGCCGGCTCGAGCTCGGGGACGAGATCGGCCCACTCCGCCGGTCCCACTCGCTCGGCCAGTCCGGCCACGCCCTCGCGCTCGCGCTCGCGGATGAGCTCCTGCACCTCGGTGAGCAGCTCGGCCGTCTGCGCCGAGGTCATCGGTTCGGCGGCGGCACGCAGCCGCCGGCCCATCGGCCAATCGTCAGGATCATGTCGACCACCTTGTGTTGGCGCGCGACGTTGCGGTCGCGCTGGAGCCCGCGCCGGTGGTCGAGGGGGATCGGCTAGGCGCAGGTCCCCATGCTCAGCCCTCGGCGCGCGCGTCTACTGGAGCTTGCGTCCACGATGGATCGCGCCGCCTCGATGTGAGTTCCGTCCGGCTCACCGGGGTTGCGCCCCGGGAGCCGCGGTGATTCTAGTCGCGACCCGCGGCGGCGGAAACCCCTGATTCCTGGACCCCGGCGCCGGCCGAGGCCTTTGCCCGGGCACGGTGGCGAGCGACCTTGGCCTGGTTGCCACAGGTCCGCATGTCGCACCAGCGGCGGCGCCCGGTGGGGGAGCGGTCCACGAAGATCCAGCGGCAGCCGTCGTTGGCGCAGACGCGCAGCCGATCTGGGGCATCATCGGCCAGGAAGTGGGCGAAGGAACCGGCGATGGCGGCCCGCGCCTGGTCCAGTCGGTCGCCGACCTGGCTGACCTCGTACTGGGCGCCGCCCTCGCCGCGCCGCAGCTGGTGGTAGTGCAGGCCGTGGCGCAGGATGTGATTGAGCTGGGTGACCGACTCGCTGCTCGGCTCCCCATCCCGCCCGAGCTCCGCGGCCACCTGGTGCAGGACCGAGCGCAGGCGTCGAAAGCGCTCCATGCGCCGGGCCTCCTCCTCGGGGTGGCGGCGCATGCGGGCCGCCTCGGTTGCGCGGCCGCGCGCGCTGATCAGCCCGTGATCGCGCAGCCAGCCCAGGAGCGCGTCGGCGTCCGGCACCTCGTCGCGGGGCTCGCCACGCGTGTGGGACAGGGTATTGGCGAAGTCCACGAACAGCTCCTCGGAGTCGCGCGGCTCGGGATCCTGGTCGTGCTTGAGAACCATCATGTAACCATTATAAGGCCCTTGACAAGTTACGCGGCCCTGCTATACTTGCAATGTAACCACCAATAACACACGCACTAGTTACGAAACGGAGGCAACAGATGAGCCGAGGAGCGACGTACCTTGGCCTGCTGGCCACGCTTCGGTCGGAAGAGCTGCTGAGGGAGGCAGAGCGACGGCACCGGTCCACTGGCGTCATTCGTCGGTATCGGCGGCGCTCGCTGGCCAGCCGCATCCGCCAGGCGTTGGGCGGCAAGCGCTAAGCCAGCACACCTCAGCCAAGCACGGCCCGGTTCCGAAAGGGATCGGGCCGTTGGCTTGCTCCTAGAATTCACCGATGCCTCGACCACGCGCGATCACCCGCTCGGACGACGCGCTGCTCCCCAACGCCGAGCTGGCGCGGATCTTCCGCGAGATCGGCGACATGCTCGAGATCATGGGTGAGGTGGTCTACAAGGCAGTCGCCTATCGCCGCGTGGCCGATGCGATCGAGCGCTACCCCGAGGACGTCGCTTCCCTGTACCGCCGTGGCACGCCGCCGAAGCTGCCTGGCGCCGGGCCGGCGCTGTCCACCAAGCTGGCCGAGCTGTCGACGACCGGCAGCCTGGCCTACTACGACCGGCTGCGGGCGCAGGTGCCGGAGGGACTGCTCGACATGCTCCGCATCTCCGGCGTGGGTCCGCGCACCGTGAAGCTGCTTCACGAGGAGCGTGGCATCGACTCGGTCGACGCTCTCCGCACTGCCGCGGCCGACGGCCTGCTGCGAGGCGTGAAGGGGGTCTCGGAGCGCACCGAGCAGAACATCCTGGCCGGCATCGCGCACCTGGAGCGCAAGATCAGCCGCGTGGTGCTCCACGAGGCCGACGAGATGATCGCCGGGCTGCTTGACCAGCTCCGCGAGGTGCGGGGCGTGGCCCAGCTCGAGCCCGCAGGCTCGCTGCGGCGCCGAAAGCCGACGGTGGGAGACCTCGACCTGCTGGCCGCCACCGACGATCCAGCGGCGCTGATCAGCGTCCTGGACGGCCTGACCGAGGTCGACCGCGTGTTGGCCGCGGGCGTCGACAAGTCGAGCATCGTGACGCGAGCCGGCCTGCGCGTCGACCTCATGGTCTGCCCGCCGGCGGCGTGGGGCACCCATCTCGTCCACTTCACCGGCAGCAAGGAGCACAACGTCGCGCTCCGCGGCATCGCCCTGGATCGTGGGCTGTCGCTGTCGGAGAAGGGATTCAAGAACGTCGAGACCGGCGAGCTGTTGCTCGAGGCCACCGAGGAGGCGGTCTACGCGCGCCTGGACCTGCCCTGGATCCCGCCGGAGATGCGGGAGGACACGGACGTCATCGCCGTTGCCCGGGCGGGGACGCTGCCCGTCCCCGTATCGGTCGGCGACCTCAGGGGCGATACCCACGTCCACTCCGACTGGTCCGATGGCGTCGACTCCATCGAGGCCATGGCGCGGGCGGCCTGTGACCGCGGCTACGCGTGGATCGTGCTCACCGACCACTCGCCGTCGCTGGGCATTGCCCGCGGCCTCGAGCCTGACCGCATCGCGGCCCAGCGTGCCGAGCTGGCGCGGCTCAACGCGCAGCTCGCGCCGTTCCGGATCCTGCACGGCACCGAGATGGAGGTGCGGGCGGATGGCAGCCTTGACTATCCCGATGAGCTGCTCGCCCACTTCGAGGTCGTCGTGGCCTCGGTGCACACCGGCCGCAACCAACCCGCGGAGCAGCTCACCACCCGCACGCTGGCGGCGATCGAAAACCCGCACGTCGACGTGATCGCCCATCCGAGCGGCCGGATCGTGAACCGCCGCGACCCGATGCCGCTCGACTGGCCGCGGATCTTTGCAGCCGCCGCCCGCACCGGGACGATGCTGGAGATGAACGGCAGCCCCCGGCTTGACCTGGACGACGCGCTGGGCCGCGCGGCTGCGGCGGCGGGGGTCCGCATCACGCTGGCCAGCGACGCGCACCGCATCGAGGAGCTGCCGCAGCTCGACTACGCCGTCTCGATGGCGCGGCGAGCGTGGATCACCGCCGAGCAGGTGGCCGGCACGCTCGCGGCCGACGCGCTGCTGGGGTCGCTGCAATGATGGAGGGCGTGACCGGACGGCGCTCGATCGTGGCCAATCGCGTGCTGGGGCGCATTCGTCATCCCGAGGCGATCCTGATTTCCATCGTGATGGCCGCCATCGCCTCGGTCGGCTGGCTGGTCACCCCGTTCTGGCTGGCGGTGGCGGTCGCCGCCCAGCTGGCCATTGGCGGGCTGGGTGCCGTCTGGCTCATCGGCCCGGCCCAGGCGGAGCTGGGCTTCGCGCGCTACGCCACCCTGGCCAGTGCCGGCGTGGCGCTGACGCTGTTCGGCCGCCTGCTGGTGCCGGCAACTGGCCTGGTGCCGGCCCCGGTGGCCGCCGTCCTGCTGTGGGCGGTGATCCGCCTGGAGCTCGACCTGGGCAGCGGTGGACGGCGAGTGGGGCTGGACCTGGCCCTGGTGGGGATCGTGTTCGCGGCGGCGGCCGGCGTGGCCGCCCTGGTGCCGCGCGAGGCGTGGCCACCGGCGCTGATCCCGCTCCTGCTCATCTCCGCGATCCCGGCTCTGCGGGCCGCGGAGGCGCGTGGGCGCAGCGGCATCGAGGCCGTTGGCCAGGCGGCGCTGCACCTCGTGGCCCTCGGGCAGATCGCGGCCGCCGTCGCCCTGCTGCGGCTGCCCGGCGTCGTGGGTGCGGCAGTCATCGCGCTCGGATTCCACGCCTGGGCCGGCGCCGCCGAGGCGCTCGACGAGGGCGCCTCCGCGCGCTCGGTGATCTTGGAGTTCGGCGCTCTGGCAGTGCTGGGCGTCGTGGTCGCAATCCTGCTGAGCGGGTCCTGAACGCATCTCGTTGACACCCCTATCGGCCGGTGCTACAACAAGGCGCCCTCGGACCCGGCGGAGGTTCGGAAGGGCGTTTTTCGCACCCAAGACAACCGCTTCTTGCGGGGAGATTCACCCACGCTATGACGCTCGGAGAGACTGAGACGACCATGCGCCAGCGGCGGCAGCTGGCGGAGACGGCCATCGCCCAGGCGACGGGCGGCGAGTGGGAGGCAGCCGTCGGCACGAACCGCGAGCTGCTCGAGCTTGGGCCGGATACGGATACCTACAACCGCCTCGGCAAGGCGCTGGCGGAGCTCGGGCGCCACGACGAGGCACTCGAGGCGTACGAGGCAGCCCTCGAGCGGGACGCCACCAACCGCATCGCCGAACGCAACGTCGCCCGCCTGCGCGTGCTGATGGGCGGCGGTGATGGCAAGAGCCCCGGCAACGGCAAGCCGGAGAAGGCATCGGCAGCGGCATTCATCGAGGAGATGGGCAAGACCGGCCACGCGCGCGTCATCAACGTTGGACCCGCGCGGCAGCTCGCCCCGCTGTCACCGGGCAACGCTGTCGAGCTGATCCTGGACGGCGAGCTGCTGATGGCCCGGGTCGGCGATTCGGAGATCGGCCAGGTGGAGCCGCGGGTCGGCGCGCGGCTGGCGAAGCTGATGAAGGGCGGCAACCGCTACGAGGCGGCCATCACCACCGTCAACGGCGAAGAGGTGCGGATCATCATCCGTGAGGCCTTTGCCCATCCCGACAACTTCGGCAAGGTGTCGTTCCCCGGGGCCGCCACCGGGCGCCCGGCTGGCGTCCGACCCGACATCCGTGGCAGCGCACTCCGCTACGATGACGACGGGGAAGAGAGCGAGGAGCTCGAGGAGGAGCAGGAGGAGGTCGAAGAGCTCGACACCACCCTGCCGGAGTTCTCGGCCGAGCCTGAGCTCGAAGAGGAGCTGATCGAGGAACCGTAGGAGGCCCGATGGGCGAGGCCCAACGGAAGCGTCTCGACCACGTCGTCCTTCCTCGTCGCCTCCCCGGCCTGGCGCTCCTGGAGCGCTACTTTCCCTCTCCGGCCGATAACCAGCTGGACGCCGAGCTCGCCTCGTACGCCCGCGCCGGCGACACGGTCCTCGATCCCTGGGCGGGCACCGGCTGGACCGCCCGCCGCGCCATCGCCGCGGGCATGCGGGCGGTGGCCTCGGACCCGAGTCCATTCGCCCAGCTGGCCGCCAATGCGTTCCTGCTGACCTCCGACGCCGGGGCGATCGAGGCGGCCTTCGCCCAGCTCTCCGCCTCGCGGCGCGTGGACGTGCCGTTGCGGCAGCACATCGAGGAGCTGTACGCCACGCGATGCGCCACCTGCCGACGGCCGGTGGTGGGCGAGCAGTTCATCTGGCCGCGCGACGCCGATGCTCCCGGCCGCAAGATCTACCGCTGCGCGAACTGCGACATCGCGGTCGGCGGCCCGGCCGAGCGGGTGGCGGCCGTGGACGACATCGACCTGGCCAAGCTCGGCATCGACCGTCCGGCTCCCGCCGCCCGGTCCGAGTCCGCCGACGACGAGCCGGGGGAGATCGAGCCCGCGGCCGACGCCGAGGACGACCTGCCGCCGGCGCCGGTTGGCCTCACCGCCGTGCCGTCCCTCGACGACGATCCGGCGGCGCCCATCGGTGAGCCGGGGGAGCCGCCCCCGCCGCCGCCACTTCCCGCCGAAGCGCCAAGCGGCGCGGATGGGCCACGCTTTGCGTCCACCGTCCTGCCCGAGCCGGCGACGCCGCAGCTCACTGCCACCGACGTTCGGCAGGCCCCGCACTACCAGCAACTGCGGGACCGCTTCCCGGTGCTCGACGGTCGAACGGAGATCGTCGACGAGCTGCTCGATCTCTACACCTCGCGCAACCTCTATGCGCTGCAGACCATCGCCAACAAGATCGATGCGGAGATCCGCGAGCCCGCGCTGGCCGCGGCGTTCCGGCTCGCCCTGGCGGCCTGCCTGCTGCCGGCCAGCAAGCTGAACGGCTATCCGGGCCGGGTCGCCTCCCTGCGGATCAGCGGTGGCCACGTTCGACAGCCGGCGTCACGCTTCCAGCGGGAGGCGAACGTGTGGCGGCTGTTCGAGTCGGCCGTCCAGGACGTGCGCATCGCCATCGCCGCCCTGGGACGCGATCGCCGCCCCGCCCGGCTGGCGGCCGGCCTCGAGGACCTGGGCGGCGTGGCGGCCGCCAACGTCCTGTGGATCCGGTGCCGGCCGGCCGTCATCGGCCAGTACCTGCCGCCCGACCACGTCGACCTGGTCCTCTCCTCGGTCGCCGACGCGCCGAGCGTCGACGAGCTGAGCTTCGAGTACCTGGCCACGGGCTGGCTCATCGGCCGCGAGGCGGCCGAGACGCTGCGGCTCGAGCCCCTGTTCGGATCCGGGCCGGCGCGGCCGGACGGGGCGCAGGCGACGGCCCTGCGGCACGCCATGGCCTCGGCCGCCGGCGCACTCAAGCCCGACGGCTGGTTCGTGGTCATGATCGACGGCGACGACCCGGACCGCCTGCTGGCGGTCGCCACCGCCGGCGCTGCGGCGGGCCTGGAGCTTGTCGACGTCATCCATCGCGAGTCGCGTCGCTCGGGCGACGGGCTGACGCTGCACCTGCGCAAGCCATCCGCCGAGGACCGGCTGCGCGACGCCGTCCAGGCTTCGCCGCTGCGGCTTGGCGCCGAGGAGGGGCACCTCACCTATCCGGAGCTGGCCGAGGCCATCGACCAGTCAGCCGTCGAGCTGCTGCGGGCCAGGGGCGAGCCGGCCGGACTGACGCGGATCGCGGCAGCGGTGGTGATGGGCCTGCAGCGCGCCGGGCTGCTGCGTCGGGTGGCCATGGCCCGCGGCAACGGCGAGGCCGATCCCGAGACGGCCCCCGACGCCCGCCTGGAACGCGGCGGGGCCGCGCTGCTGGCCACGCTCCTGCGCGAGGAGCTGTGGCGCGACGAGCACCGGTCGCTCGTTCGGCTGGGTGACGCCGAGCAGCCGCAATGGTGGCTGCGGGAGCCGGAGCTGGCCGAGTCGCCGCTCGCCGACCGGGTCGAATGGTCGACCTTCTCGGTGCTGTCGACCGCCGGCCGGCTGGACGAGCAGGGCTTCATGGACCGCATCTACGCCCTCTTCCCGGGCCTCGACTCACCGGACGAGGAACTGGTGCGGGCCTGCCTGGGTGCCTACGCGGTGGTGGGCGAGCGGGGACAGCTGCGCACCGACGACGAGCTGGGTCAGCGCCTGGAGGACCACGCCCGCGTCATCGGCACCCTGGTGGACTACGCCCATCGCATCGGCCTCAAGGCGTGGGTCAGCAAACGCGAGCATGACCGGGCGTACGGCGGCAGCACGCTCCTGGAGCGGCTGCACGAGGACGAGCGACGCGTCTACCTGCCACTCGTCGTCCGGGCCCCGGCGGATGCGCTCGGCGCCGTCGACGCGCTGTGGTACCGCCGCGGCCACCTGGCGTTCATGTTCGAAGTGGAATGGACCGCGATGCTGGGCGAGGCCGTGCTGCGGCGCGGCCGCGAGATCCCGGTCACGGACCAGCAGGCGCGCTTCTTCGTCTTTCCTGCCGAGCGGACGGAGCTGGTGCGCCTCAAGCTCGAGCGCTCCCCGTGGCTGCGCGCGGAGGTCGATCGGCAGAACTGGCACTTCCTGAAGTGGCAGCACCTGGACGCCCTGGCGGCACTGGACGGGGCGAGCCTGGAGCGGCTGGAGCCGGTCCTGGGACTGGATCCGCTGATCGAGCGCGGCGGCCAGCAGCTGACCATGTTCGGCGAGTGAGCAAGCGCTCGGTCGACCCTTGACCCTCCCGGTATGCTCTGCCCGGGAGTGCCGTGGTTCCCCCCTGCGGCACTCCCGCTTCGCGCCCCGGCCTACTCGGCGCCGACGCCCGGTTCGCGGTCCCGCCGCGCTGCCGGGCGGCCCATCGTCCGCCGCACGACGGCCATCACCTCGTCCACGTAGGGCTGCCCCTCGCCCGCCGCAATCGCGTGCGTCAGGCAGCCGGAGATGTGGTCCTCCAGGAGCAGCAGCCCGACCTGGTCGGCGGCCGCGGTCAGCGCCTGGACCTGCTGCAGGAGGTCCAGGCAATACGCCTCCTCGTCGACCAGTCGCTGCAGTCCGCGGGCCTGGCCCTCGATCCGGCGCAGGCGGTTGAGGAGCTCCTGGCGATCCTTGGTGTAGGAGTGGCGAAAGTGCTCTGGCGGCGTGGCCGCATCGGCTTCGGACATACTGCGGGGCAGTATGCACCAGGGTCCGCGACATCGGTCAATCAGCGGTACCCTGTATGGCCCGATGACAGACCTCCAACGCGAGGAACTGCTCGAGCCGCTCGAGCGGGCGCTCGTGATCTTCAGCCACCCCGATGACGCCGAGTTCAGCGCGGCGCCGGCCATCGCCGCGCTCACCGCGCGCGGCGTCGAGGTGCACTATGTCGTCACCACCGACGGCGGCAAGGGCACCGAGGATCCGGCAGTGACGCCGGAGCTGCTGGCCGCCACCCGCATCGCCGAGCAGCGCGCCGCCGCGGACGTGCTGGGTGTCGGCGAGATCGTGCACCTGGGGTATCCCGACGGTTACCTCACCCCGAGCCTGGACCTGCGACGTGACATCGTGCGCCAGATCCGGCGCTTCCGGCCGGAGCTGGTGATCGCCCAGAACTGGCAGCGGCGGGACGACGGCAATCCCTTCATCGCCCATCCGGACCACCTGGCCACGGGCGAGGCCACGCTGGCGGCCGTCTACCCGGCGGCACGTGATCGGCTCAACTTCCCCGAGCTGCTGGACGAGGGGCTCGAGCCGTGGAAGGTTCGCCAGGTGCTCGTCACCGGCGTGGAGCGGCCGAACCTCTGGCTGGACGTCTCGGCGACGTTCGAACTCGGCCTGCAGGCGCTCCGGTGCCACGTCAGCCAGTTCGACCAGTGGGAAGAGGTCGAGTCCCGCGTCCGCGAGCGGGTCAGCGAAGTCGGCAGGCCGGTGGGCCTGCCGCTGGCGCAGGCGTTCCTCTCCATCGACCTGACCTGATGCGCGGAGGTGGACGTGGCCGTGGCCATTGGGGCGGCGGGCCGGAACCGGACCTGAGCGCACGACCGGGGAGCGGCCCCCGGACCCTGCGACTGATCGTGGGCTTCTTCCGGCCCTACCGCGGGCGGCTGCTGGTGATCGCGGCGCTCATCCTGGTCAGCGTCACCATCGGCGTCGTCAACCCCATCCTGCTGAAACTGGTCATCGACAACCTGCTCGGTCCCAAGGACCTGGGGCTGCTCTACCTGCAGTGCGCACTGATGATCGTGCTGCCGTTCATCTCGTCCGGCATCGGCGTCGGGCAGTCGTTCCTTTCGAACGTGGTCGGGCAGCGGGTGATGGACGACCTGCGACTGGCCCTCTACACCCACCTGCAGTGGATGCCGCTGCGCTTCTTCACCGAGACGCGCACCGGTGAGATCCAGAGCCGGATCGGCAACGACGTGAACGGCGTCCAATCAGTCGTGACCGATACCGCCGCGTCCCTGCTCTCCAACTTCGCCACCGTGGCCACCACCGTGATCGCCATGGTCATCCTGGACTGGCGGCTGACGATCCTGTCGCTGGGCATGCTGCCGGTGTTCGCCTACATCACCTACCGGGTGGGTCGCGTTCGCCGCGAGGTGAGCACCCTGACCCAGCGCTCGCTCGCCGAGGTGAGCGCCATCACCGAGGAATCGCTGTCCGTCTCCGGCATCCTGCTGTCGAAGACGTTCGGCCAGCAGCGCGCGTCGATCGCACGGTTCGCGCGCGAATCCCGGCGCCTGGGCGACCTCCAGATCCGGCAGCAGATGGTGGGCCGCTGGTTCTTCGCCATGATCGGGACGTTCTTCAGCATCGCCCCGGCCTTCGTCTACCTGCTGGCCGGGTCACTGATCATCGGCGGCGACACCAACGTGAGCGTCGGGACCATCGTCGCCTTCACCACCCTCCAGAGCCGTCTCTTCTTCCCCATGGGCCAGCTGCTGAATGTCCAGGTCGAGATCCAGGGGGCGCTGGCCCTCTTCGATCGCATCTTCGAATACCTCGAGATGGAGCAGGACATTCACGACGCGCCCGATGCGGTGACGCTGGACCCGGCTTCGATGCACGGCGAGGTGCGTTTCGAGCACGTCTCGTTCCGCTACCCGCGCACGCCGCTCCAGCTGGCGGCCCAGGCGGAGGCCGAGCAGGCAGAGGCCGATGGCCGCGCCGTGCGGCTGCCCGTGCGGCCGTTTGGCCTCGAGGAGATCGACTTCGATGCGCGACCCGGGCAGCTGGTCGCGCTGGTCGGACCCTCCGGCTCCGGCAAGACGACCACCACCTACCTGATTCCGCGGCTGTACGACGTGGATGCCGGCGCGGTGCTGATCGACGGCCTGGACGTCCGACGGATCGCCCTGGAGTCACTCGGCCGCGAGATCGGCGTGGTGACGCAGGAAACCTACCTGTTCCACAACTCCGTGCTGGAGAACCTGCGCTACGCCAAGCCCGACGCCACGATGGACGAGATCGAGACCGCCGCCCGCGCCGCGGCGATCCACGACCGGATCCTGGAGCTGCCAGAGGGCTACGACACGATCGTCGGCGAGCGCGGATACAAGCTGTCCGGCGGGGAGAAGCAGCGGGTGGCCATCGCCCGCGTCCTGCTCAAGGACCCGCGGGTGCTGATCCTGGACGAGGCCACCTCCGCGCTCGACACGGTCTCCGAGCGGCTGATCCAGGCCGCGCTGAATCGGCTCATGGAAGGGCGCACCACGATCGCCATCGCGCACCGGCTGTCCACGATCCTCAAGGCGAACCAGATCCTGGTCTACGACCGTGGCCGGATCGTGGAGCGCGGCACGCACGACGAGCTGATCCGCCACGAGGGCCTCTACGCCCGCCTCTACGCCGAGCAGTTTGCCTCCGAGCAGCCGATCACCGAGCAACCGGTCTAGGCCGCGTTCAACGTTCCGCGCCGTCCCTGCGTCGGAGGGCCATGATCACAGGCGCCATGGATCCACCCATCGACCTTGCTCGTGACACTGGCATCGAGGCCGATGCCCTGCGCGCCACGGTCGTCAGCCTGCAGGCCGATCGCGGCGCGGAGCTCTGGGGACTGGCCCGTCACCTGAACCTCGGCCCCGAAGAAGCCGATGACGCCGTCCAGGAGACGCTGTTGCGCCTCTGGTCGGCACTGCGTGACGGGAAGGAGATCGAGCGGCCGGACGCCTGGGCGTTCCGCACGCTCTACCGGCTGGCCATGGACAAGCATCGGTTCAGCCGGCGCGTCCGGGCCCTGGCGGAGCGCATTGGCGCACAGCCACCCAGATCGTCCGCCTATGACCATGCCGATCGCATGGCCGTTTGGGAGGCCGTCGAAGGCCTTCCCGAGCGCCAGCGACTCGCCGTCTACCTTCGCTACCGCGCCGACCTGCCGTTCGAGGAGATCGGGCAGATCCTGGGGATCGCCGCTCCCTCGGCGCGCAGCCATGTCAGCCGAGCGCTCGACGCCCTTCGCGCCCAGCTCGGCGAGGAGAACGCCCGATGAATGACAACGATCTCGAGCGCCAGCTGCGTGCCCAGGCTGGCCCCCGCGAGGAGGGCTACGTGCCCACTCGCCTTCCCACCTCGCCCGATGAGGCACCCGTGCGCCGCTCGTCACCACTGATGCGTGCCGCGGTGTTCGTGCCCGCCGTCGCGGCCGGCGTCCTGCTGGTCGCGGTCGCGGCCACCGCATTCCGCGGCTTCGGCCCGGCTGGGTCAGGCTTCGGTAGCGGCGGGTCATCTGCGCCGTCGGCCAGCGCGAGCCAGCCAGCGCATCCGGGCTCCGCTTCCTGCCGGTCCCAGGACTTCGCCTGGTCCACCGACCCGTGGACCGGCGCGGCGGGTTCGCGCGGCACGAACGTGCTGTTGCGTGGTGTGACCTCGTTGGAGGGCTGCACGATCGATGGACGACTC
>DATBJR010000092.1:0-3900 GCA_036556325.1 Candidatus Limnocylindria bacterium | reverse complement strand
TTCGAACTCGTCGCGGGACATGAAGTGGTAGTGCACCTTGTCCGTCTCGCCCTCGCGACGCGGCCGGGTGGTGGCGGTCACGATCGGCACGACCTGCGGCCGCCGGCGGGCCAGCTCCGCCACGATCGTGGACTTGCCCACGCCCGATGGACCCGACACCACGACCAGCATCGGGTTGGGGAACGTCATTCGCTTCTCGGCTTCGACGTCCGGCGGCAGGGTCATCGGCTCATCCATCACCCGCCCCCGCATCCAACAGGGCGGCGCCCACCCCCTGCGGCAGCCCATCGCCCCTGATGTCGGCCGCGGCCAGCGAGGCTGCCAGGTCCGGTGGCAGCTCGCTCCACGCCCGGAGTCGCGCACCGTCCAACGGCCGATCGAGCGTCAGGCTGACCGCATGCAGGAACTGGCGTCCGAGCCCGCCCGGACCGATGCCCCCGCCGTAGCGGAGGTCGCCGGCGATCGGCAGCCCCAGGTAGGCCAGGTGGGCGCGGATCTGGTGAGTCCGCCCGGTGCGCGGGAAAAGGTCCAGCAGCGTGTAGCCACCGCCCGCCGCCAGCGAGCGGTATTCGGTGACCGACGCTCGGCCGCCCGCCACCACCGCCATGCGCTGCCGATCTCGCGGGTCGCGACCGACCGGCGCCTCGATCCGGCCGTGCGGGGCCGGCGCGTCGCCACGCACCAGGGCCAGGTACTCCTTCTCGATGCTGCGTGCGCCGAACTGGCCCATCAGGCTCGCCTGCGCGGCGTCGGTCTTCGCCACCAGCAGCAGCCCGGAGGTGTCCTTGTCCAGCCGATGCACGATGCCTGGCCGTCCGACACCGGCGATCGATCCGAGCGGCTCGCCGCGGGCCTGCGCCCGGCCGAGCAGCGCGTTCACGAGCGTCCCCGAGCCGTGGCCGGCGCTGGGGTGGACGACCAGCCCGGCTGGCTTGTCGACGATGAGCATCGTCTCGTCCTCGTAGGCAACCCGCAGCGGAATCGATTCCGGTCGCAGGCTGGTATCCGGCGGGGCCGACAGCTCGACGCTGATGCGCTCACCGCCGCGCAGCCGGTCGCTGCCGCGGGCGCGCCGGCCGTCGACGCGGGCACGGCCATCGGCGATGAGGCGCTGGGCGTGCGCCCGGCTGATGCCGGCCAGGCTGCTCACCGCCAGGTCGAAACGGCCCGCCGGCGCGTCCCCCTCCACCGTGCGCGCTGGGGCTGCCGCCTCGCTCACGCGTGCGCCTCGGCCCGTCGTGCCTCGAAGAACGTCAGGTAGATGACCAGCGCGCCGATGCCGCAGAACATCGACGCGTCCGCCACGTTGTACGTCGGCCAGCGCAGGTCGCCGATGCCCATCGACAGCCAGTCCGTGACATAGCCCAGCCGAACGCGATCGACGAAGTTGCCGATCACGCCTCCGAGGATCACGCCCAGCAGCATCTGCAGCCAGAGCCCGCGCTCGGCGAAGGCGCGATAGAAGTAAACGAGCATCCCCAGGGCGATGAGGGTGACGAGGTACATCAGCGGCAGCGCGCCCTGGAAGAGGCTGAAGGCCGCGCCGCGGTTCTGGACGTGCCAGATCATCAGCAGGTCGCCGAGCACCGGCACCTGCTGGCCGATATCCAGGTTCGCGACGACCAGGGCCTTGGTCACCTGGTCGACGACGACGATCAGCAGCGCGGTCACGGTCAGGGCCAGCAGCCGGCCGCGGGACTCGGTCGCCGGCACCAGGCTGCTCATCGCCCGATGGTACGCGATGCCGCCGCTCAGGCGCGGCGCAGGGCCAGCTCCAGCCGGCCCCCGACGTCGTCGAGTGCATCCTTCGCCGCCGCGCCGTCGGGCGCCTCTGCACCGAGGTGCAGCTCCGTTGCCAGGATCTCGTCTGCCAGCCACTGCTGGTGCGGCGCCAGCCGTGCCGTCAGCTGCGCATCCCCGCCGATCCAGGCCACCACCCGGTCGCTGATCTCGAGGCCTGCCGCCTTGCGCAGGTTCTGGAGCCGATGCGCCACTTCCCGGGCAAGCCCTTCCGCCTCCAGCTCCTCGGTCAGCGCGGTGTCCAGGGCGACCAGCAGGTCGCCCTCCTCCGCCACCTCGTGGCCGGGCCTGGCCCGGGCGGTGAGCTGGAACTCGTCGGGCTCCAGCTCCACCCCGCCGACGGCCACGCGCCCGTCCTCCAGCAGCCGCCATTCCCCGGAGCGCGCGCCGGCCATCACCGGGGCCACCGCCGCCCCGCGGCGCGGCCCGATCACCGGCAGCAGCGGGAACAGCGACCGCTCGACCATGTCGGACTCGTCGCTCAGGACCTCGACCGCCCTGACGTTCAGCTCATCACTGATCTCTCGGCTCAGCGCCGCGGCCACGTCCGGGTCCACGTGGAGGGCGCCGCCGCTGGCCGCCGGCAGCTTCACCCGGGCCGCGGCGAGCGGCTGCCGCGTCCGGACGCCGGAGGCGGCCCGGGCGGTGCGTCCCAGGGCCACGACCTGCCGCGCCAGCGCGACCCCCTGCTCAAGGGCAACGTCACGCGCTTGAGCATCCGCCACCGGGAAGTCGGCCAGGTGCACCGAGTCGGGCGCCGCCGCGTCCACCGCGGTCACCAGGTTCTGCCACATCGCCTCGGCCAGGTGCGGGATGAACGGCGCCACCAGCCGGGCCAGGTCCACCAGGACGCGGTGGAGCGTGGCGTGGGCGGCGCGCTTGTCGGCGTCCAGCTCGCCCTTCCAGAAGCGGCGCCGGTTGCGGCGCACGTACCAGTTCGACAGCTCGTCGACGAAGCCCTCGATCGCGCGTGAGGCCCGCTGGGCGTCGTAGCGGTCCAGCGCCGCCGCCACCTCGGCGGTCACGGCTGCGAGGCGCGACAGGATCCAGCGATCCAGCAGCGTGCGGGCGGCAGCCACGCCGTCGGCGTTATCGGCTCCGCCGGCATCGGGCGTCCAACCGTCCAGCCGGGCATAAGTGACGAAGAAGCCATAGGTGTTCCACAGGGGCAGGAAGAAGCGGCGCACCTCCTCGTGCGCCAGGTGGTAGCCGAAGTTCATGTTCACCGCCGGGTTGGTGGCCATGAACATCCAGCGCATGACGTCCGCGCCGATCTCCTCGGCGGCATCGTCAAACCAGATGGCGTTGCCCTTGCTCTTGTGCATCTCCTCGCCGTGCTCGTCACGGAGCAGGGCGTAGCCGAACAGCGTCTTGAACGGGGGCCGTCCGGTCATCACCGTCGACTCGGTCAGGAGGGCGTAGAACCAGTTGCGGAACTGGCCCGGGAACGACTCCGTCACGAAGTCCGCGGGGTACCACTCCGCCCAGTAGTCGCGGTCCGTGGTCCAGCCCATGGTCGACAGCCCCACGATCCCGGCGTCCAGCCATGGGTTGCCCACGTCGCGGATGCGTTGGGACCGCCCCCCGCAGGCGAGGCACTCGATCTCCACGGCGTCGATCCACGGCCGGTGCGGGGTGTGGCCCTCGAACGTCTCCCAGCCGGCGACGGCCCGCCCACGGAGCTCGTCGTGCGAGCCGATGACCTCCCACGCATCGCATGCCGTACAGGCCCAGATCGGCAGGGCCAGGCCGTAGTAGCGCTTCTTGCTGATCATCCAGTCGCCCATGTTCCGGAGCCTGTCGAGCTCACGCTCCTCCAGGCCGATGCCCTCCGGCAGCCACGTCGCGCTGCGCGTGGCCTCCGACAGCTCGGCACGCAGCGGGTCCATGGCGATGAACCATTCGTCGACCAGGCGGAAGACCGCCTGGGTGCCGCAGCGCCAGCACACCGGGTAGGAATGGCGGTACTGCTCGCGACGCACCAGCAGCCCCTTGGCGGCCAGGTCGTCGGCCACCTCGCGGGCGAGGTCGGCACCGTCGGGGTCGTCCGCCCCGGCATAGCGTCCGGACTGCCACCCGAAGCCGTCGCGGAAGCGGCCG
>DATBJR010000091.1:0-3428 GCA_036556325.1 Candidatus Limnocylindria bacterium | reverse complement strand
CGGAGCACGATTCGAGGAAGGGACAGGGCGACCGTGGCGACCGAGCATCCTAGGACCGATCTCGGCGACCACTGGCAGATCGAGGAAGACGACTACGGCGATCCGATGGTCTTCCACCGGCACCTCATCGAGGAAGTGCCGGCCTACGTCATCAGCGGCCTCGCCAATCGTCGGCTGGCGCAATGCTCCGAATGCCAGCAGTACCTGGAATTCCTCGAGACGAGCGGCGATCCCCGCTACGAGCTGGCACACCGCGTGCGAAGCAGGTCAGCGGGGGGAACGAAAGAGCCGGCGGCCGACTACTGGGGGGAGAAGTAGTCGAGCGCCGGTTCCTCGTAACTGTAGCTTTCGGGTCAAGAGTCGTGGACATCTACAGCGTGTGGATCAAGGAACGCGGCAGCCGCGTATGGCACGGCCTCACGCCCGGCGCCGGCTACCGGACCCGCTGCGGTCGCACCTTCACCGCCCTCGCGGCCAATGATGTCTGGCGCGTCAGGACAGCAGCCGAGCTGGGACCACCGGAGTTCGATCGCTGCCAGTGGTGTCAGGCAGCAGGCACCGTGCGGGCCTGACACGAGCGCTTCCGCCCAGGTGATCGGGTCTTCGCCGATCTCGCGGCGCATGGCGCGGGGTCGTTCGCGGAGTACGTAAACGCACCAGAGACGGCATTCGAGCCAATGCCGGACGGGATGCCGTTCGAGGAGGCCGCCACGCTCCCGCATTCGGCGCAGAGGGCGAGATCAAGGCTCGGGTTGTACTCGCCGCGCTCGAGATAGCCAAGGTTGGACCTCGACCGAGACAACACCACTGACCCCCCTGGTCCCGCGACGATGCCTCAGCTCGCCCGCGGCGGCCAGAAGAGCGGCTGGCGTCGCCGGCCCTACCATGTGGCTGTGCATAAGCTGGTTGCGCTGGAAAGAGCCGGGTGGGACGCGCTCTGCACGTCCGAGGGCGTTCGCTTCTACGACCGCCTCATGGCCGACGAGGCTGTCATGGTCTTCCCCATGGGCGTCTTCGACCGCTCCGAATCGCTGGACGCGATCCGGTCGGCGGCGCCATGGACAAGCTATGAGCTCGAATCCGTGACGGTGACCGAGCCAACGCCGGCAGTCGGCGTGGTGACGTACCACGCGACGGCCACCCGGAACGGTCACCCCTACGAGGCGTGGATGACCAGCGTCTACGTCCGCGACAGCGGGGGCGACTGGCGGCTAGCTTTGCATCAACAATCACCCCGCTGATGGCACCGCTCGGCGCGCTCTCGCAGGCATGGGTATCGGCTGAGGCCTCGCTGCCGCTCGGCTGGAGGATCCGTGGGCTGTGGCAGTTCGGCCAGACCTGGATCGCCCTGTCGGAGGGTCCAGGCATCGACGATTATGCGAGCGGCGCCGGCCGCTACGAGTACCAGGCGCTGCAGCGCCTGGCCGATCGCCTGCGTGACCGACGCGGCCTGACGACCGGCTGAACCGCCCGTCGCTGGCCGATCTGCGCGCCAAACCCGCAGAGCGGCACGCCTGATGCGGTAGGCTCGCCGCGTGGATCCGCGCCAGGCAGCCCAGCGACTCCGCACGATCCAGTCGGCGTTCCGGGTGGCGGTCCGTCTGCGCCCCCGGGAAGCAACCGAGGAGGCTCGCCAACAGCTGCAGCGCGTGGCTTTCCAGATCACGCCCGAATCGGATCCGGAGCTCCAGCGGCTGTTCGACGAGGTTCGCGCTGAGATCAATCAACCTCGCTGAGGCCACGGCAATGGCGCGCGACATGCGGCAATCAGGTCCCATGATCATCCAGAGCGCGTCGCCTCTTCGCGGTAAGGAACGCCGCAAAGCTGCGGCGCGCCCGAATGGTGACCCAAGTCCCGACACGGCAGGGGCACTCGGCACTTCCCGCTCGCCGTGCAGCCGAGCAGACTGACCGTCGAGCCCGGAGAGATCCGAGGGAAGGACCGAGAGGCGAGAGTCGATTCGGAGAACCAAAGGTCACTCTGGGCTCGATGCTTGCTGCGAAGGAAGAGGACAGTGCCATGGATGAGCCGATGGGATCCGGCACCGCCGTCGTGTGGATTGACAGCCGCCACGCGCGCATCCTGCGCTGGCGTGGTCGCATCGTCGCCGAGGAGATTGCCTCGGAGGTGCCGGCTCACGTGCTCGGCACGCTGCACGTCCGCCACGATCCATCAATTCGGCACGGTGGGTCCGGCAGCGGCCAGGATCAGGCCGAGGACCGGCGCAACGAGCATCTGCGCGCCTTCCTCGCCCGGGTGGCTGATCGGCTGGCCGATGTCGAGCTGCTGGAGATCATCGGCACCGGCGGTCTCGGCGGACGGCTGGCTGCTCTGCTGCGGCGCCGCCGGGGCGCCACCGCGCAACCGATCCTCGTGGTCGAGCGATCGAACCCGCTGACCGATCGCCAGCTGGCCGCCCGGCTGCGCCAACGGCTGAGGGTCGCCGCCGCCTAAGCGGAGTGGTCCTGCACCCCGTCGAGGATGCCCAGGAAGGAGCGCCAGGGCCCAACCTCGTCGACGTAGTACGCCGACAGCGCCCCCTGGAGCTGGGCCACGTGGTTGTGGTCGTGGACGACCCAGGTGGCGAGCAGGTTCCGCATCGTCACCTCGCCCAGCGAGGGATGGAGTCCCCGCAGCTCGAGATCGGCCTCGCCCAGCTGCATCTCGTCGAGCGCGGCCAGGTTCGCCTGCCGCAGCTCGCCGAAGCGGCGTGCCACCTCGTCGGTCGAGATGCCGGCGTAGCGCTGCGTCTGGTCGCCGTGATCGACCGGTGGAAACGGCTGCATCGGCCCCACCTCGCGGATCATGCGTGCCCGGCGCATCCAGTCCGTCTCCTCGACGTAGGCCAGGTGGCATGTGACCTGGTGCGCGCTCCACTCGCCGTCGGCCGGTCGCGCGGCCAGCCAGGGCTCGGGGACGCCCGCCAGCAGCTGGCTGAGGACCGAGGGCGTGCGCGCCAGCGACGCGCGGGCCTGGCCCAGGTCAAAGGTCACCCGCGCAGCGTAGCCGATGCCCGCCTGCGGCACCGCCCGCCAGGATGCCGAGAGCGGCAGCCGCATGGCTGCCGCTCTGGCTCCCGAAAGCCGGACTCAATCGAGCCGTGCGGTCCTCATCGGATGCCCGCCAGCTCCTGGAGCAGGTGCCAGTTGGCCAGGCGATCGGCCCTGGTCGCCTCGATCTCGGGAGTCGCCGATCCATCGGCCCCGAAATGGGCCGCGAAGCGTCCTTCGCTGCGGGCGAACGTCAGGAAGTCGATGGGCGTGCCATCGGGCAGCGCTGCCCAGTCCTCCTTCACCGCCGGGTTGCCCTGCAGGCTGAGCCGCTCGGCCACGGTCTCGCCGCGGCGCGGGTCGTAGGTAAACAGCGGAAAGGCCCGCGAGTCGACGGCGAGCTTCGCCTGGCGGTTGGCTGCGTCGTCGGCGATGGC
>DATBJR010000090.1:0-2793 GCA_036556325.1 Candidatus Limnocylindria bacterium | reverse complement strand
CGGGCTGCTGGCCGGCCTGGTCGTGCTCTGCGCCGTGCGCCCGCTGGTCGACCGGTTCCTGCCGCAGCCGGGCTCAGACGGTGACGACCTGCGACGGTGGACGGCTGGCTCCGCATCGTCACGGCGGGCGAGCCGCTTCGGCGTCGCGGCCCTGAGCCTGGGGGTGGTGGGCGCTGCGGTCTTCCTGGCCGGCACGCCGGCACGGGGCACGGTGCGCGCGAACGCTGCCGAGGCCCTCGGCCGCCCGCTGCCGGCCGTCGACCCGTCGACGCTGCCGCCGATCAGCATCGGCCAGGACGTCGTCGACTACGACCACACCCTGGCTGGCCCGGGGATGGTGCCGGTCGTCGTCTCACTCGCCCAGAACCTGGAGCTGGAGAACACCGCCCTGCTGCAGCGCGATGCCGCCCTGCTCGCCGCCGCGGACCATGGCGACCGGCTGGTCGAGATGCAGAGTCGCCTGGAGCGGGCCGCGGCCTCGGGCACCACCACCGTCTCGCACTACACCTTCGATCGAATCTCCGTCTCCCTGCTGGTGCCGTTCGGCCGCCAGGACGGGCTGAGCCTGGGTCTGCTGGGGTCCGGCACGCGGGTGGACGAGCAGTACGACGCCAGCGGCGCGCTGCGCAGCACCAAGCTGTCGGCATTCAGCCTCACCTTCGCCACCCGGCAGGCGATCCCCGGCGACCCGCGCTGGATACTGGTGGCTGTCCTGCCCCCGGGCCAGGCGCCGCAGTGACCCGGCGCTGCAGCATCGGCACGCTCGATGGCGTAGCGTTGGAGCCGTGTCCCGCGAAGCCGAGGAGCTGAACCGCCGCCTGCTGCGCGCCCGCGACGCGATGGATCGGGCCTACGCCGAACCACTCGACGTGCGGGCGGTGGCGGCCGTCGCGCACGTCTCGCCAGCCCACTTCATCCGCACCTTCCGCACCGTCTTCGGCGAGACGCCGCATCGGTACCTGCAGCGGCGACGGGTCGAGCGTTCCATGTTCCTCCTGCGCGAGACGGAGCGCCCCGTGACCGACATCTGCTTCGACGTCGGGTTCATCAGCCTCGGCACCTTCAGCCGCACGTTCCGCAGCATCGTGGGCGAGACGCCGTCCGGCTATCGCGCCGGCCACGGGCCGATCGTGGCGCCGCACTGCGTGCAGCTGGCGGCCATGCGGCCCCGGCTGGCGGTTGGGCAAATCCCGCAACTGAGCAGTTTTGGAGAAGCGGATCCTGCCGTCGCCTCGTAGGGTGACTGGGCAAGCACCGACCGACAACGAGGAGAACCCGCGATGATCACCAGGCTCAACGTCGCCTCGATCTACGTCCTGGACAAGGACGAGGCGCTCGACTTCTACGTGAACAAGCTCGGGCTGGAGAAGGGCAACGACGTGCGGCAGGGCGACTATCGCTGGCTCACCGTCCGCGTGCCCGGCCAGCCCGAAACCGAGGTGTCGCTGGAGCAGCCGGGCGCGCCCCTCCACGACGAGGCGACGGCCGAGCAGCTGCGCGAGCTGATCACCAAGGGCGCGCTGGGCGGCCTGGTGTTCATCACCGACGACGCGCGGGGCCTCTACGAGACGCTCAAGCAGCGCGGCGTCACCGATTTCACCCAGGAGCCCACCGATCATTTCTACGGAACCGACATGGGCCTGCGCGATCCCTTCGGCAACCCGATCCGAATCCTGCAGCAGGGCCGAGCTGCCCAGCCGGCATCGGCCTGACCAGCGACGCGAACGAGGAGAACACCGAGATGCCGACCAAGCAGGCAGCCAAGGGCACGAACGTCTGGACCGATGAAGAGCGGGCCGCCATGCAGGCCAGCGCGCGCGAGCGCAAGACATCGGCGAAGCGCAGCCCAGAGGAAGAGCGCGCCGCCGGATTGACGGACCTCCGCGACAGCATTGCCAAGATGCCGGCCGATGATCGCGCCATGGCCGAACGGGTCCACGAGATCGTCATGGAGGCGGTGCCGTCCCTGGTGCCGAAGACCTACTACGGCATGCCGGCCTATGCCCGCGACGGCAAGGATGGCAAGGTCATCTGCTTCTTCAAGGCCAAGTCGAAGTTCCGGGTGCGCTACTCCACCTTCGGCTTCCAGCCCGACGCCAGCCTCGACGACGGCGAGATGTGGCCGACCGAGTTCGCGGTGATCGAGCTGACGCCCGCAGTCGAGGCCCAGCTGGCCGAGCTGGTGCGGAAAGCGGCGGGCTGAGCGCTGGCCACCGAACGCGGCGCCTGGGGCGCCATCGAGGTCCGCGGGGCGCGCGAGAACAACCTTCGGGATGTCAGCCTGGACATTCCGAAGCGGCTGCTGACCGTGTTCACCGGCGTCTCGGGATCGGGCAAGAGCTCGCTCGTGTTCGAGACGATCGCCGCGGAATCGCAGCGGCTCATCAACGAGACGTACAGCGCCTTCGTCCAGGGCTTCATGCCGACCCTGGCCCGGCCCGACGTCGATTCCCTCGAGGGGCTGACGCCCGCCATCATCCTGGACCAGGAGCGGATGGGCGCCAACGTGCGTTCAACGGTCGGGACGGTGACGGATGCGAACGCCATGCTGCGCGTGGTCTTCAGCCGCGTTGCGAAGCCGCACATCGGCGGACCGCAGGCATACGCGTTCAACATCCCCTCGGTCAGCGGTGCCGGCGCGGTCAAGATCGACCGCGGCGGGGGTGAGACCGTGAGCCGCAGCTTCAGCGTGGCCGGCGGCATGTGCCCGCGCTGCGAGGGCATGGGCACGGCGAGCGCCATCGACCTCAGCCAGCTGTACGACGAGACGAAGTCGCTCAACGAGGGCGCCAT
>DATBJR010000089.1:0-4493 GCA_036556325.1 Candidatus Limnocylindria bacterium | reverse complement strand
CGACCACGGACCCACGGGCGCCGCGCCATTGCTACAAGTGCGGCCGCGAGATCGGCCCCGACCAATCGATCTGCGAGGTCTGCAACCGGGCCGGCATGGCGACGCCATCGGCCAGCCAGTACCACGGCACCATGGCGGTGGCGATCATCGCCGGGGTGGTCGGTCTCGCCATCTGGGCCAGCCTGGCGATGCGCGGCGTCGGTCCGTACCAGGCCTCGGTGGTCGGCTTCGTCCCGGCGGCGGGCGATGCCGTGACGGTGACGGTGCAGGTGGCGAACCAGGGCACGGCCCGCGGGACGCCAACCTGCCGCCTGGAAGCCCAGGACGCCGACCATCGGCCGCTTCGCAGCGCCGGCCTGGAGACTGCCCAGATCGACGGCGGGCAGACCGCGACCTTCTCGGGACGGATTCCCGGCCTGCCGCAGGCGCCGGCCGCGGTGACGGTCAGCTGTCGCTGACGGTCAGCCCAACCTGACGCTCAGCCCTCGCCGAGGACGACCCGGACGTCGACCAGGCCGGCGGACAGCGGCTGGTCGCTCACCAGGCTCCAGGCCTCTTCGGAGAGGTCCGCGACACGCTGATCGGCGCTGCCCCAGTAGCAGTCGCACCAGTCGACCACCGGCAACATGGCGCAGCGATCCGCGCAGACGGTCACCTGCTTCACCACCTCCCCGCTGTAGCGGCCGCCCATCGGCCCCGGCAGGGCCACCACGGCCTGGCCGATGAAGCCCGCGGTACCGCCGTAGTGGCTCGCGCGACCCGCCACGGCGCGAGAGGCGAGCACCGCCTGCTCGCGCGGCGAACGGGGGTGGCGCGGCCTGGCGGATCGGTGCCGCGCTCGCGCGCTGCGGCCGGCCGGCGATGCGCTGAGGGTCTGGCTGGCGATGCCGTTCGCCGCGCCGCGATCCGGTAGCGGCACGAGCTCACGGACGAGGGTCGGCCCCGCGGCCGGTCCGAGTCCCGTTGCTGCCGCCACGAGGTCGGCCAGCACGACAAGGCCGGCCACGGCGGCGATCGCGGCGCGCTGCGCCGCCACGCGTCGATGCACGATGAAACGCTCCATGTGGGTTGGGCGGCGAGGCCTGGCCGCGCGCGCGGCCGGAAGAATGGTCTGGAGATGAATGCCAGCCGCCGATGGCGGCTCGCAATACCTCGCCGATCGCTGGGTTGATCCCCCAACAGCCTGCCATGGACGCACGTCGCGTGCCACTTCGATGGGGCGGCGTCACGCGGCGGGCTATGCTGCGGCCATGCTGCGGAGCATCGTGCGGCTCTCCAACTGGCCCTTCTTCGTGGTCGGCCTGCTGCTCGCCGGCCAGCTGGTGGTCCCGTGGGTAGTCAACGCCTTCGGCGGCAGCGCTCACACCTTCCCGGCACCAGTTCCCGGCGTCCGCGTCTACGACCCGGCCGGCGCGATCGGCGCCGAGGCCGAGGCGCAGCTCGAGGCACGCATCCACGCCATCGAGGACCGTTCGGGGGCGCAGCTCGCGATCTACGTGCGGATTGCGCCCGACGTCGACGGCGACAGCAACCTGGCCGATGCGCGTCGGCTGATGGACGAGTGGGGCGTCGGCCGACGGGGCTTCGACGACGGCTTCGTCATCCTGCTCAGCTTCTACGATGCGACCTTCGAGCACGGACAGGTCAGCACCTACGCTGGCAGCGGGTTCAAGGCGGCCTACGTGTCCGAGGATCCGCAGGCGCACCTGCGCGACGACCTCATCATCCCGGCCATCCGCGCGGGCGATCCGGGGCAGGGCCTGATCGCGGCGGTCGATGCGGTCGACACCGCCATCACCCCGGCTGCCACGCGCCGGCTGGAGACGTTCCGCACGGTCAACGCGGCCATCGGCCTGCCCGGCGGCCTGTTGGCCCTCCTGCTGACCGTCGGCTTCAGCTACGCCGCGTGGCGGCGGCACGGCGACGACCCCGAGCTGGTCGACTCGCCGTCCATCCTGATGGCCGGTCCGCCG
This sequence comes from Candidatus Limnocylindria bacterium, assembly GCA_036556325.1. Lineage (GTDB taxonomy): Bacteria > Chloroflexota > Limnocylindria > QHBO01 > QHBO01 > DASSCW01. The sequence continues at coordinate 2,520 of DATBJR010000089.1, read as the reverse complement.
GCCGGCATGACGCCCCCATTGGCGACGGTGCTGCGCGAGGGACGGGCCACCCAGGACAGCGTCAACACCACCCTGGTCGAGTTGGCCGGATCGGGCTACATCAGCTTCCGCAACCTCGACCAGGTGCGCAAGGTGAAGAGCGACGACGAGGCCAACCCGCTGGTCGATCCGGCCATCGACGTGCTGCCGCTGCCGCACGACCGCCACGAGCTGCCGGCGCCCGAGGCCGAGGCCTACGAGACGATCCGCGAGTCCGCGGGCAGCGACGACGTGGTGACACGCCGTTCGCTGTGGCGCCTCAACGAGCGCCTGAGCTCGCTGAAGGAACGCCTCGAGGAAGAGGCGGTGCGGCTCGGTTGGCTCACCCAGCGTCCCTCACGCATGATCACGCGCTGGACCGTCATCGGCGTGGTTGAGTTCGTGGCCGGAAGCGGCCTGATCTGGCTCGGGTACAGCATCCCCATGTCGGGCCTCACCCTGCTGGGTGCGGCGCTGGGGATCGGCGGCCTGGTGACGGTGGCCTTCGGCCGCGCCATGTCGCAGCGCACGAAGAACGGGGCGTACGTCGACGCCATGCTGAAGGCGTATCGGCGCACGCTCGAGAAGACCCTGCAGCAGGCGCGCGACATGAACCAGGTGGTCCAGAACGACGAGGTCCGCGTCCTGGCCGATACGCCGGACAAGGCCGTGGTGTGGGGCATCGCCCTCGGCCTGCACCGCGAGATCGCGGCGGTGCTCGAACGCTCGCTGGCGGACCTGCGCGAGGGGGCGACGACGTCCGGCTACTACCCTGTGTGGCTGGGCAGCAGCTCCGGCTCATCGTTCTCCGGCGGCTCCATCGGCTCCGGGGACGGCGGCGGGATCAGCGGTCTCTTCTCGGGCGGTGGCACGCCCGACGTGGGCGGCATGTTCAGCGCCCTGGGCAGCATGGGTTCCTCGCCTCCGTCCAGCTCGAGCGGGTCCGGCGGTGGATTCGGTGGCGGTGGCGGTGGGGGCGGAGGGGGCGGCAGCTCCGGCTTCTGATCCGGGCGGGCTCTGGCGCGCGGCGAACCGAGGGGCTATCGTTCCCGGCCATGACATACGACCGACGCGGGGACCGCAGGTCCGGGGGCGGCCGACCGCCAGGGGGACGTTCCGGCGGGGGCCGATCCGACCGTCCGCCGCGCTCCCCCGAGGGGTTCGGCGGCAGCCCGCGCAGCGGCTTCGTGCCGCGCACCGGTGGCGGCGGGCGCAGCTTCGAGCGCACGGGCGACCGAGGCGGCTCGTACGCGCCACGCACCCGCGACGAGGGCGGCATGTCCATCCGCCTCGACCCACGGCGGCTGGCCGCGCTGAAGCTGCTGGCGGGCGAGGAGGGCCTGCGGCCCGGCGAGCTCGTCACGCGCTGGGTCGAGGAGCGGCTGGATGCCGCTCGCGCCGGTCAGCCGGTGGCGACGGGCGGTGGCGCATCGACCGGACAGCTCGAGGCGCTCAACCGACGGATCGACGAGCTGGCCCAGCGGCTGGATGCGCTCGCCACGCCGGCGCCTCGGGAGCCGATGTCGGCGACGCCATCCGAGCCAGCGGAAGCGGCACCCGCGGCCACGAAGCGTCGCGGCCGCCCGCCGAAGGCAGCTACCGCGACGCGGCCATCCTCGGCCGGCGAAGGCCGGGTACCCCTGCACGAGGAGATCATGGCCGTGATCAACGAGCGCGGTCCCTTGACCGCCGGCGAGCTGGCCACCGCCATCAAGGAGCGTGGCCGCTATACCTCCCCCCGCTCCGCCAAGCCCTTCGATGCCGCCACCGTCAACGCCCGCGTCTCCAACCCCGTCTACCGCTCGCGCTTCACCCGCGATAAGGGCCGCATCGGCCTGGCCAACGCCAGCTAGCCCCGGCGTGCCGGCACCCATCGGCCCGGCCGGCGTCTGGTCCAACTTCGACCGCTTGCCGGCGGACGAGCTCGTCGACTTCGCGCGCACCGCGGAAAGCGCCGGCTACGACACTTTCTGGACCCAGGAGACTGCGGGGCGCGACCCATTCGCGCTGCTCGGCCACCTCGCCGCCCGGACCTTGCGCATCCGACTTGGCGTCGGTATTGCCGTGATCCATGGGCGTGATCCGGTCGCCATGCGAGCCGGGGCCGCCACGATCCATGAGCTGTCGGGCGGTCGGATGCTGCTGGGCCTGGGCGTCAGCCATCGTGACACCGTCAGCGAGGTGCGCGGGCACGAATACGGCCGACCGCTGACGGCCATGCGCGAATACCTCGCTGCCTACAAGGCCGCCACGTACCGCGGGCCGGCACCCCACGGCGCGCCGCCGCTGGTGCTGGCGGCGTTGCGGCCGAGGATGCTCGCGCTGGCCGCCACCCGTGGGGACGGGGCGTTTCCGTACCTGGTGCCCGCGTCATACGTCGCTGGCGCTCGACGACGGCTGGACGAAGCGGCGGCCGGCGTCGGCCGAGCGCGGCCGATGCTCATCGTCAGCCAGGCGTGCCTGCTGTCGGCCAATCCCGAACAGGCCCGCGCCGGCGCGCGG
>DATBJR010000088.1:0-3684 GCA_036556325.1 Candidatus Limnocylindria bacterium | reverse complement strand
CTGAACGGCTCGACGTCGTCGGCGGGCTTGCGCGTCGAATGCTGGCTCGAGCGCGGTGGGCGGGGGAGCTGGTGCTGACCGAAGACCTGGGGCAGGCGCTGGACGGCGCGGACTTTGTCCTGCTGCAGCTGCGGGTCGGCGGACAGGCCGCGCGATTGACCGATGAGACGCTGCCGCTGAAATTCGCGACCATCGGCCAAGAGACGACCGGCGCCGGTGGCTTCGCCAAGGCGCTGCGGACGCTCCCCGTGGTGCTTGACATCGCCGCCCAGGCGCGTCGCCGTGCGGCCACCGGCGCCTGGATCATCGACTTCACCAATCCGGTGGGGATCGTGACGCAGGCGCTCCTGGACGGCGGCTACCGGGCGCTGGGGCTCTGCAACGTCGCGATCACCCTCCAGCGCGAGCTCGCGCATCGGCTCGGCGTCGAACCCGATGCCGTCGCCCTCGAGCACGTCGGCCTCAACCACCTGAGCTGGGTCCGGTCGGTCAAGGTCGATGGCGTGGATCGGCTGCCGGCGCTCCTCGAAACGGTCGGATCCGAGATCGCGCGGGAGATGGACGTCCCGCTCGACGCGTTCCGGCGACTGGGCGCCATCCCCTCGTACTACCTGCGCTACTACTACGCTTTCGACTCGGTGCTCGCCAAGCAGCGCGCGGGGAAGAACCGCGCCAGTGAGGTGATGGACATCGAGGCGCGGCTGCTCGAGATGTACCGCGATCCCCGGCTGGTCGAGAAGCCGGCGCTGCTCGCCGAGCGCGGCGGGGCCTTCTACAGCGAGGCGGCTGCCCAGCTGGTCGAGGCGCTCACCACCGGCGGCGACCGCCCCCAGGTCGTTGATCTCCGCAATGACGGTGCGCTGGCCGAGCTGGCGAGCGACGACGTCGTCGAGATTCCCGCGCAGGTCGGTCCCGATGGCGCTCGTCCGCTGCCCCAGCGGCCGCTGCCGGACGAGCTGCGCGCGCTGGTCCTGGCGGCCAAGCAGTACGAGCGCCTCACCATCGCGGCTGCCCGCAGCGGCAGCCGAACCGACGCGCTGGCGGCGCTGGCTGCCAATCCGCTGGTCGCCGGCCGCACCGATCCCGAACCGCTGCTCGATGCCCTGCTCGCGGCCAACCGTTCATTCCTGCCGGCCTTCTTCCCTGGGACCGGCGCGCATGCCTGACCTCGCGAGCACGGTGCCTCGCTCCGGGATGGCGCACGACATCGGAGACATTCCCGGCGTGGTCGAGCGCGTCGTCAACGAGCGCTCGTCGGTGGTCGCGGCGGCGCGCGCGATCCGCGATGCCCGGCCGAGCTGGGCGACCATCGTCGCGCGTGGCAGCTCAGACCATGCCGCGATCTACCTGCAGTACCTGCTCGAGGCGTACTGCGGCCTGCCGGCCGGCCTGGCGCTGCCGTCGGCAACCACGGTCTACGGCGCTCGAATTGCCTGGCGGGGCGGGCTGGTCATCGCCATTTCGCAGTCTGGCCAGAGTCCAGACGTCGTGGCCCTCATCGAGGAGGCGCGCGGCGCCGGAGCCCTGACGGTTGCGATCACGAACCAGCCGATGGCCCCGCTGGGCGCCATCGCTGAGCACGTCCTGGAATGCCGGGCCGGGGAGGAGCGTGCGATTCCGGCCACCAAGACCTACGTCGCCTCCCTGGCGGTGGCGGCGACCCTGATCGCCGAGCTCATGCCGAACGCCGATGTGGGCGGCGCGCTGGGCATGCTGCCCCACACCCTTCAGGAGGCAATCGATGCGAGCCGGACGTGGCTGGCGGAGGCCGGCGGCGAGCTCCTCGGCGAACTCCACGACGCGGACCGAGGTCTGATCATCTCCCGCGGCTTCAACCTGTCGACCGCATATGAGACGGCCCTCAAGCTCAAGGAGGCATGCGGCCTGTTCGCGACCGGCTACTCCTCGGCAGACGCGCTGCACGGGCCCCTGGTGGTCGCCGTCGAGGGCGTGCCGATGCTCGCGTTTCGGGCCGACGGGGCCATCGGCCGCAGCATCGACCAGGCCGTCGCCGCGGCCCAGAGCCGCGGCCTCCAGCCCTGGCTGGTCGGGGGGCGCGAGGTCGCCGGGCCCAGGTCGCTGTCGCTGGCACGCGACCTGCCCGAATGCCTGACCCCACTCCCATATGCGGTGATGGGCGAGGTCCTGTGTGAACGGCTGGCGGATCGCATCGGCAGAAACCCCGATGCCCCAGTCGGGCTGTCGAAGGTGACGAGGACGATGTGAGCGAGCTGAAGCTGGGGGTCCTGCTCTGGAACCAGCAGACGAGCTGGACGGAGTACGAGGCCGCGGCGCGCCGCGTCGACGAGCTGGGCTACGACCACCTTTGGGCGTGGGACCACCTCTACGCGATCTTCGGCGATCCGTACCAGCCGTTCTTCGAGGGCTGGACGACGCTGGCGGCATGGGCGAAGGTCACCGCGCGAGCCCGTCTGGGACTGCTGGTCGGGGCCAACACATTCCGCAACCCCGGCCTGACGGCGCGCATGGCAATGACCCTGGATCACGCCAGCGACGGGCGAGCGATTCTTGGCATGGGCGGCGCCTGGTTCGACCTCGAGCACACCGCGCATGGGATCGACTTCGGGGGTGGCTTTGGTGAGCGGCTGGACTGGCTGGACGAATCGGTTGCCGCCATGCGAACCATCCTGGACGGCGGCGAGGTCACCTCTGCACCGGGCGGCCACTATGCGTTCGAGCAGCTGCGCCTGCTTCCCGCCCCGATCCAGCCACGGCTCCCGATCATGATCGGCGGGTCGGGCGAGAAGAAGACGCTCCGCACGGTCGCGCGCTACGCAGACATGTGGAACGCGATGGGTCCGGTCGACTTCCTTCGGCACAAGGACGAGGTCCTGCGACGCCACTGCGCCGAGGTGGGCCGCGATGAAGCGGAGATCGAACGGACGGTTGGCTGTAAGCCGGTCATCCGTGACAGCCGCGAGGCCGCGCGTCGGGCCTGGGAGGAGCAGATGGCCCTCAACCGCACACCCATGAGCGAAGTGGAGGACGACGACACGTTCTGGGTCGGCACGCCGTCCGACATCGCCGAGCGGATGCGCGAGCGCCGTGACATCGGCTTCGACACCTTCATCGCCGAGATCCCGGCGCCGTACGATCGCGAGACGCTCGAGCGATGGATCGGTGAGGTGAAGCCGATGGCGGAACGCTAGGCGCTCATCACGTCATCGACGGCATCTCGCCGCGTGGCTCGCCGGACATCAGCCAGTCACGAACGCCCTTCGGGAACGACCGGCCCAGGGCCGCGTCGAGGCCGAAGTAATTGCCCGCGCCGACGACCGCCAGGCCGAAGGTCACGACGGCATAGGTCAGGTGCTGGTTGACGATCCCGAACTCGAACTCCCAGGCGGCGAAGAAGAAGAAGATCATCATCAGCGTGCCCATCGCCGCCGAGAACCGGGTGAAGATGCCCAGGATCAGCCCGATGCCGATGCCGAGCTGCCCGGCCACGACCAGGAAGTTGACGATGGGCATCAGTGTCCCGTTGGCGCCGACTCCGGCCCAGAAGCCATGCGTCGGGTTGAAGACGGTGCCCTGCGCCACTTCGCCGGTCACGAACGGCCAGCCGAGCGTGCCGTTCGTCCCGAACTGCAGAAAGCCGGCAGCGGTGAAGCCCTCGGAGCCAGATCCCAGCAGCTTCTCGAGCCCTGCCCACAGGAAGATGAC
>DATBJR010000087.1:0-26337 GCA_036556325.1 Candidatus Limnocylindria bacterium | reverse complement strand
GGCCACGGTGGGCTCGACTCCCGTGCCGGACATGAGCGGCATCCCGGACTGGATGGTCCGGCAGCTGACGTTCCCGTATGAGACCGGCGCCGGCTTCGTGTCGCAGCTGTTTGCCCGCGGGGGCTGGGACATGGTCGACTCCGCCTACCGCCAGCCCCCAACCTCGACCGAGCAGGTGATCCATATCGAGAAGTACCTGGGCCGCGAGGCGCCGCTGCGGCTGGACGACGAACCGTTGGCCGGGGAACTGGGCAATGGCTGGCGCAACGTGGCGTCGACGACCATCGGCGAGGCGATGATTGGCATCTGGCTCGGCCAGCTCGGCGTGGGCCTCGCCGATTCCACGACGGCGGCGGATGGCTGGGGCGGCGACCGGCTGTCGGTGGCGGCAGGGCCCGACGGTCAATGGGCCATGACCTGGCGGATCGCCTGGGACACCCCGAACGATGCCGACGAGTTCGTGGCGCAGCACGGCGATATCACCGCAGACCTGCCCTTCAAGACCGTCATCCGTCGCGCCGGCCCTACCACCACGTTCGTGTTCCATGCCTCGTCGGCGACCGTCATGCGGCGCCTGACCGACGTCGTCGGGCGTTGAGTCGCGGCGGCTGGAGCGGCCGCTACATCGAGGCCGGGGCGCTGATTCCCAGCAGGCCCAGGCCGTTGGCCAGCACCTGGCGCACGGCATCCGTCAGTGCCAGCCGTGCGGCGGAGAGCGACCGCTCGCTCGCCTCGTCGGAGAGGACCCGGCAGTCGCGGTAGAAGGCACTGAACAGCTGCGCGGCCTCCAGCAGGAAGCGGGTCAGTTCGTGCGTCTCGCGGCGAGCGGCAGCATCGGCCACCACGTCCGGCAGGTCCAGCAGGCGGCGGATCAGCGCCTGCTCGGCCGGGTGATGGAGGAGCGTGCCTGCCTGGCTGTCATCGGCCTCCACCGCGAGGGCCCGCGCGTTGCGCAGGATCGAGGAGGCCCGCGCATGCGCGTATTGAACGTAGTAGACCGGGTTCTCGGCAGATTGCCGCTTGGCCAGCTCGATGTCGAAGTCGATCCCGGTCGCCGCGGCGCGTGAGCCGAAGAACCAGCGCGCGGCGTCCGAGCCAATCTCGGCCAGCAGCTCGTCCAGGCTGATGAACTCGCCGGCGCGCTTGCTCATGCCGATCTCCTGGCCGTCACGGACGAAGCGCACCCAGGCCATGAGCAGGTACTGGACGTTCTCCGCCTTGAAGCCGAGGGCCGTGGCGGCCGCCTTGTTGCGGGCCACCGTGCCGTGATGGTCCTCGCCCCACAGGTACACGAGCTCGTCGAAGCCACGGCTGAACTTCTCGGCCAGGTAGCCGATGTCGCTGGCGAAGTACGTCGGCTGCCCGTTGGAACGGATGACCACCCGATCCTTGTCGTCGCCGTAGCGGCTGGATCGGAACCAGGTGGCACCGTCCTGGTCGTAGATGTCGTCCCTGGCGCGCAGCTCGTCGAGCGCGCGCGGCACCCAGCCCTCGTCGTGCAGCGACCCCTCCGACGTCCAGACGTCGAAGCGCACCCCCAGTGCCGCCAGGCTGGCCTCGATGCCCAGGCGTACGCGCTCGGACGCCCACCGGCCGAGCACCTCGCCGGCATCCGCATCCGAAGCGGCGGCCTGGGCCCACAGGCTCTCCGGCACGTCGGGCAGCATGTCCGTCACGTACTCGCCGAGGTAACCATCCTCGGGCGGCTCGCGACCCTCGTGGCGCGCCAGCAGGGAGAGGCCAAGGTTGCGCACCTGCGCGTTGAAATCGTTGAAGTAGTACTCGCGCACCACGTGATGGCCGACGGCCTCCAGCACGCGGCTCAGCAGGTCCCCCACGAAGGCGCCGCGCGCGTTCCCCACCGTCAGCGGCCCGGTCGGGTTGGCGCTGACGAACTCGACGTTGATGCGATGCGGCTCGGCGACCTGCACCCGCCCGAACTCGGTGCCCGCCGAGCGAATGGTCGCCACCTGGCCCGCCACCCAGGCCGGGTCGAGCTGCAGGTTCAGGAAGCCCGGTGGCGCCACGCTGGCAGCCAGGACGCCCGGGGGGCTGCCGAGTTGCGCGCGCAGCGTCTCGGCGACGGCCATCGGTGCCAACCGGACGACCGGCGCCAGCTGCATCGCCGCGTTGCTGGCGAAGTCGCCGTGCTCGGTCCGTGACGGGCGCTCGATGCCGATCGGCGGTAGCGGCCGGCCGTCGGGAACCACGAGCTCGCCGGCCGCGATGGCGCGATCGCGGGCAGCGGCGAGGGCGGCCCGCAGGGACTCGCGGATGCTGGTCACGGGCTCTTCGCCAGGCGCAGCTCGAGTGCCTGGTCCGGCGAGAAGCCGCGCAGGCCGAGCGCATCGGCCGCGACCTCGAGCAGCGCGCCGGTGGGCGCCAGGCCGATGAGCTCGCAGTGGTCGATGTCGGTCCCCGCCTCGCGCGCCAGGTGGCGAATCTCTCGCACGACCCGGGCGATGCCGGTCTTCTCCCAGTCCACCAGGTTCATGCTCACCTGCGCGTACCGGCCCTCCCCGGGGTTCTCGAGCAGGACGCCCATGGCCTGGACCGCGGGCAGGCCACCGGAGGACTCGCGGATGGTCGTCGCGATGCGGCGGGCGAGGGCCAGATCATCGGTCGCCAGGTTGACGTTGAAGGCGATGAGCGGCTTGCGGGCGCCCACGGCCACCGCCCCACCGCGCGGGTGGAGGTGATGCGGGCCGTAGTCCGGGTCCCGCTCCGGGTTGACGCCGATCTCCGCCTTGAGCCCCTCGTACTGGCCGCGGCGCACGTCCGCCAGCCGGCGGCGCTCCGGGCGCAGGGCGGCCTCCCCGTAGAGGTAGACCGGGATGTCGAAGAGTTTCGCGATCTGCTCCCCGAAGCGACGCGCGAGGTCCACGCACTCCTCGATCCGGGTGCTTCCCAGCGGCACGAAGGGGATGACGTCCACGGCGCCGATGCGCGGGTGTGCGCCGGTGTGCCGCTCCATGTCGATCAGCTGGATCGCGCGACCCACGGCGGCCGTGGCGGCGCGAACCACCGGTTCGGCGGCGCCGGCGAAGGTGACCACGCTGCGGTTATGGGTCTCGTCGCGGGAATGGTCGAGCAGGGTCACACCGTCGATCTGCCCGATGGCGCGCACGATCTCGTCCACGACCTCCGGCCGGCGGCCCTCCGAGAAGTTCGGCACGCATTCGATCAGGCTGACCACGCACCGATCTTAGCCTGCGCCCGGCCGCATCCTTCGGTGGCTAGGCGTCGGCGGCCGCTGCCTGGCGTGGGTCATCGCGCCGAATGGGGTCAGGGTTCACGCCGCGGGCGCGCGCCAGCCGCTCAGCCAGGAGCTGCAGCGGTCGGGCGCTGCCCAGGCTGCCAGCGATGGGCCGGGGAATCCGTTCGGCCATGGGAACCGCCAGCCGGCCGGCTGGCGTGAGGTCGGCTGGAACGTCGTCGCCCAGGTCCGCCGCCACGATGGCCGCGGCCGGCATGCCAAGTGCGCCAGCTGCGCGCAGGACAGCGGCCGTGCGCTCGATGACCGCGGGCCCGCGCCCATCCGCGTCGGTCAGGATCGCCACCAGCCCGGTGGCAGCATCGGCTGACGCCAGGTGCCCGTGACGCACCGTTTCGAGCTGGTGCGCTGTGGCGGGCAGGTGGACGCCTTCCTCCACTTTCAGCGCCAGCTCGCGGCCGGCCGGGTAGTCCAGTCCCGCGCCGACGACCACCAGGCGCGAGCAGCGGCCGAAGGCGGCAGCGATGCGCTCGGCCCCGGGCGCGTCGTCGGCAGCGTCGAGCAGCGCACGCACCGTGATGGGATCGAGGCTCGCGCCATGGATGGCCGTCGCCAGGGCGGCCCCGGCCACGATCGGGGAAAGGTAGCCGATCGTGTGGCACCAGCTCTGGTCCTGCTCCCCGGTGGCGATCACGGTGTCCGCGATCGCCGCGCCCGGCGAACGCGCGCTCACCGTGATCAGGGCAGTGGCTGCCCCGGCCTCGCGGGCCAACCGCAGCGCGTCATTGGTGGCCGGGGTGCCTCCCTCGTGCGAGATGCCGAGCACCACGCCGCTCGCCGGCGGCCGACCCGCCAGCTCGAACGCCTGGGCGCTCCAAACGCGGTCGTGCGCGACGCCGGTGGTCCGCAGCGCGTCTCCGAGCAGCTCCGCCACGACCATGGCCGCGTGCTCGCTGGTGCCGCAGCCGGTGGTGACGATCGGCTCGCCCCCTTCCGCGGCGCGGCGCAGGTCCGCTGCCAGCCGAGCCACCTTCCCGTCGTCGGTCAGGCGCCGGGCCAGCCGCTCGGCCAGCGCCGGCTCGGCGGCGATCATCTCGGTCATCGCGTAGGGCGGCCCGTTGCGGGGCGCGGGCATGCTGGAAGCGGCCCACGGGTCAGGCGCGCCGGGCAATGGCGCCTCTGGGTCGAACGGCATGGCGCCGATGCTACGCGGCCTCTATCCTCGCGCGCATGTCGCCATCGACCCTTCCCGTCCCCGGGGACGCGCCGAAGGCCGGCTTCGAGGCGCCGAGCGTCCAGGATCCGACGCTCATCAACCTCCACGACTACGAGCGCACGGCGCGCGAGCGCCTGTCCGAGCAGGCGCTCTCGTACTACACCAGCGGTGCCGACGACGAGCGGACGCTGGCCGACAATCGCGCCGCCTTCGCGCGCCGTCGCTTCCTGCCGCGGGTGATGACCGACACCTCGCGAATCGACATGCAGGTGGAGGTGCTCGGCCGCCGCTGGCCGCTGCCGCTCTTCACCTGTCCCACCGCCCTGCATCGCCTGGCGCATCCCGACGGTGAGCTGGCGACGGCGCGGGCCACAGCGGCCCGCGGCATCACCATGACCCTGTCGACCTCGGCCAGCACCGACATGGGGGAGGTTGCCGAGGTCGGTGGCCCGCGCTGGTTCCAGGTCTACCTGCTGGCCGATCCGGGCGCGCGCCGCGCCCTCATCGAGCGTGCCGTGGCGACGGGGTACGAGGCACTGGTCATGACCGCGGACCTGCAACGCCTTGGCCATCGGGAGCAGGACATCCGTGTCGGCTTCGAGCTGCCGTTCGACGTCAGCGTGCCCAATGTCGCCGTCGCGGCAGAGAGCTCGCTCGACGCGGCGGCCGACCAGAGCTTCGTGGAGACGCTGAGCTGGTCCGACCTCGAGTGGCTGGCCGGCTTCGGCCTGCCGGTGATCATGAAGGGTGTGCTCCACCCCGATGACGCGGCACGTGCCTTCGAGCATGGCGCGGCGGCGGTCCAGGTCAGCAACCACGGCGGGCGGCAGCTGGACGGGGCCATCGCCAGCCTGGATGCCCTGCCGGCGGTCGTGGACAGGGTCGCCGGCCGGGGGCCGGTCCTGTTCGACGGCGGTGTGCGACGAGGGACCGACGCGATGATGGCGCTGGCCCTGGGCGCGACGGCGGTGGGCATCGGCCGACCGATCCTGTGGGGGCTGGCCGTCGACGGCGAGGCCGGCGTCGGCCGCGTGCTCGACATCCTGGCCGGCGAGCTGGAGCAGGACATGGCGCTGGCCGGCGCGTCACGGATCAGCGAGCTGACGCCGGAGCTGGTCGTCTAGCGGTCGGCCTCGCGATCGGCCATCGGCACCCGAATGCCACGTTCGCGGGCCACGTCAAGGGCCCGCTCGTAGCCGGCATCGGCGTGGCGGATGACGCCCATGCCGGGGTCCGTGGTCAGGACGCGCTCCAGGCGCGCGGCAGCAGCGGGGGTGCCATCCGCCACCACCACCATCCCGGCATGCAGGGAATACCCGATCCCCACGCCGCCGCCATGGTGGAACGAGACCCAGGTGGCGCCGGCAGCGGTGTTCAGCAGGGCGTTGAGGATGGGCCAGTCGGCAATGGCATCAGAGCCATCGGCCATGCCTTCGGTCTCGCGGTAGGGGCTTGCGACCGAGCCGGCATCGAGGTGGTCGCGCCCGATCACGATCGGCGCCGCCAGCTCGCCCGATGCCACCATCTCGTTGATCCGCAGCCCGGCCCTGGCCCGCTCGCCGTAGCCCAGCCAGCAGATCCGGGCCGGCAGGCCCTGGAACGGCACCTTCTGCTCGGCCAGGCGCAGCCATCGGTGCAGGCTGGCGTCGTCGGGGAAGAGCTCCATCAGGGCAGCATCCGTCTTCAGGATGTCATCGGCCTCGCCCGAAAGGGCGGCCCAGCGGAAGGGGCCCTTGCCCTCGCAGAACAGCGGCCGGATGAAGGCCGGGACGAACCCCGGGAAGTCGAAGGCGTTCTCGACGCCCGCTTCCTTCGCCTGGGCGCGGATGTTGTTGCCATAGTCGAAGACCACCGAGCCCGATGCCTGGAAGGCGAGCATGGCTCTGACGTGCTCGGCCATGGAGCTCATGGAGCGGCTGGTGTACTCCGCGGGGTCGCGCTCGCGCAGCTCGCGCGCTTCCTCCAGGCCGATGCCCCCCGGTACGTAGCCGCCCAGCGGATCGTGGGCGGAGGTCTGGTCGGTGACAAGATCGGGGTGCCAGCCGCGGCGCGCCAGCTCCGGCTCCGCCTCGCTGGCATTGGCGATCAGCGCGATCGACCGCGCCTCGCCGCTCTTTCGCCAGGCGTCGACCTTGCGGAGCGCCTCCTCCAGGTCGTCGGTCATCTCGTCCACGTAGCCCGCCCCGTGGCGCCGGTCGGCGCGCGCCGGGTCCACCTCGATGGCCAGGCAGGCGCCCTCGTTCATCGTCACCGCCAGCGGCTGGGCGCCGCCCATGCCCCCCAGACCGGCGGTGAGCGTGGTCGTTCCCTTGAGGCTGCCGTCGAAATGCTGGCGGGCGGCCTCGGCAAAGGTTTCGTAGGTCCCCTGGATGATTCCCTGGGTCGCGATGTAGATCCAGCTGCCGGCGGTCATCTGGCCGTACATCGTCAGGCCGGCGCGCTCCAGCTCGCGGAACTGCTCCCACGTCGCCCAGTGCGGGACCAGGTTCGCGTTGGCGATCAGGACCCGTGGCGCATCCTTCGTGGTGCGGAACACGCCGACCGGCTTGCCACTCTGGACCAGGAGCGTCTCGTCATCCCCGAGCCGCTTCAGCTCGGCGACGATCGCGTCGAAGGCCTCCCAGCTGCGGGCTGCGCGGCCCGTGCCGCCGTACACGATCAGATGCTCGGGATCCTCCGCCACCTCCGGGTCCAGGTTGTTCATCAGCATCCGCAGCGCGGCTTCCTGCTGCCAGCCCTTCGTTGACAGCTCCGTCCCGCGTGGGGCGCGAACGGTGCGGGGAGCGGACGTCGGCGCAATCGCGGTCATGCTGCGATGTTACGCCCGGTATCCTGCGCCCGAATCACCCACTGCCTGGTCGCCGACGGCACGCGCCTCCCGAAGCCACGCTCGGAGCTCCCCGTCAAGCTCGACTTCATCGCGAAGGCGCAGCTGGTAGATCCAATCCTGGTGACCGAGGTACTCGACCTTGTGGAACCGCGGCGATTCGACGCGCCGTTTCAGCCAGAAGCCCAGCCACACGTAGTCGCGCCGCGGCCGGAGGCCGGCGAAGCGGACGCGAGTCATGAATTCGATGCGGGTGCGGCTGACGCTGACGGTGACCGGTCCATCGGCTTGGAGGAGGCGCAGCACGGCCTGATAGAGCTTCCGTGAGATCGGTCGGCCGACGAAGTGCGCCTCGAGCGGGATGATCACACAGGAGTGCGACAGGTTGCGGGTGACGTAGGACTTGCCGCAGCGGGGGCAGGTCCACAGGGGGCGCAATCAGCTCACCCGATTGAGGAAGAAGGCGGTGGCGAAGCCGAGCACCGTGGCCAGGCCGACGAGGTCGCCCCCCTCCGAGAAGGCCTCCGGGATCATGGTGTCGACCAGCATGGTCAGGATCGCACCGGCGGCGAAGGCCTGGATGGCCGGGACCCACACCGAGCTTCCCATCTCGCCCAGCGCGCCGAAGCCGATGGCTGCCGCGGCACCCGACACCAGCGCCACCACCCCCCACAGCCCGATGATCCAGCCCGGCCGATGCCCCTCCCGCTGCAGGTCCACGGCCGCGGTCAACGCCTCTGGCACGTTCGACACCGCCACCGCGAAGAAGAAGGGCAGGCTGATGGCCGAGCCGCCCAGCAGAGTCGAGCCCAGGACGATCGATTCCGGGATGCCGTCCAGCAGGGCGCCCAGCACGATCGCGAGCCCGTTGTTGCTCACCTGGGTGACCCGTGAGCCCCGCCTGGCCGCCCCACGGTGTGCCAGCAGCTGATCGCCGGCGTAGTAGGTCAGCGCCCCGATCCCGAGCCCGATCGCCACCGTCACGGTGCCGCCCTGGCTGAAGGCCTCCTCGGTGAGGTCGAAGGCGAGCGCGCTGATCAGCGCACCGACGCCGAATGCCAGGACCAGCGCGACCACCTGGCGCGAGATATGGGCGTACAGACCGACGAGGGCGCCCACCACCAGCGTCGAGGCGGCGGCCAGCCCCCACAGTCCGGCCTCGAGCATCTGTCAGTCGTCTCCGAACGGGTTGGGACGCTTCGTTTTGTCGGGGAGCCGGAAGACGTCCTCTTCCGAGGGACCCTTCGGTAGCGGCAACGGCCAGTCCTCCCCCTCGTCCGGCGGCGCCGAGCGGGAGAGGAGGTCGCCCCAGCCGACCTCCGCCCCTTGGCCGGAGAGCTCGCGACGGTAGACCGGGTAGCGCTCGTCGCCGGCCGCGAGCGTGAATCCGACGGCCGTGTAGATCGCGGCGGGTCCGGGCGAGGGGAGCCATGGATCGTCGACGCCTTCGGGAAACGCCTCGACGGCGATGATCCCGCGCCGATCCAGCTCGTCGCAGACGGCAGTCAGCAGGTCGCCGGCGGCGCCCTCCCGGTCCGGCTCCGTCTCGACGACCTGCAGGCAGGTGACCACCCACGGGGCGGGCGAATCCGGCAGCTCGGGGTAGCGGTCGCGAATGACCTGGGCGCGGGGGTAGGCGGAGATCGGCCCGAACTGGCACCACCCCACCGCCAGGCGGTCGCCGTCCTCGCCGGTACGCCAGGCCAGCATGCCGTAGGCGCCGGCCGTCCGCTCGCCGGCCATCAGCCGCGACAGCTTCAGCGACCGGGCGGCGTCCGAGTCGTCAGCCGAGCGGTGGCCGTCCAGGCGCTCCCAGTAGTCGCAGGTCTGGCAGCGGGCGCCGGGCTGAGCCGGCGCCGGGATATCCCCGAAGGTGTCCGGGTCGATGACGGTGAACAGCAGGTTGGTCACGAGATCGCCAGCTCCCCCGCGCGCAAGAGCTCGCGCACCTGGTCGATGTCATCGGCCGGCGAACGGTCCTCCTCGAGGTGCGGCACCAGGGCGCGCAGCCGCGCGTGGGCATGCTGCACGCCGGCACCGGGACGCAGCGGCGCATGGAAGTCGAGGCCCTGGGCGGCGCAGAGCGCCTCGATGGCCAGGACCGCCTCCGCGCGGTCGACCACCTCGCGCAGGTGGAGGGCCCCGGTGGCGCCCATCGAGACGTGGTCCTCCTGGTTGGCGCTGGTGGGAATGGTGTCGACACTTGCGGGATGGGCGAGCGTCTGGAGCTCGTTGACCAGGGCAGCCGCCGTGTACTGGGCGATCATCAGCCCGGAGCGCAGCCCGGGCGCATCGGTCAGGAAGGCTGGCAGGCCGGACAGGTGGGCGTCCACCAGGCGAGCTGACCGCCGCTCGGAGATGGAGGCAAGCTCCGTCACCGCCGCCTTGGCGTAGTCGATGGCCAACGCCAGCGGCTCGCCGTGGAAGTTGCCGCCGGAGATGACCTCGCCGGAGGGAAAGACCAGCGGGTTGTCGGTGGCGGCGTTCATCTCGATGGCGAGCACGCGGTCCAGCTGGTCGAGCGCGTCGCGGACGGCGCCGTGGACCTGTGGCATGCAGCGCAGCGAATAGGCGTCCTGCACGCGGTGGTCGCTCTCCGCGTGGGAGGCGGCGATCTCCGAATCGGCCAGCAGGCTGCGAAGGTGAGCGGCGACCGCCATCTGCCCAGGATGCGGTCGCGCAGCGACGAGCGCTTCGGCGAACGCAGCCGCGGTCCCCTGCATCGCCTCCAGGCTCATGGCGCCGATGACGTCCGCCGACATCGCCAGTCGCCGCGCGTCATGGAGCGCCAGGGCGGCGAGCGCGGCCATCAGCTGCGTCCCGTTGAGGAGCGCGATGCCCTCCTTGGCCTGCAGCTCCACCGGGTGCAGGCCGGCGCGCTCGAGCGCCTCGCCACCGGGGCCTGGTCCGGCGTCGTCCAGCCAGGCCTGCCCCTCGCCGATCAGCACCAGCGACAGGTGGGCCAGCGGCGCCAGGTCGCCGGACGCGCCGACGCTGCCTCGCGACGGCACCAGCGGATGAACGCCGGCGTTGAGCATGCCGATCAGCAGCTCCACGACCTGCGGACGGATGCCCGACAGGCCGACCGCCAGCGCGTTGGCCCGCAGCAGCAGCATGGCCCGCACGACCTCGGCGGGAAGCGGATCTCCCACGCCGGCGGCATGGGAGCGGATGAGGTTGCGCTGCAGCTCGGCGGTCTGGGCGGGCTGGATGGCCACCGTGGCCAGATCGCCGACCCCGGTGGTCACGCCGTAGACCGTCCGGCCCTCCGCCACGGCGTGCTCGACCACCGCGCGCGAGGCGCGCATCCGCTCCGCGGCAGCGGGCGCGAGCTCGACGCGAGGCCGGCCGCGGGCCACCGCAACTACCTCGGCGACCGTCAGGTCGCTGCCGGTGAGACGCAGCGAAACGGGGGTGCTGGGCTCCGTCGCCGGCCTCCTTTCACAAAGCGCGTGGCCCCGGTTCGGCGGCCGGGCGAACCTATACTACGAACGTGCGACGCCTGCCGGACCCGACGAGCCGCCTGCTCGTCGACGCCGACGGCAAGGATCGGCTGGGCGGAGCGGTTCCCAGCCCTGCTGCCGCCTTCCTGCTGACCCTGATCGCGCTCCCAACCCTGTTCTGGCTGGTCACCCTGAAGCGAACGACCGGCTACACGCTGCCCGAGCTGTGGCTCATGAACGAGGTGGTGCCCGCCGTGCGGAACTGGGTGGAGCACATGCTTCCACCGCTGCACAACCTGCTGCTGGGCATCAGCGCTCTGGGCTCCGGCTGGTTCGTGACTGCCGGCTTCGCCTTGCTGGGCCTGCTGGCGCTGGCGAAGGGCCGCCGCGACCTGGCGCTGATCCTGGCCGCCGGCACGCTCGCCTTCCCGATCGAGTGGGCGCTGAAGTTCTTCACCGCCATCCCGGCCGTCAGCCCCGGTCAGCTGTTCGCGGCGATCTTCAACGTCAACGGCACCGGGCTCGACGACCTCGCCGACTTTCCGGCGGGGCACGCCCTGCGGGCCACCGTCTTCTACGGCCTGGTGGCCTTCTGCGTGGCCCGCCTGGCGCCGGATCGGCGGCAGGGGATCACCGCCTACCTGGTGGCGCTGGTCCTCATCGGCCTCATCAGCCTGACCCGGATCTACCTGGGCGCGCATTTCCCGATCGACGTGTTGGGTGGCTGGATCGCCGGCGCGGCGCTGCTGTCGGTGATCGTCAGCGTCCACGTGCTGGGCGTCGATGAGCGGCTGCGCACCTCCGGCCACATCACCGCGCCCCCCGGCGAGCTGCAGCCGCACCGGGTGGCGGTGCCGCTCCATCATCCCGGCGACGGCGACCGCCACTAGATGCTGGAGTTCATCGACCGCGTCGTCATCCCCTTCTTCCTGAGCCTCTACGACGCCGTTGGCTACGTCGGCGTGGCGGTGGCCATCGGCCTCGAGACCTTCATCCCCATCATCCCGTCGGAGGTCATTGTGCCCATGGCGGGCTGGAAGGTCAGCCAGTCGGCCGCCGATCCGTCCGTGCTGGAGCCGATCACCGGTGCCCCATGGAGCTGGCTGGTTGTGCTGGTGGTGGCCACCCTCGGCGCCGTGCTGGGCTCCTTGATGGGGTACCTCATTGGCGCCTGGGGCGGGCGGCCGCTGCTCGACCGCTGGGGCCGCTACGTCCACATCTATCCCGACGACCTGGACCGGGCCGATGCCTGGTTCGCACGCTACGGGGACTGGGCGGTCTTCTTCGCGCGCCTGGTGCCCCTGCTCCGGGCGCTGATCAACTACCCCGCCGGCGTGGCGCGCATGCCGCTTGGTCGGTTCGTGCTGTTCAGCACCCTGGGGTCGCTGCCGTGGAACGCCGCTCTGCTGCTGGCCGGCTACCTGCTCGGCGCGAACTACCGCCAGCTGTACGACGCGGTCCGCCCCTACGAGTACGTGATCTACGCGGTGGTCCTGCTGGGCGGGGCGTACGTCATCTACCGCTGGCTGCGAGGCCGCGGTCGCAGCGGGGATTCGCAACCGGCGAATTGACCGAGGTCGGCCCCGGGTGGCACGCTAGGCGGGCAACCGAACAATTCCATCGTCTTCGGGGCGGGGTGAAACTCCCCACCGGCGGTCGGCTCCCGGTTGAGAGCCAGCCCGCGAACCCCGGCAGGCCCGGCGCCACGGAGCTCGGCGGCGGGATGCACCTGGCGGGGCCGACCTGACCCGGCGAGCGCGACGCTCACCGGCCGACAGGGCCGACGGTCACAGTCCGGACGGGAGAAGGCGAGCGCGAGGCGTTCTCCGACGCATCGGCCCAGGCCTGGACTGCGCGTGCGCAGGTGAGGGTCCTGCCCGATGTCTGCGGTGACCGCCCGCATCGCGGCACGCCCCCTCGACGCTGGCCGGCAACGGCACTGGTGGTCGCATGGCGCAGTTGCAGACGGACGAGGGGCACGCGGCGGGAGCGGTCGCGAACGGCGGCCTGGCGGTCCACATTCACGACGTCACGGTGTCATTCCCTGCCCCCGAGGGCCGGCTGACCGCGTTGCACGACTGCTCGCTGGACGTGGCAGCGGGAAGCTTGACCGTTGTCATCGGCCCCAACGGCAGCGGCAAGTCGACCCTGCTGCGGGTGATTGCCGGGCTGCTCGTGCCCGACGCTGGCCGGGTCACCATCGGCCCGGCGCCGGATGCCGAGGAGCCACGCGCCGGCGACCCCCGCGTGGGCATCGCGTTCCAGCAGCCTCGGCTCCTGCCCTGGCTGACCGTGACGGAGAACGTGGAGCTGCCGCTCTCCCTGGCGGGCGTGCCGCGAGCGGAACGCGTCGAGCGCGCTGCGGCCGCGCTGCGCCAGGTGGGCATCAGCGACGCCGCGCGGCTGCGGCCGGCGGAGCTGTCAGGCGGGATGGCCCAGCGGGCCGGGTTGGCGCGTGCGCTGGTCAGCGATCCACCCGTCCTGCTGCTGGACGAGCCGTTCAGCGCGCTCGACGCGCTGACCCGTGAGGCATTCGACACGGAGCTGCAGCGCCTCTGGCTGTCGCGGCGCCGAACGCTGATCCTGGTGACGCACTCGGTCAGCGAAGCGGTGCGGCTGGCGGACGCGGTGGTGGTGCTCACCGCCCGGCCGGGATCCGTCGCTCGCCGGGTGCCGATCGAGCTGCCGCGTCCGCGCGGCGTTGACGTCGCCGCGGCGGAGCTCGACGAGGAGATTCGGGCGGCCCTGGCATCGGTCCATCCACCGGAGCTCGCGGCATGGACGCCGGGCCCGTGAGGCGGCTGGTGACAGCGGTGACGTCGCTGGCCGTGTTCGTGGCGGCGTGGAAGATCCTCACCGTGCTGACCGGCACGCCCGAGTACATCCTGCCGGCCCCGGACGTGGTGGCCGAACGCGGAATGCGCGCGATCGGGTCGGGGATCCTGTGGCAGCACCTGTGGGCGACGCTGATCGAGGTCGTGCCCGGCTTCGCGCTCGGTGGGGTCACCGCCATCGCGGTCGGAGTGGCGCTGGGCAAGAGCGTCGTCATCGAGCGCGTGCTGTCGCCGTACATCGTCGCGGCCCAGGCCGTCCCGATCCTGGCGCTGGCGCCGCTGCTCGACATCTGGTTCGGTGGCGGCCTCGTGTCGCGGGTGCTGGTGGTCGCGCTGATCGTCTTCTTCCCCATCGCCATCGCCACCATGGTCGGCATCCGCTCGGCCGATCCTCGGCTGCGCGAGATGCTGCGCAGCCTGGGCGCCACGCCCGGCCAGGTCACGGCACGCCTGGAGATCCCATCCGCGCTGCCGGTGATCTTCGGCGGACTGCGGGTGGGGGTCACCCTGGCCGTGATCGGCGCCGTGGTGTCCGAATGGGTGAGCGCCAGCACCGGCCTCGGCGTGCTCATCAACATCGCCGACCAGGGCCTCTTCGATACCCCGCTCATGTTCGTCGCACTGGTGGCGCTGGCCATCATCGGCCTGGCGTTCTACGGCCTGGTGGTCCAGGTCGAGCGGCGGCTCATCCAGCCTGCATGAGGTAGACCGATGCCTTCGCGTCGTACGAATCTCGTCATCGTTGCCGCCGCGGTGGTGCTGGCGATCCTGGCACTCCTGCTCTTCCGGCAGCTGGCCGGGGGCCCGAATGGCGGCGGGTCCGGCAGCACCGTGCCAAGCGCCAGCCGGCCTTCCGGACCCGCGCAGAGCCCGTCTGACCTGCGGCCGGTCAAGCTGCTGCTCGGCTTCCAGCCCGACGTGCAGTTCGCACCGTTCTATCTCGCCCAGCAGGCCGGCTACTTCCGTGACGCCGGCCTGCAGGTGAGCATCGCCTACAGCGACAACGTCCTGCGCCTGGTTGCCGCCGGCCAGGCCGAGGTGGGCGTGGCCGATGCGACGGACGTGATGATCGGTCGCACCTCCGGCATCCCCATCAAGTACGTCTCCACCCTGTACGAACACTTTCCGGTGGCGCTCATCGGCGCGCCGGCGACCGTTCCCGCAGACCCGTCCGACCTGCGCGGGATGCGGATCGGCACCCCCGGGCGCTTCGGGTCGTCATGGCATGCCCTCCTCGCGCTGCTCCGCGCCGGTGGGCTGACCGAACAGGACGTGACCATCCGCGAGTACCCGCAGTTCAACCAGGTCGAGGGGCTGCTGAACGGCGACGTGGACCTCATCACCGGCTTCGTCGCCAACGAGCCACTGCGGCTCCAGGCCCAGGGCTTCGAGACGGCGCTGATGCGGGTCGACGACGTTGCGCCCCTGCCCGGACCGGGCATCGTCGCCGGTGACGACCTGCTGGCCAGTGACCCGCAGGTGGTGGCCGCCTTGGCGGTCGCGGTCCTCCGCGCCCAGCACGACATCGCTGCCGACGTTTCGGCCGGCGTCGACGCCGCCATCCAGGAGGTTCCGACGATCGGCGAGGACCGGGACACCGCCACCCAGGTACTGCAGGCCACCGTGAGCCTGTGGGGCGGCGGCAGTGCCGGGCCGTCCGGCAGGATCGACGCCCAGGTCTGGAAGACCGGCTACGGCACGATGCGCGACCTGGGCTTCATCGACGGTTCTGTGCCGGTCACCGACATGTACGACACGTCGGTGGTGCCGGCCCACTAACGGTCGCCGGCCGCCTCGCGTTCGACGAGCAGCGCCTCGAGCCAGGGATCGCCTGCGCCGAGCCCGTGCTCGGCAGCCGCGACCGTCTGCTCCAGCAGCATCATGGTCGTGACCGGTCCGACGCCGCCGGGCACCGGCGTGATGGCCCGCACCACCGGCCGCACGGCGGCGGTGTCCACGTCGCCCACGATGCCGGCGGGGGTGGTGTTGATGCCGCAGTCGATCACCACGGCCGAGCGGTTGACCATCTCCGAACGGATCAGGCCGGGCTGGCCGGCAGCCACGACCAGGATCTCGGCGCGACGGGTCTCGCGCGCCAGGTTGCGGGTGCGCCGGTGGGTGACCACCACGGTCGCATCGGCCTCCAGCAGGAGGTTGGCAACGGGCCGGCCAACGACGGGGGAGCGGCCGACGACCACGGCGCGCTTGCCGGCAATGGGGATCTCGTAGGTGCGCAGGATCGCCATCACCGCCAGCGCGGTGGCGGGCACGAACGCCGGGTCGCCGCGAACCAGGCGCCCCGCGTTGAGGGGCGTGGCGCCGTCCACGTCCTTGGCCGGATCGATCAGCGAGACGATGGCTGCGGCGTCGAGGTGGGCTGGCAGCGGCTGGGCCAGCACGATGCCGCTGATGCTGGCATCGCGGTTGAGGGCCCCGATCCTGGCGCGCAGGTCGCTGAGCTGCACACCGGACGGGGGCACGATCTCGACGGGCGTGATACCGACGCTGCGCGCGGCGCGGGCCAGGCTGGCGGCATAGACCGCGGACGGCCCGCGCTCCTCGAAGCGCACGATCGCAAGGCGCGGCTGCAGCCCGGTGCGCTCCCGCACGGCGGCGACGCGTTCGGACAGCTCGCGCCACAGGCGCGACGCGACGACCCGGCCGTCGAGCAGCTTCGCGCTCACCGCGATGCCATCCTGGTGCTGACCGCATCCGCCACCGAGCGCTGCGCGTCCGCGGTCCGCCGCTCCATGTTGGCGATCGTCTCCGGCGCCGCCGCGCGCAGCGGCTCTTCGGCGGGGAGGTAGGGGAGGTTGATGCGGACGTTGAGAATCGCCCCGCGGACCGCCGCCGCGGCCAGCTCCGCGGCCACCCCCGCGTCGCTGACGGCGTTGGGATTGCCGATGGGCGCAATGGTTCGAGCCAGCTCGAGCACGTCCAGCGCCGCTCCGGCGGTCAGCAGCGGCACCTCGGCCGCTGCCAGCATGGTGCGACGCATCGCCTCGGAGCGCGACGCGCGCTCCTCATCGGTCGTCTTCGGCATGCGCCGCGCGGCGACCACCGCGCCGTAAGCGCGGGCATCCTGCTCCGCCAGGTCCAGCAGCAGCTCTCGGTGCGCCGTCGCCTCGTCACGCAGGCCCACCAGCTGCGGCTCGTGCTCGGAAGCATCGGGCCGGCCGATCGTCAGCTCGGCGACCATGGCCACCAGCGACGCGCCCAGCGCGCCCGCCAGGGCCGACGCGCTGCCGCCCCCGGGGATCGGCTCCCGGCTGGCAAGCCGCGCGGTGAGGTCACGCAGGGTCAGGTTGCTGAGGTTGTCGGTCGGATCCTCCACGGCGAGGGTCTCGTGCGGGGCGTACGTGGCCGGCGCGCTGGTGCTCGCCAGCGCGATTGTACGGGCTAGACTGCCGGCCGATGGCGACAGAGGGCTGGCGGATCGTCCTGGTCACGACCGTGCCGATCGTCGCCGCTGGCCTGGTCGATGCGCTTCGCGAGCTGGGCCACCTTCCCGTCGCCGTGCTGAGCGCGCGCCGCGAGCCGCCACTCCCAGATCGGCCGTCGGTGAGCGACGAAACGGCGCCGCCCGGTTTGGACGTGCTGCTGCCGGCAACCAAGCACGGGATCGAGCCGCTGCTCCGGGCCTATCGGCCGGACCTGATGATGTGCTGGGGGTTCCCCTGGAAGATCCCGCTCACAGCGCTGCAGGTGCCTCGCCTCGGATCGATCAACTGCCACCCGGCGATGCTGCCGCGACATCGCGGGCCGATTCCCCTCGCCTGGGCGATTCGCGATGGGGACAACCAGTACGGGATCACCTGGCACCGCATGGACGCCGAGCTGGACACCGGGCCGATCCTGGCGCAGGCCCCCGTGCCGATGCAGGACGACGACTGGGAGATCGGGGTGGTCGGGCCGCGGATGGGCGCCGTCGCAATGAGCCTGCTGCCGGGGGTCCTGGAACGCGTCGCTGCCGGCGACCCGGGTGATCCGCAGCCGAGCGAGGGCGTGACCTGGGCGGGGCACTTCGGCGCGGACTACGCGACCATCGACTGGGCGCAGCCCGCCCGGCGCATCCACGACCAGGTGCGCGCCTGGCAGTTCACGTTCGGCCTCTCCGCGGCCGCCGGCCCGATCGGCGAACTTGACGGCCAGCGCGTGCGCGTGACGCGCACCAGCCTGACCGACCCCGGCGATGACGCCCGCCGGGTGGAGGCCGGCGATGGGCCGATCTGGCTGGTGCGCTGGGAGCCGGCGGATGGATCGCCGACCCGATGAGGGTCAGGCGGCCTGGTCCAGTGCCTCCACGAACCAGCGACGGTGCGCGCCGTCGAACACGAGCGACGCCTGGCCAGCGTCGGTCTCGACCAGGAACGTGATCCGCGGGCCGCGCTCGACCGGATAGGCGGCTGTCTCGTCGCGCACGGCCTCGAGGCCGCGGACGGTGAGCTGCCGGTCACCCAGCTGGACGGACAGCGGCCGCGCCAACCTGCGGTCCCAGCGAACGCGTGCCGGCATGGGCGAAATCTTGGTGAGGGCCATGGGTCGGTGCTCCTTCTCGTCCGTACCGGCCGAGCCGAACGGACGTTCTAATCAGGAGCGCATCATACGAACAGACGTTCTAGTCTGTCAATCCCCCAGATCAGGGGATGGCGCCTCCGGTCGCTCGCCGAAATCGGCCCGTCGACGGTCGCGCTGGCCAATCAGCCGGGCCCGCGTGATCGCCTTCTCGCCGAAGCGCTCGCGCACTGCGTCGATGGACTGGGAGATGCGATCGGTCCGATCCGGCGCATCGAACAGCGTGAGCTGCTGCACGCTGGAGAGGTTGATGGCCGTCAGGCCGATGAGGCGCACTGCGCGGTCGCCGCTGAGCGCCTTGCGCAGCAGCCTGACCCCCAGCGCGTACAGCGGCTCCGAGTCCCGCACCTGGTGGCCGAGCGGCGCCTGGCGCGTGATGGTGTCAAAGCCTTCATAGCGCAGCTTGAGCTGGACGGCGCCGGCGGCGAGGTGGTGGTGGCGAAGCCGTGAGGCGACCGATTCGGCCAGGTCCAGCAGCGTGGCCTCGAGCCGCCCGGGGTCGGTCACGTCATGGTCGAACGTCAGCTCGTGGCCGACCGATTTGGGTGCCTGGCCGCTCACGACGGGCGATGGATCCACGCCCTGCGCGCGCAGTCGCAGTTCCGCGCCGTGGATGCCGAAGCGCCGGCGCAAGGTGCCCTCGGGCAGCGCCGCCAGCTGGCCGATCGTCGCGACGCCATAGTCCGCCAGCGTCTGCCGTGACTGCGGTCCGACGCCCCATAGCCGGCTGACCGGCAGCGGCGCTAGGAAGGTAGCCTCCTCGCCGGGGCGCACCACCACCAGCGCGTCCGGCTTGCGGAGGTCAGAGGCGACCTTGGCGCACAACTTGTTCGTCGCGACGCCGACGCTCACGACCAGCCCGGCTTCGTCGAGCACCCGCCGTTTCAGCTGGCGGCCGATGGTCTCGCCATCGCCGAGAGCGGCGCGGCTGGCGGTGACGTCCATGAACGCCTCGTCCAGGCTGATCGGCTCCACCAGCGGCGTGTAGCTGGCGAAGATGCGCATGACCTGGCGGCTCAGCTCGCGATAGCGGTCGAACCGCCCGGGCAGAAAGACCCCATTCGGACAGAGGCGGTGGGCGGTGCGGAGGGGCATGGCCGAGTGGACGCCGAACGCCCGCGCCTCGTAGGACGCGGCGCTGACCACGCCGCGTGCGTTCGGGTCGCCGCCCACGATGACCGGCTTGCCGCGCAGGGTCGGATCGTCGAGCACCTCGACACTCGCGTAGAACGCGTCGAGGTCGGCGTGCAGGATGGTGCGCATCGGCTCAGCTCAATGCTGGCCCGTGCGCGGCCGGTTGTCAGCCGAGCTTGCGGATGACGCCCACCACCTTGCCCTGGATCTGGACCTCGGTGGCGTAGATGGGTTCCATCTCGGCATTCGCCGGCTGGAGGCGGATCCGATCCTGCTCGCGATAGAAGCGCTTGAGGGTCACGCCGTTGTCCTCCAGCAGCGCGACCACGATGTCGCCATCACGGGCAGTGGCCTGCGGCTGGACGACGACGTAGTCGCCATCGTCGATCAGGTCATCGATCATCGACTTGCCGCGGACCCGCAGGACGTAGGAGTCGTCACGGGCCTCGAGCGAGCGCGGGACGTCCAGCGACTCGGCGCCATCTGCATAGGCTTCGATGGGCTGGCCGGCGGCGATCTCGCCGAGCACCGGCAGTGCGAGTACGTCGCGTTCGACGGGCATGCGGAACGGTGTCACCCGGGCCATCGGGCTCGGCACCCGGCGTGGACCCTGCGCCAGCTCCGCCTCGCCCCGCTCGGTGAGCCGCAGAGCGCGGGACGAGCGCGAGCCGCGCTCCAGCAGGCCTTCGCGTTCGAGGGCCGTCAGATGGTGGTGCACCGCCGAGGTGGAGGCCAATCCGACCGCATCGGCGATTTCACGGACCGATGGCGGATAGCCCCGCTCGGCCACGGTGCGGGCGATACAGTCGAGGATCTTCTGCTTGCGTTCGGCGTCATGCCTGGTCATGGCAGGCTCTCCCTCTGGCGGGTGCGCTGATCCTAGCCGAACAGACGTTCTATTGTCAACCGGATTCGGCCGATGACTGCTATCATCCGCGCTCACCCGTCATCCGTCCGGAGGCACCCCACGTGAACCTGTCCGGCCGGCTGCGCTACCTGCGCCTGGCCAGCCTCGTCTGGAAGCTGCCGACCTACGCCCGTATCGTCTGGGGGCTCGTCCGTGATCCGCGCGTTCCGCTGCCGCTGAAGGGGCTGCTGGCGGCGGGGCTGGCGTACGTCGTCGTTCCCATCGACCTGGTGCCTGACGCGGTGCCGATCCTGGGACAGGCCGACGATCTCACGGTGCTGCTGCTGGTGCTCGACCTGTTCATCGCCAATGCCCCGCGCGAGGTCCGCGAGGAGCAGGTCCAGCGCGCGCGCAACGGCACCGCGCAGCTCGACCGCGACCTGCTCCGGCTGCGCGCGCTGATGGGCGACCGCTACGACGAGATCCGTGACCGGCTCCCCGAGCTGCTGGAGCGTTACGGTGACCTGCGCGACTCGCGCGCAGTCAAGGGGCTGCTGCGCGACTGGCGAGCGCGTCGCCTGCGCCAGGCCGATGCGGCGGCCGACCCGACGCCCGACGAGCCGAGGGTGCCGGTCGTGGCCTCGCCCTCCGGCGCGCACGACGCCAACCTCAACTAGAGAAGGGAACGCACGCCGCCATGAAGGTGATCCTCAAGCACGACGTGAAGGGTCTCGGCCGCGCCGGCGACGTCAAGGACGTAAAGGACGGCTACGCGCGCAACTTCCTGCTGCCCAACGGAGCGGCCGTCATGGCCGATAGCGGCGCTTTGAAGAACTGGGAGCGGCACCGCGAGGAGCGCGAGGAGCGCGACCGCGCCGAGCGGCAGGACGCCGAGGCAACGGCCGAGAGGCTGCGCGCCCTGAAGATCGAGATTCCCGTCAAAGCCGGCGAGAAGAATCGGCTCTTCGGCAGTGTCACCAACCGTGAGATCGCCGAGTTCATCGGTCGCGAGGGGATCGAGATCGATCGGCATGCGATCCACCTGCGCGAGCCGATCAAGACCGTCGGCGATCACCGCGTCGAGGTGCGGCTACTGACCGGTGTCGAGGCCCAGGTGACCGTCACGGTGGTGCCCGCCACGTAGTCGAGGCCAGCCGCAGGAACCCTGGGCATGCGAGCCGCGACAGCGTAGCTGTCGCGATCCTGCCGCACCGTGGGCTCATGGACGTCCCAGCGCGCAGCGGCGATCGGCGGTTTTCCACAAGAACGGCCGCTGTCCACATCGGCGCCATCTTTTGCACACCCGGACGGCCGATTGGGGCTGGTGGGGCCGGCCCGCCGCCGCCAACCTTCGCATCGCCATGAGCATCGACAAGCTGGCGCCGCAGGCCGTCGAGGCCGAGCAGAGCGTCCTCGGCTCAATCCTGATCGACCCGGATGCGATCCTGAAGGTCGCCGAGTTCCTGCGCCCGGTCGACTTCTACCGGCAGCAGCACTCCGACATCTACGAAGCGATGCTCGCCCTGCACGGCCAGCGGGAGCCCATCGATCTCGTGACCCTGGGCGAGGAGCTCGATCGCCGAGACCGCCTGGAGCCCGTCGGCGGCCCGGCGTACCTGGCTTCGCTGATGAACGCGGTGCCCACCGCCGTCCACGTCGAGCACTACGGCCGCATCGTCGAGCGCAAGGCGGTGCTGCGGAACCTGATCGCCGCGGCCGGCAAGATCGCCGCGGTCGGCTACGAGGAGGCCAACGACGCGGAGATCGCCATCGACCGGGCGGAAGGCATCCTGTTCGAGATCAGCCAGCACCGGACCGTCGGTGGGTTCGAGTCGCTGGCCACCCTGTTGGGCCAGGCGTATGACCGCCTGGAGTACCTGCACGAGCACCGCGGCCAGATCCTGGGCATTCCGTCGGGCCTCTCCCAGCTGGACACGCTGCTCGGCGGCTTCCAGCCCTCCGACCTGATCATCGTGGCCGCGCGACCCAGCGTCGGCAAGACGAGCCTGGCGCTGAACGTCGCCCAGCACGCCGCCGTGCGCGAAGGCAAGAAGGTTGGCCTCTTCTCGCTCGAGATGAGCAAGGAGCAGCTGGCGCTGCGGCTGCTCTCCGCGGAGTCGGGCATCAATCCACGCCCGCTGCAGACCGGCTTCGTCGACGAGACGGACTGGTCGAAGATCGCCCAGGTCATGAACGACATGCACGCGGCGCCCCTGTGGATCGACGACTCGCCGGTGCTCACCGTCATGGAGCTGCGCACCAAGGCGCGGCGGCTCGAGGCCGAGCAGCACGGCCTGGACCTGATCATCGTTGACTACCTGCAGCTGATGCAGGGCTCGTCCAACCAGAAGGAGGCGAATCGGGTCCAGGAGGTGAGCGAGATCAGCCGCGGCATGAAGCAGCTTGCCCGTGAGCTGAAGGTCCCGGTCATCGCCCTGTCACAGCTGTCGCGCGGGGTCGAGCAGCGCGGCACCCAGGAGCCCCGCCTTTCGGACCTGCGTGAATCGGGCAGCATCGAGCAGGATGCCGACGTCGTGATCTTCCTGTACCGGGAGGGGGAGCAGAACGCCGAGTCGGAGGTGGAGCTGCTGAAGGCCAAGGTCGCCAAGCACCGGAACGGGCCCATCGGCGAGGTTCCCCTGCAGTTCCGGAAGTCCAACACGCGGTTCTACACCCTGTCGCGGGAGGTGGAAGTCCAGGCGTATTGAGGCGAGCAACCGACCGCTGGCGTGTCGGCCAAACGTCTTTACACTCGTTTGACCCGCGTGTATCGTCCGCGCGAAACGTCCGGTCCACTGCTCGACCCCGGCAACCTGTCGCACGCAACCGCCCAGGCAGGGGAACAAGCAAACCGTCCAAGGCCCGGTCCGGGCGTGCGAACAGGAGGCACAGGGAAGGGTGTACGCCGACAAGACCATCCGCTGTCGCGACTGCGGGATGGACTTCGTCTTCTCAGCCGGTGAGCAGCAGTTCTATGCCGAGAAGGGGCTCCTGAACGAGCCGCAGCGCTGTCCGAGCTGCCGCGCCGTCGCCAAGCAGAACCGAGCGCTGGGGATCGGAAATGGGGGCGGGGGCGGCCAGCGGGAGATGCACGCGGCCGTGTGCGCGGAGTGCGGCGGCCAGGCGTTGGTACCGTTCCTGCCGCGCAACGATCGACCGGTCTACTGCTCGAGCTGCTTCGACAAGGTGCGCGCCACCCGGGCCTAGCCATTGGTCCACCTGACTGGCAACGAATGAGCGCCGCTCCGAGCGGCGCTCATTGGCGTCTCCCGACCGTCGAGCGATTGGCCCGCTGCCGCGCCATACCATGAGTGGCGTGACCATCCTGGCAATCGATGATTCCCGCTGGCGCAGGTTCGTCAGCCAGCATCCACGCGCGCTTCCCTTCCACCAGCCCGAGTGGGCCAGCCTGGTAGCCGATTGCTATGGCTTCCGGGCATTCGCGGCGACGATCGAGGACGAGCGCGGCGCCATCCGCGCCGGGCTGCCGGTCGTGGAGGTGCGCCACCTGCTCGGTCGCCGACGCTGGGTCTCGCTGCCATTCACCGACTACTGCCCGCCACTGGCCGCGGACGACCCGGCGGAACGTGCCCTGGCCGACGGGCTGCGCCGAGCGGCGCGCGACGCGAGGATCTCGAGCGTGGAGGTGCGAGCCGCGCTCGACGGTATCCCACTCCGCGAGCCGGCCTTGCGGCACGTGCTGGCCCTCGATCCTGATCCGGCGGTCGTCTACCGACGCTTCCATCCTTCCCAGGTCCAGCGCAGCATCCGTCGCGCGGAACGCGAGGGCCTCACCGTGCGGCGCTCGGCCGAGCCCCGGGACCTGCTGCGCACCTTCTACGACCTGCACCTCAGCACCCGCCGGCGCCAGGGCGTTCCGATCCAGCCGCGGCGCTTCTTTCGCCTCATCGCCTCGCGGCTGCTGACCGGCGGCGCAGGCTGGGTGGACGTGGTCGAGGCCGCGGGCCGGCCGGTCGCGGCGGCGCTGTTCCTGGCCGGCAACGGCACGGTGATCTACAAGTTCGGCGCCTCGGACGAGGCAGCCTGGCCGATGCGGCCCAATCACCTGCTCTTCTGGCATGCGATCCGCGTCGCCTGCGAGGAGGGCTACGGGAGCCTCGACTTCGGGCGAACCGATGCGGGCCACGACAGCCTGGCGGCGTTCAAGCGCTCGTGGGGAGCCCGCGAAGAGCCCCTGACCTACTCGAGCCTGGGGGAGTCGCCGCCCCCTGAAGCCGGGCATGGGAGCGCGGCCCGGGTCCTGGGGCAGGTCATTCAGCATTCCCCCGGATTCGTCTGCCGTGCTGCCGGGGAGCTCCTCTACCGATACGTGGCGTAGGCTCGTTCAGGGCGCATCGAGCCGGACGGCGGCTTCTCCGGCGGCAGGCCCAGCGACCCGCCACCCCTCCCCATCACGCTCCGGGATCGACTCGGCGCGCCGGCGCCACCAGGCTGCCACCTCCCGGGGCAGCGCCCACCAGGCGGTCGGGTCCTGGCCGAGCGTCGCCAGGGTGCGCCGGTAGGGCTCGGCGGCTTCGGGCGTGCCGAGGTAGTCGGGATGGGTCAGCAGCAGCGCCATGCCAGACCGCTCACGGATCGCCCGGGCCTTCTCCAGCCAGGCCTTCTCGCCGTCACGTCGCAGGATGATGAACAGCGTGTGGTCCTGCGGCATGGTGATGGGCAGCTCCACCAGGTCGCCATTGAAGAACGGCCACCAGCTGCAGCAGCCGCCGGGCTGCGGCTCATACGGGTCGCTGTCAGGCGAGCTGCTGTCATAGGCGAAGCCGAGCCGCGGCATGAGCGCCCAGCTGCGCTGGGTCGCCGGCGACCGGAAGCCCTCCGCGCCCCACCGCGCGGCGGCCGCCTGCATGGCGGGCAGCCGCTCCTCGAGCATCGGCAGCGATTCGAGGTCGCGCCCGTCGTGGTAGGCGCCGTGCACCCCGATTTCGCATCCCTCCTGGCGCAGCTCCGCGACCCGTGCCTCGTCGACCGGGTAGCGCAGGGCCGGGAAGTTCCAGCTGGACCGATGGCCAAGCTCGCGCTCGATCCCGCGCATGACGCCGATCCGTGCCTGCCCGGCGGGCATCTCCACGTCGTGGGTCAGCACCACGGCCCAGGCGTAGCCGTCCGGCCACGGGCTCAGCCACGGGACCGGCCCTCCCGCGACCTCGGTCAGCCACCCATGGACGAGCCCCAGCAGGTCGTGCAGCGCCGGCTCGGCCGGCCAGCGCGGAAACTCGCGGCGGGCCTGGATCCGGGCGTAGGAGCGACGCAGCGCGATCTGCATGCGCCGTGGCAGGACGGGTCGCACGCGGTAGTAGGCACGTGCCGACGGGGACGGTCCGTGCTCGTCGCCCAGGGCGGCGAGATAGGCCTCTGACCAGAGCTGCGTGATGGCCTCGCCGGGGTCGAACGGCAACAGGATGCTGCCGTCTTCGTGCCGCCAGATGGAGACCGGCGCATCACCGGCGACCGGATCGCGCTGCCAGCCCGGTGGCAACGCCCCGGCCAACAGATCCGCGTCCAGGATCCTGGCGAAAAGCGGTATGCCGGCCAGCTCGTGGCGACCGGGGACCTGGCCGGCCAGGCCCTCGTCATCGGGCCTCGGCCAGAACAGTGCGCCTCGGCCTCCGCCGGTTTCAGGCGCCAGCCGGGCGAAGCCCACCGGGCCATCGGCGTCGCCATCCTCGATGCGATGCGGCACCCGCAGCACCTCGAGGGGCAGGAAGCGATGACTGGCGACGAACATGGGCGATGCGCGCCCTCCGCGTGCATTCTGGCGCCGATGCAGGCTTGGTTGCCCGTGGCGCCGCGGGATTGTAGGGCCTGGGTGGCACCATGCCACCCGAGCGCAGGTACCATTACCTCCGTTCCCCGCTGAGAGTTGCGCCCGCCCATGTCCGTGACCGCCATCGTCGGCGCCCAGTGGGGCGACGAGGGAAAGGGCCGGGTGGTCGACTACCTGGCGTGCGACGCCGACCTCGTGATCCGCTATGGCGGTGGCAACAACGCCGGCCACACGGTCGTGAACCCGCACGGCCACTTCAAGCTGCACCTCATCCCGTCGGGGATCTTCTATCCGGCGACGCGCAACCTGCTGGGCAACGGGGTCGTCATCAACCCGCCGGCGCTCGTCACGGAGCTGGACGGCCTGGCGGCCGCCGGGTTCGACTGCGGGAACCTGCACATCGCCGATCGGGCGCACCTGGTCATGCCGTACCACGTCCTGATCGACCAGCTCGAAGAG
>DATBJR010000086.1:0-3462 GCA_036556325.1 Candidatus Limnocylindria bacterium | reverse complement strand
CCCGGCAGACTTCGCCGAAACGCTGAACGCGATCAACGCGGCGCTGACCACCGAGGTGCTGACCCAGCTGGGTGTCGAGATCACCGTCAACCAGACCTCCCTGGCCGATGCGGCCCGGGCCTTCCTGGAGGACAACAGCCTGCTCTGAGCACGAGCTCAGGTGGCAGAGCCGATACGGGCGGGGCGCCTCGAGCGCCCCGCCCGTATCCTTTTCTGACGATGTCCGAACACCTCGACCTGGCCGATTGGCGGCGCCGGGTGGCCGAGCTGTACACCGCCATGCGCCGTGACCGGCGCGCCCCGCAGCTGCGGCTGGTGACGTTCCGCGCCGCCAAGGACCGCCTCTTCGCCGAGCATCCATCTTCCCCCGTCCCGGAGGACACGCGGCGCGACTTCCCGGGGCTGGCCTACTGGCGCCACGACCCGTCGCTGCGCATCACGGCGCGGCTGGAACCAGACCCGGACGCCCAGCCGCCCGACGTGCCGCGCTCCGGAGAGGGGGCGGCCATGCCATTCGAGCGCATCGGCTCCGTCTCCTTCGAGGTGGAGGGCACGGCCGTGCGGCTGGCGGTCTACTGGCTGAACGAGTACGCGGGCGGCATCTTCATCCCGTTCCGCGACGCGACCTCCGGCGCGGAGACCTACGGCGGTGGCCGCTACCTGTGGGACTCGGCCAAGGGCGCTGACCTGGGCTCGACCGGCGACGAGCTGGTGCTCGACTTCAACTACGCCTACCACCCATCCTGCGTCTACGACCCGCGCTGGAGCTGCCCGCTTGCCCCGCAGGAGAACTGGCTGTCGGTCCCCATTTCCGCCGGTGAGCGCCTGGCGCCGGCCGCCTGATGGACAGCTCCTCGGCGATCGACCCACGAGCGCCGCGCCACTGCTACAAGTGCGGCCGCGAAATCGGGCCGGACGAGTCGATCTGCGAAGTGTGCAACCGCGCCGGCATGGCGACGCCGTCGGCCAGCCAGTACCACGGCACGGTGGCGGTGGCGATCATCGCCGGCGTGGTGGGGCTGGCGCTGTGGGCCAGCTTCGCGATGCGCGGCGTCGGCCCCTGGGACGCCGAGGTGCTGAGCACGACGCCCACCTCCGACGGTGCCAGCGTGACCATCCAGGTCATGAACCAGGGCACCGGCCGCGGCACACCCAGCTGTCGCCTGGAGGCGCTCGACGCGTCGGGTCGCTTGCTGCGTGGAGCCCCGATGCCGACCGGGCAGGTCGAGGGCGGCGCCACGGCGAGGTTCGACGGCAGCATCGGCGGGCTCAGCCGGCCACCCGCTTCCGTCGCGGTGAGCTGCCGCTAGCCGCCGTACCAGGCGGCGGCCAGCGCCGGGTCATCCAAAATGACCGTCACCTGCACCAGGCCGGCTGACAGCGGCTGGTCGGTGACCATCGGCCAGGCAGCCTGCGAAAGATCGACCACCCGCTGGTCGGACGTTCCCCAGTAGCAGTCGCACCAGTCGACCACCGGCAGGCGGACGCAGCGGTCAGCACAAACCGTCACCGAACCGTTGACGGCGCCGGTGTATCGGCCGCCCATGGCGCCTGGCAGGGCGACCGTTGCCTGCCCCGGCCAGCCAGCCGTGCCGGGGTAGTTGCTGGCGGTCCCGCCGATGTGCGGCCACGACGGCGCCGACCGCTGGCTGCGGGCCGGCTGCCGGTCGCGCTCCGTCTGGCGCTCCCGCTGCTTGGGGGACGGCTTGCGCTGCAGCTCATGCGCCACGGCATCACGGTTGGGCCGTGGCAGCAGCTCGGTCTCCAGCCGATCCGACGGCCGGGCGACGGGAGGCGTGCCAGTGGAGGTGAGGTTTGCGGGCGCGGCGGCCACCAGCTGCGCTGAGGCAAGCACGAAGGCGGAAAGGCAGGCGGCGCACAGCGCCGCCAGGCGTCGATGCACGGTGAAAAAGCTCCTCGTGGTTCGGCGGCGGGGCACGGCCACGCATGAGCGGCCGCAGATGATCGGGTGCTATGACCGGCGCCGATAACGCGCCGGAATCCCCGCCGATCGCTGGGTACATGGTGACGGAATGCAGGAGCCGTGCCAAATGGGCCGCGACCGCCACGCGGCCCGCTATGCTGCGGGGCATGCTGCGGAACGTGTTTCGCTGGTCGAACTGGTGGGTCATCGCCATCGTGCTGGTGCTCGCCGCGCAAGTCGGCGTGCCATGGCTGATTGGCCTCTTCGGCGGCACGCAGCTCACCTTCCCGGAGCCGGTGTTCAACGCCAGCGTCTATGACCCCGCTGGAGCTCTGACGCCCAGCGAAGAGGCGGCGCTCGAGGAGCGGATCGACGCCATCGAGAACCGGTCACAGGCGGAGGTCGTGATCTTCGCGCGCATCGCGCCCGGGGTGGATGGCGACAGCAACCTGGCCGATGCGCGCCGCCTGATGGACGAGTGGGGCATCGGCCGGCGCGGGTTCGATGACGGCTTCGTCATCCTCCTCAGCTTCGACGATGCGACGTTCCAGCACGGGCAGCTGAGCACCTACGCCGGCAGCGGGTTCAAGGCCGTGTACATGTCGGAGGATCCGCAGACAACCCTCCGCGAGCGGGTGATCATCCCGGCCATTCGCGCCGGCACGCTGGGCGCCGGCCTGCTGGACGCGGTGGACCGGATTGACGCCGCCATCACGCCAGATGCCACTGCCCGCCTGGAGACGTACCGCACCGTCAACGCCATGGTCGGCCTGCCTGGCGGGCTGCTGGCGCTGCTGCTGACGTTGGGCGTCGCGTACGCCGCCTGGCGCCGGCATGGCGACGATCCGGAGCTGACCGACTCACCCTCGATCCTGATGGCCGGCCCGCCGGCCGACATGACGCCGCCGCTGGCCACCGTGCTGCGCGCCGGTCGCGCGACCCAGGACAGCATCAACACCACCCTGGTCGAGCTGGCGGGCAGCGGCTACATCCGCTTCCGCAACCTGGACCAGGTCAACAAGGTCAAGAGCGACGACGATGCGGATCCGCTCATCGACCCGGCCATCGACGTGCTGCCGCTGCCGCACGACCGCAAGAAGCTGCCCGACCCGGAGGCAGAGGCCTACGAGACCATTCGGCGATCGGCGGGCACGGATGACACCGTGACCCGCACCTCGCTCTGGCACCTGAACGAGCGCCTCTCACCGCTCAAGGAGCAGCTGGAGAAGGAGGCCGTCCGGCTCGGCTGGCTCACCCAGCGGCCCACGCCCATGATCACGCGCTGGATCGCCATCGGCGTGCTCGAGCTGGTGGCGGCCGGCGTGCTGGTGCTGCTGGGCTACGTCATCCCGATGTCAGGCCTGACCCTGCTTGGTGCCGCGGTCAGCGTGGGCGGCATCGGCACCATCGCCTTTGGCGCCGCCATGTCGCAGCGCACCAAGAACGGCGCGTACATCGACGCCATGCTGAAGGCCTATCGGCGCACCCTGCAGAAGACCCTCAAGCAGGCACAGGACATGAACCAGGTCGTCCAGAAC
>DATBJR010000085.1:0-32323 GCA_036556325.1 Candidatus Limnocylindria bacterium | reverse complement strand
GGGGGGAGGACTGGCCCGGTTTCTTGCCGTCGCGTTTGCGCCTGCGTGGCCGGTGCTCGCGTTCCTCGGCACGCTGCTCATCGTGATGGCCCTTCGCGGCCGACGCCCCGTGGACGCCACCCTGCTGATCACGGGGTTCGGCGCCGCCTGGACGCTGATGCTCGGCCTGGCGATCCTCAATGACCTCGGCGATGCGGCGGTCCATGGGTCGCCCGGAGATATCGCCTGGTTCGGGGGGAGTGCCGCGATTCTCATCGCCGGGCTGCTCATGCTGCTGGGCCTGGCCATCCGCAATCCCGGCTGAGGAGTCAGCTCGCGGTCAGGGGCTCTTTCTCCGTGCGCGACAGCAGCTCGCTCAGCCGGGCAAGCGACGCCTCGTACATCGGCTTCATCATCGGCAGCGCCTGGCTCAGCCAGGCGCGCTCCTTGGCCGCCCGCGGACGTCCGAAGCGGATCGTCACGTGGGTGCCGCCCTCCATCGGCTCCAGCTCCTCGGTCGTCACCCAGGTTCCCATGCCCGGCATCGTGTTCTTCAGGGTGAAGTAGTCGTACGGGCGCCAGTCCAGCACTTCTTCCAGGCTCACCCCGGCGCCGTGGACGCAATGGTTGGTGGTCCCGATCCCCCGCCGTCCATCGACGGGCGTCTCATCGACCCGGTCGACGCCGGGCACGTAGTCGGCCCGGCGCGCCGGGTCGGTCACGTAGTTCCAGACCTCGGCCGGGCTGGCCGGCAGGTCGGCCTCGATGGCGTCCACCTGGTCCTTCGCACTCACCCGCACCCGCCGCAGCTCCTGCTCGCGCTGCCAGCGCGGCTCGAGATCGTGCACCCAGGCGGCTACCTCGCCAATGGACTCGTACGCCTCGCGGTGCTCTGCAAATCCGAGCGGGGTGGGGTTCAGCCCGGCCGCCTGCAGCAGCGCATCGGTCAGGAGCAGGTAGCCGCGCCGCCCGGTGGCCTCGGCGACGCGGTTCTTCAGGAGCCGATGGGCCACGATCACGTCGGTCCCGGTCAGCTCCTCCACGCCGAACAGGCGCTCGCGCACAAAGATGCCGTAGTGCGCGGTGAACTTCAGGTTGAGGTCCGGGATGAGGACGCAGGCGTTGCAGTCGCAGGTCGTGGCGCGGCGGATGCTCTCCAGCCGGCGCCGGAACGCAAAGTAGGCGGCCTCCAGGGTGTCCAGCAGGGCGGAGCCGTCCGGCTTTTCCGTCAGCGCGTAGCTGAAGGCGGCATCGCCCTCGAGCTTCGACAGCCGCAGCAGAGGGCGCTCGGCGCCGACCACCGTCTGGATCAGGTCGCGCAGCACGTCCTGCGCATGCTCCAGCTCCGACTCCGCCAGGAAGCCGGTGTAGCCGGAGATGTCGGCCAGGGCCAGGACGCCGCGCTCGGCACCCTTCAGCATGCCGGCGATTCTAGGCCAGCCGTCTGCAGGTCACGCACGAAAGGTGTACGCGGGATCAGCCCTCTTGCACGCGCATCGCGTCGCGCAGGGTGGCCACCGCCTGCGCCAGCGTCAGGTCCCGCTGTTCCCCGGAAACCAGGTTGCGGACGGTGACCTCCGTCTCGCCGGCGCCCAGCATGACGGCCCACCCGGCGCCGGCCTTCGCCGCCGATTCCAGCTGCCGCCCGAGCTTGCGGGGGCTGCCGTCCGGCCGCACGCGAAAGCCAGCGTCGCGCAGGACCGCGGCAGCGCGAAGGCGGGCTGCGAAGTCGTCGAAACGCGCGGAGACCACGGCCACCAGCGTCGGGACGCCGGTGACCGCACCCGCGGCCGCCATGGCCAGCACGGCGCGGTCGATGCCCAGTCCAAAGCCGATGCCTGGCGTCGGCCGTCCGCCGAGCGCCTCCGCCAGCCCGTCGTAGCGGCCGCCACCCGCCAGCGCCTGCTGCTGCCCACGCCGCCCCTCCACGAAGAACTCGAACGTCGTGCGGGTGTAGTAGTCCAGTCCGCGCACGATCGACGGATCGACCTCGTAGCGCAGGCCCAGCTCGTTCAGCAGGCGCAGCACGGCGTCGAAGTGCGCCCGGCAGGCGTCGCACAGGTGGTCGACGCTGCGCGGCGCTCCGGCAGCGAGCTCGGGATCCAGCCCCTTGTCATCCAGCACCCGCAACGGATTGACCTGCAGCCGACGGCGCGCGTCATCGGACAGGCGGTCGGCATGTGGGCTGAAGAAGTCGATCAGCGCCTGCCGGTACGCCGGTCGGCAGCTGGCATCGCCGATGGAGTTGAGGTAGGCCACCGCGTCCTGAATGCCGGCCGCGGCGAAGAACCGATGCCCGAGCTCGATGAGCTCGGCGTCCACCATCGGACCCGGATCGCCCAGCACCTCGACGTCCCACTGGGTGAATTGCCGGTAGCGCCCGGCCTGCGGCCGGTCGTAGCGGAACATCGGCCCGAGCATCCAGAGTCGCAGCGGACCGGGTCGCACCTGCATGCCGTGCTCGATATACGCCCGCACGATGCCGGCGGTCGGCTCCGGTCGCAGCGCCCACTCGGCTCGTGCCTCGTCCGAGCCAGCAGCACCGGAGACGCGGAACATCTCCTTCTCGACCGCGTCCGACGATTCGCCGAGTCCCCTGGCGAAGAGCTCGACCCGTTCGAACAGCGGCGTGTCGATCCGGTCGAACGCGTACCTCGCGCTCAGGTCGCGCACGAGGGCCTCGGCGCGCTCCCAGGCTGGGCCCTCCTCGGGCAGGAGGTCGCGGGTGCCGCGGGGAGCGTTGATCTGGCGCGCCATCGGCGCCGAGTGTACCGGCGCTGCGGCTCAGCGGGCCTCGCGGGTGACCGAGGTGACGTCCCGGATCCGCTCGATGCGGGTCAGCACCCCGGAAAGCTGCTCCAGCGAGGTGACCTTGAGCGTGGCGCTGATGGTGGCCGTGCCGTCCGGGTGGGTGCCGATGCTGGCGGCCACGATGTTCACCTTGGCCTCGGCGACGACGTTCGTGATCTCGTTGAGCAGCCCCGGGCGGTCCAGGGCGCCGATGCGGACGGTGATGGGGTACGTCTGCTGGTCGACCGACTCCCAGTCGACGTCGATCAGCCGCTCGATGTCCCGCTCCGACAGGACCGAGGGGCAGTTGGCGCGGTGGATGGTCACGCCCTTGCCGCGGGTGACATAGCCGGTGATCGGGTCGCCTGGAATCGGGGAGCAGCAGTTCGCGAACCGCACCAGCAGGTCGCCGACGCCCTTGACCCGGACGCCGGTGGTGGACGTCTTGACGTCCGGCGGCGCCACCTCGGGGAGGGTGATGGCCGCGTCGTCGTGGATCTCCAGCTTGGAGACCACGGAGCCCGGGGAGACCGCCCCGTAGCCGATGGCGGCGAAGAAGTCGTCGAGCTCCTTGTAGTGCGACTGGGCCGCAATCTCGGCGAGCTTCTCGGACGAGACCGACGCCAGCGTCTCGTGGGCGACACGCCGCAGCTCCCGGTCCAGCAGGTCGCGGCCCTGGACGATGTTCTCGTCGCGCTGCTGGCGCTTGAACCATTGCCGGATCTTCTCCCGGGCGGCCGAGGTGTGGACGATGTTCAGCCAGTCGCGCGACGGTCCGTGGGCAGCCTTGGTGGTGATGATCTCGACAATGTCGCCGTTGTGCAGGCGGTAGTCCAGCGGCACCAGCCGGTTGTTGACCTTGGCGCCGATCGTCCGGTGGCCGACATCGGTATGGATGCGGTAGGCGAAGTCGAGGGGCGTGGCCCCGTTCGGCAGGTCCTTGACATCGCCCTTGGGGGTGAAGACGAAGACTTGATCCTGGAAGACCTCGAGCTTGAGGCCTTCCACGAACTCGGTGGCGTCGCTCACCTCACGCTGCCAGTCGATCAGCTGCCGCACCCAGGCCAGCTTCTCGTCGTAGCGGCGGTCACCGCGCGAGCCTTCCTTGTACCGCCAGTGGGCGGCGATCCCGGCCTCGGCCACGTCGTGCATCTGGCGGGTGCGGATCTGGACCTCGAGCGGCTTGGCGTCCGGGCCGATGACGGCGGTGTGCAGCGACTGGTACATGTTGGCCTTGGGCATGGCGATGTAGTCGTCGAACTGGCCGGGGATCGGCCGCCACATGGAATGGACCACGCCCAGCGCCGCGTAGCAGTCCTTGACGTCCTCGACCAGCACCCGGATGGCGTGGAGGTCGTAGATCTCGCTGAACTCGGCGCCCTTGCGCTCCATCTTCTTGTAGATGGAATACAGGTGCTTCGGCCGCCCGCTGATCTCGGCGGTGATGCTCATCTTCGCCAGCTCGCGACGCAGGATCTGGATGCTCTTGTTGATGAAGCTCTCGCGGGCCTTGCGCCGATCGGCCAGCATGTCCACCAGCTGGCGGTACTTGTCCGGCGCGATGTACTTGAACGACAGGTCCTCCAGCTCCCACTTGATCTGCCACATCCCCAGCCGATGGGCCAGCGGGGCGTAGATCTCCATCGTCTGCCGCGCGATCCGGGTCTGCTTCTCCGGCGGCAGGTAGCCGAGGGTGCGCATGTTGTGGAGCCGGTCGGCCAGCTTGATGATGACCACCCGCACGTCCTCGGCCATGGCCATGAACATCTTTCGGATGTTCTCCGCCTGCTGCTCCTCCATCGTCCGCGCCGAGCCGAACTTGGAGAGCTTGGTGACCCCGTCGACGAGCCGCGCCACCTCGCGCCCGAAGCGCTTTTCAAGGTCCTGGATCGTCATGTCGGTGTCTTCGGGCACGTCGTGGAGCAGCCCGGCGGCAATCGTCTCGGCGTCCATCTGGAGCGTGGCCAGGTAATGGGCCACCTCGAGCGGGTGCTGGACGTACGGCAGGCCGGAGGCGCGCAGCTGCCCCTCGTGCGCGTCCTGCGCGACCTGGAAGGCGCGCTCGATCAGGCCGACGTTGATGCTGGGCCGATGTGCCCGGGCTTCAGCGACGACGTCCTCGATCGAATGGGTCGGCTCTGCCGGAGCCTGCGTGCGCGAGATACGCGACACCACTGCGGCCGGAGCCGCCCGCAGGCGGGCGAGATCCACGCTCAGATGGTATCAGCCGCCGTGCGCGGCGGTGCTATCCGATGTCAGTAGCCCTGGATCAGGTTACGCAGCTTTAGGTACACGCGCTGGGCGAACGACTTCCTTTGCCCGTTTACCTCGTCCGCGGTCCGCTCCGCGTACTCGGCCTGCGACCAGGCAGCTCCCGTGTCGGGATCGTAGGTATCGCGCACGCCGCCGGTCCCCGGGTTCAGCGATCCGGTGTGGAAGCCGTCACCCCCAGCTCCGGCGGACCCGCCCGTCATGGTCATTCGATGCGACCCTCCTCGCGGAGGATTATCGGCGCCACGGCGACTTCTGCAATCGCTCGCGCACGTTGCGGACCCGGTACCAGAACGCATCGGTCACCAGGTCGTACAGGCCCGGATGGCGCACCGGCATCCCGCCGAAGGTGCGCTTGAAGTCGCTGAACCCCTTCCAGGCCGGGTCGGCGTCAGGGTCGTCGGGCTCGACCACGCCCCACATGTCGACCGAGGGGCAGCCATCGGCGGCGAGCGAGCGCAGCATCTCGGCCATCACGGCGTGGCTGCCGTAGTTGTGCTTGTAGCGCTCGTCGCGGCGCAACGCGCCATACAGGTAGTACGCCCTGTCGCCGAGCCGCGGGAACGCCATGGCCGCGATCGGCGTGCCGTCGACCCGCGCAATGCCCAGGTACCAGCCGTCGCCGGCGCTGAACTCGGTGGCGAGGCGCTGCAGGAACTCGGGAGTCCTGACCCGGAAGTCGGCGTGCTCGGCGACATCGGTCAGGAGCTGGTGCAGGACCGACAGCTCCGCCACGTCGGGAGTTCGGGAGATGGTCACCGCCGTCCCCTCACGGGCGGCGCGCTTCGAGAGGCGCCGCGCATCGGCGTGCCAGGATGCCTCGAGCTCGGCGCCGCCGTCCAGCAGGTCGACGATGCGGGTCGTCGGAGCCTGGAGATCGGGGGCGCGTCGCAGGCCGTGTTCGGCGGCCAGGCGGGCGAAGTCGAGAAGCTCGCCCGGTTCCGCTCTCGGATCCAGCTTGACCACGATCGCGCGCTCCCGGCGGCCGAGGGTGCGAAGGCCCTGGATCAGCCAGGCGAAGATGCGGTCGGCATCGGATGCCGAGCGGTCCCACACCGGTCCGTGCGGCACATAGGCGAGCTGCCTGCCGAACGGCGCCGTGCGCATCAGCACCTGGGCGCAGCCGCGGATGCGGCCGCCGTCCTCCACCAGGATCCGAACCGGCCGTTCATCCGCAAGCGCGGTGCAGGCGCCCCAGCCCCAGGCCTGGAGGAGGTCAGCCTCGGGGCGCGCGGCGACGAACGCGTCCCAGGCCGGGCGATCGGTATCGTCGGCGCGGCGGGCGATTGGCGGCACGCTCCGAGCGTACCGCGCGCGACAGCGCGCCGTCGGGCGCCGCCGCTCAGCGTTCGGCGGTCCGCTTGCGACGGCGACCGCCGACGCCGATCCCCCTCAGGCTGCGACGCACCGCGGGCACCCAGGCCAGCGCTCCCATCAGCTGGCCCGCGGCGGCGAGCATGAACAGCAGGCCGGGCACGCCGAGCATGGCCGCCGGCACCGCCCAGGCGAACGCGCCGCCAACGGACCCGAATCCCACCCCGAAGCCGACGTCCCCGCTCGTCGGCGAGGTGATCGTGACCTCGGGAGCCGCCAGTGGCTCGCCTCCATCCGGTGTCGCGGAGGGAGACGGCTGGCCGCCACCAACCGGTTCCGGCGAGGTCGGGGGCGAGCTGGCCGGGGTCGCCGATGGCGCACTGCTTGGCGACGGTGTCGCCGCGGGCGGCTCGCTGGCGCTCGGTTGTGGAGTGGCGGATGGCACCGGGCTGGGCGAAGGCGACTCCGCCTCGGGCGCCACCGATACCGTGACGGTCGCGGTCGATGAGAGGCTCCCATCCGAGACCGTGTAGGTGAACGAGGTGTCCCCGATGTAATCGGGTGACGGGGAGAAGCGCAGCCTGCCACCCACGACCGTCACGTCGCCGTGCGCCGGCTGCGTCACGGCGGTGATCGACAACGGATCGCCGTCCGGATCGCCGTCATTGCCGAGGACATCGATGCTGATCGACTCCGACACGACCGTCGTGCCGAGGTCACGCCGAGCGGTGGGGGCATCGTTCTGCGGCGTGATCGTGATGTCGACCGTGGCCTTGGCAGACGGGTCCGTGCCGTCGTGGGCGCGATAGGTGAACGAGACGTGGCCGCTCGCGTTGGGCGGCGGGACGTAGCCGAAGGCGCCGTCGGCACCGAGCGAGAGCGTGCCGATCACCGGTCCGGTCACGAGCACCGCCGTCAGCACGTCCCCCTCCGCATCCTGGTCATTGGCCAGGATCCCGCTGCCCGCCGGGACGGACA
This sequence comes from Candidatus Limnocylindria bacterium, assembly GCA_036556325.1. GTDB lineage: Bacteria > Chloroflexota > Limnocylindria > QHBO01 > QHBO01 > DASSCW01. Next base: position 24,991 of record DATBJR010000085.1, on the reverse strand, counting down.
GGGTGCCGTCCTCGACCATCACGTAGGCATCACCGGTGGCCAGCGGCGGGTCGTTGACGGCGCTGACGTCGATCGTCGCCGTCGCGGCGGCGCCCGAGGTGCTCCCGTCGTCGGCGACGTAGCTGAAGCTATCGGTCCCGGCCCAGTCGGGGTCGGGTGCGTAGTCGAAGCCGCCGTTGGCGCGCAGCGTGAACGACGCCGCGTGGGCCGGCGGGCTCACCAGCGTGGCGGTCAGCGGATCGCCGTCAGGGTCGCTGTCATTTGCGAGCACGCCCGATGCCGCGTTCGTCGTCAGCACGGCATCCTCCGCCGTCGCGTAGGTGTCATCGGTGCTCGACGGCGGGTCATTCACCGAACCGATGGTGATCGACACCGTGACCGGGCCGGTGGTCGCCGCGCCGTCGGAGACCTCGTAGGTGAACGAGTCCGACCCGCTGAAGTTGACGATTGGCAGGTACGTGAACGAGCCGTCGGCGGCCAGGGTGACGAGCCCGCTGCCAGCCTGGCTGACCAGGCTGGCGACCAGCGGGTCGTTCTCGGCGTCGGTGTCGTTGGCAAGCACGCCGCTCGCGGCCGGCACGCTGAGCAGCACCTCCTCGCTGGTGGCGTACGCGTCGTCCACGCCAAGCGGGGGATCGTTGGCCGCCGCGACCGTGATGGTCACGGTGCCTGGCCCGGACAGCGCTGCGCCGTCATCGGCCTGGTAGGTGAAGGCGTCGGTGCCGGACCAGTCCGGATCGGCGGTGTAGTCGAACGAGCCATCTGGATGGAACGCGAAGCTGGCCGCGTGGCTCGGGCCGGATGTCAGCGCCGCGGTCAGCGGGTCGCCGTCCGTGTCGACGTCGTTGCCGAGCACGCCGGGCGCCCCGACCGTCAGCGCCGTGTCCTCCACGGCGGCATAGGCGTCGTCGGCGGCGGCCGGTGCCGTGTTCGTCGCGGTTCCATCAATGGTCACCGTCACGGTATGCGGCTGACCGAAGTCGTCGGTGCAGTCCTGCTTGTTGTACGCGTTGCCGGTCCAGCTGAAGCTGCCGTCGAGACCGGTATCCGTGAAGGAGATGGAGGCCGCCACCCACTCGTCCTGATGGAGCCGATTCGCCCCTCCCGAATTGGAGTAGATGCGGACCGTCGTGTCCGTGGCGCCCACGACGTAGCTCGCGCTCCAGGCGTCGCCATCGCTCACCTGATCGATCACCACGCTACTGACGGTGAAGGCCGAGTTCGGGATCGTGATCAGGATGCAGCCAACGGCCTCTCCCCCGCCGTCGGAGCCGGTGTTCGTCGCCACCACCTGCACCACCGCCGCTCCGCCGGACACGCTTGCCGGCGAGCGACTGAGGCTCCAGGCGCGGGTTGCCGCGAACGCGAGGCCGGGCAGCACGACACCGACGATGACCACCACCGCCAGGCCGATCGCCGCCGCTCGGTGCAGCCCGGGCTCGTCGGCCTCCGGAGCCGGTGCAGGCTCCGGGCGCGCGATGCGCATGGAGCGAACGCCGGCGCTCACGCCACCTGTGGCTGGAGACGCGCCGGGATCCAGAGCTGGCCCGGGGGGACCTCCTGGCCGGGCAACGGCGCGTCACCGGCCGTTTCGATTCCGGTGATGAAGGCGCGGACGATGTCTTCGTCGAGCTGGGACCCGGCGGCCTCTCCCAGCCGGTCCAGCGCTTCGCTCAGCGGCAGCGCCTTGCGGTATGGCCGGGTCGTGGTCATCGCACTGAACACGTCGGCGACCGACAGGATGCGCGCGATGAGCGGGATCTCGGCGGCCGCCAAGGCGTGGAGGTAGCCGCGTCCGTCCCAGCGCTCATGATGATGCCGAATGCCGGCCCGCACGGCGTCGATATTCGGCAGGTCGCGAACGATCGCGTCGCCCAGCGCGACGTGCTGCTTGACGACCTCCGCCTCGTCGGCGCTCAGGCTTCCGGGCTTCCGCAGGATGCCGTCCGGGATGCCGATCTTGCCCACGTCGTGGAGCAGACCCGCCAGGCGGATCGTGCTCTGGAACTCTTCGTCCAGCCCCATGCGGCGCGCGATGAAGCTGGCATAGCGCGCCACATCCTCGGAATGTCGCTTGGTGTAGCGGTCCTTCGTGTCGACGGCGATCACCAGGCCCTTGAGGACGTCGAAGCCGCGGGCGTCGGCCCGCTCGCCGGCCGTGCGGTCCGCCACCCGGATCGCGTCACCGCCGGATGACTTGGCTTCGGTCAGCGTGACCGTCGCCGATGAGACGAGCTCGGTGGCGTTGGCGGCCTGCTCGGGGAAGCCGACGATGCCGGCGCTGAAGGTCACCGGCAGCCGCTCGGAATCGCCGAACTGCACGCTCTCCGCGGCCAGGTCGCGACGAAATGCGGCGAGCACGCCCTCGAGTCGGCTGGCCGACGCGCCCGGTGCCACGACGAGAAACTCGTCCGGGCCGAAGCGACCGGCGAGCCATGGGGCATCAATGGCGTCCTCCAGCCCCGCCGCCATCCGCCGCAGCACCTCGTCGCCGGCGTCGTGCCCATGGACCTCGTTGACGAGCGTGAAGTTATCGACGTCGACCAGCGCCACGGACAGGATGCCGCCGCCGGCCCGTGCGGCGTCGACGTAGGTACCCAGTCCCTCGACCACGGCTCCGTGGTTCAGCATGCCGGTCAGCGGGTCGCGCAGCGTCGACTCGACCAGGGCCGCGGTCTGCCGCGAGAGGCGCCCCTGGGCAGCGCGGAAAATGAAGTACAGCAGCACGGCCACGACGGCCGATGCGGACAGCGTCGTCAGGACGGCGTCGGTGCGCGCGCGGTCGAGCCTCAGGGCAATGGGTGCGGCATCCCGGGCGACCAGCACGAGCCCCAAGGTGTGCTGGGTTCCGTCAGCGGCGGCCGATCGGAGCGGGAGCATCTCCCGGATGACGCCAGCGCCGACGTCGCCGGCTGCCCAGTCGCCCTGGCCGATGGTGTCCAACCCCACCTGGGCGTTTCCGTTCAGCGCGTCCGCCAGCGGGTCGGTTTCGGCAACCCTTGCGCCGCGGCGGCCAGAGGTGCTGCTGAAGAGGACCTGGCGGGCAGGGTCGATGACCTCGAGCGCCAGCAGTCGTGAGTCCATGAAGTCGCTGTGGTCGAGCGCAGCGCGCAGCTTCTGCTCGAGCAGGTCGTAGCGATCTGCGCCCACAGCGTTCGGCGTCAGGTCCGCACGCTGGAGATACGACTCCATGAAGGTGCCGACCACGGCACGGTCCGCCGTGGCGACCGACGACAGCACCGCGACCTCGAGATGAGAGGAGGTGAGGAACGCCTGTGCGGTGGCGGTCACGCCGATCACGAGCAGGAAGGCCCCGTACACCAGCATCATCAGCACTGGGCGGCGGCGCGCACGGTCGAGACCGCGGCTCATGGTCACGGACTTCCGTCCTCCGGCAATGGTTCGACGGCGCCACGGTAGGGGGGCCGCGGCCCATGGGCGATGGGTCAAAGGTCCCGTCGGGTACCGCCGCGGCACGAGAGGGCGCGATCAGGTCGCTCCGGAATCGACCTCGTCGCCGCGCTCCTCGGCAGGACCGTGCCAGGACCGTCGTCCTGCCTCAGCCATCGGAGCCGGCCAGACGCCGGCCAGCCAGACGCAGCCGCGCCCGCTGGGCCACGCCGTACGCAGGCAGGACGACGCGCAGGGCGGCGTCCTCGGCGGGCTTCAGCGGCAGGTCGCGGGCGCCGACGTAGTCCACCTGCCGCCCGCCGAAGCCCTCCTTGAATTGGGCGATGCCGCCGGTCGCCAGTCCCCACATGTCGTAGGTGGCATATCCCAGGCGCTTGAAGCCGATGATCGCCTCCCACTTCAGCAGGTAGTTGGCGCGCGACGCTGCGCCGTCGTCGGTCATGCCGCCGAAGGCCTCGGCGGCTCGGTCGCCGACCGTGAAGTGGAACAGCGTGGCGAGCCGCGTTCCATTCCGGGCGGCAAATGACAGGCTGGCATGGCCCGATGGCGCGAACAGCTCCCAGACGCGCTGGTAATACTGCGGTGCGCGCGCCACGAATCCCGCCCGCTCGGCGGTGTGGCTGTAGATCCGATAGAAGTCGTGCAGCGCCGCCTCCGCGCTCGCACGATCGACGCTGCCATCCAAGAGCTCGACCGTCACGCCGCCACGCTCGGCCTTGGCGACGTACTGGCGATGCTTCTTCCTCATCGCGGCGCGCAGCTCATCCTCGGAGGAGCCGAGGTCCACGATTCGCGTGCGGGGTGGCTGAACCTTATCCGCCGCGCGCCAGGGCGAGCGCAGCAGCGCCGCGCCGAACGCGGACTGCGGGGTCGCTTCGGGATCGACCTTGAGGGTCGCCACGCCGTCGCTGCGCGCGAGCGAGCGCAGTGCGGCAACCAGCGCGTCGCGAACCTGCGGGTCGTCGAGGTGTCCCACCGGGCCTCGCGGCACGTAAGCGAGCCGCCAGCCGAGTACCGGCATGCGACGCAGCAGCACCTGCGCGACGGCGGCCGGCGGCCGCCGGGGATCGTCGCCCACCGCGATGCGCAGTGGCGCCCAGCCGGACGCGGCGCGCAGCTCGCCCCATTCCCAGAGCTGCGGAAAGGAGCGGTACGGCGCCGATGCGACGAAGTCATTCCAGGCATCGCGGTCGGTGACGCGCCAGGCGCGGAGCTCAGCCACGGGGCAGCCCCTCGCCGAAGCCGCGCTCGCGCAGTGCGCGCCGCGCCACCTCCCGTTCGTCCCACGGCCGTCCCTCGGTCCCGTAGACGATCGTCTTCTCGTGGCCCTTGCCAGCCAGCAGGACCATGTCACCCTCGCGGGCCAGGCCGATGGCGTGGCTGATCGCAGCCGGGCGGTCGTCGACCACGAACAGCGTCTCGCCATCCCGCGCCCCGGCGGCGCGTGCGCCGTCGGCGATCGCCTCGTTGATGGCGCGGGGGTCCTCCAGCCGGGGATCCTCGTCGGTGATGACCGCCACGTCGGCGAGCTCCGCCGCCACGCGGCCCATGGCCGGGCGCTTGGTCGGGTCGCGCTCCCCTGCCGAGCCGAACACCGCGATCAACCGGCCCCGGGTCAGCGGCCGCAGCACGCCCAGCACCTTCCCCAGTGAATCGGCGGTGTGCGCATAGTCCACGACCACGCCGAACGGCTGGCCCAGGTCCACCGTCTCCATCCGGCCTGGCACGCCCCGAACCTCACCGAGTGCGCGGGCGGCGAGCTCGAGGTCGATGCCCTCGACCTGCGCCAGGGCCAGCGCCGCCAGCGCGTTGTGCACGTTGAAGCTGCCCGGCAGCCGGAGCGCCATGCGGCCGGTCCCGGCTGCCGCGCTCACGTCGAAGGCCGTGCCGGTGGCGGTGGCATCGACCCTTGAGGCGCGGACCTCGGCAGCCTTGCCGAGGCCGTAGGTGACCACCCGGCCGCGCGCCCGATCGCGGAAATAGCCGAACGACGGATCGTCGGCGTTGAGGATCGAGATCGGCGCCTGCTCGAAGAGGATTGCCTTGGCCGCCCGGTAGTTCTCCAGTGAGCCATGGAACTCGAGGTGCTCGCTGGTCAGGTTGGTCAGGATGCCGACGTCGAAGTCCACGTTCCGGGTCCGGGCCTGGGCCAGCCCATGGGAGGTCGCCTCCATCACCACGCTGTCGTTGCCGGCTTCCACCATCTCGGCCAGCAAGGCCTGGAGCTCCAGCGCCTCCGGGGTCGTGTTGCGGTTCTCGTTCGGCATCCGCTCGTCGCCCACTCCGAGCTCCACGGTGCCGATCAGGCCCGGCCGCCGGCCCGCCGCGCGCAGCACCGCGGCGGCCAGGAAGCAGGTCGTCGTCTTGCCGTCGGTGCCGGTGACGCCGATGACGCGCAGGCTCCTCGACGGCTGCCCGAACCAGGCGTCGGCCGCATCGGCCAGGGCGTTGCGCGTCCGTTCGACGACGAGCTGCGGGACGCCGACCCCCGGCATCTCGCGCTCGACGACCACGGCCAATGCGCCGCGCTCCACGGCCCGCGACACGTAGTGATGACCGTCGACGTGGACGCCCGGTACCGCGAAGAACAGGGTGCCCGGCTCGACCTGCCGGGAGTCGTACGCCAGGCGGCGCACCTCCCCCACCGGAAGGCCGATCACCCGCTCCGGCGCGATGACGTCGGTCAGCGCCCCGAGGGGCATGCTGCGCGGCGAGCTCATCGGCGCAGCCCACGCAGGATTCCGCGCGCCCGTCCGACCATGGCGCGCATGCGGTACAGGGTGGGGTCGACCACGACGTCCCAGGTGCCGGCCCAGGCCACCGGCCGGCCGCCGAAGCCCTTCTTGAAGAGGCCGACGCCGTACCAGGGGTGATCGGGTCCAGCCCCCTCTGGCGCGATGCCCCACAGGTCGTGCTCCCGGGCCCCGGCGTCACGAGCGTGGCGCATCATCGCCCACTGCAGCGCGTACGAGGCATACCGCTTCGGCGCGCCGCGCTCCTCGCGCACGGACCCTGCGAACAGGTAGAAGGACCGGTCACCCTCGACCACGAGCATCCCGCTGGCCAGCAGCTGCCCGTCTCGGCGGGCCTCGAAGAGCCTGGCGTGGCCGGAGCTGGCCAGGCCGCGCCAGGCCAGGCGATAGCGCTGCAGCGGCGGCCTCGGAAAGCCGGCCCGTCGCTGCGTCTCGAGGACCAGCCCGTGCAGCGCATCGATGGCGGCGAGGTCGCCGGCGTCGGTGGTGCTGGCCACCACGACCCCCTCGCGCTCTGCCCGTCGCACCGCGTAGCGGGTGTCCTTGTCCAGGCCGGCCAGCATCGTCTCGTCGTCGGCCAGCGCGACCAGTCGCGTCTGCCCCACCTGGAGCGTTGCCGGCGCATACCGCAGCCTGCCGAACAAGTGCGTCGGCGGACTGCCCCGCTCGAGCCGCGGCTCGAGCTTGACGGCGATCGCGCGATCACGACGCGCCGCCACCCGGAGGCCGATCGCCATGGCCCGCAGCCGTTCGGCGGCCTGCGGATGGCCGTAATCCAGGACGGGGCCGTGCGGGACGTACCAGAAGCTGCGGCCCAACGGCAGGCGGCGAACCTGGGCGGCGGCCATGGCGACCAGCTCATCGCCATCGTGGGCCACGAAGCGGCGCTGCGGCTGGCCGTCGAAGGCGGAGACATCGGCCCAGGCCCAGTCATGCAGGAAGTCACCGCTCGGGTGCGCGGCCAGGAAGGCCTGCCAGGCGCCATGGTCCGCATCGGTCGCTGGTCGGACCCGGATCATGCACCCGCCTCCCGACCCCGGCGCCGCGCCAGCAACGAGCGCAGCAGGCCGATCTCCGGGGCCCGCAGGGCGGAGGCGACCAGGAGGTAGATGACGGCCCCCGCGGTCGTCAGCACGGCCACCACCAGCAGGCGCCAGACCCCGCCCTGCAGCGCCTCCGGCAGGAAGTCGCGGACGACCGTCAGGCCGCCGAGCATCAGCAGCCCCGCTGCCACTGCCGCCATCGCCGAGCGGGCCGCCGAACGGAGCACGAAGCCCTCCTCGACTGACTCGATGCGCCGATGGAGCGCCCACACCAGGCCGATGACCTCCAGCACCGCGCTGATCGACAGTGCCAACGCCAGGCCCTGGACGCCCATCGGCCCCACCAGCCAGATCATCAGCGGCACGTTGATGGCCACCGCGATGATCGCCCACAGCACGGGCGTGCGCGTGTCCTGCATGGCATAGAAGGCCCGCGTCAGCACATGGACCACGATGTGGCCCACCAGGCCGATCGCGAAGAACACGAGTGCGCCCGCGGTCTGGTCCGCCGATCGTGCACTGAACAACCCGTACTGGAAGAAGACCGATGCGATGGGTCCCGCCAGCACGATCATGGCCGCGGTCAGTGGCGCGGCCAGGAAGACGAGCACTCGCAGGCTGGTGGCGACCTGGCTGCGAATCTGACTCACGTTCCCCAGCGCCGCGTCGCGGCTGAGGGTCGGAAACAGCGCGACCGCCACGCTCACGCCCAGGACTCCGACCGGGATCTGGCTCAGCTGGAAGGCGTAGTTGTAGGCCGTCAGGCTGCCCTCCGGCAGTCCCGAGGCCAGCACCGTCGACACGATGAAGTTGAGCTGTCCGGCGGCCAGGCCGAGCATGCGCGGCCCCATGAGCCACACGACCTTGCGCACGCCCGGGTGCCGCAGGCCGATGGTCAGGTCGTAGCGCTGTCCGACCCGCCCGAGCTCCGGCAGCTGGATGGCCAGGTGCGCGAGCGAGCCCAGCGCCACGCCCACCGCCAGTCCCTCGACCCCGATGAGCGGCGCCAGGAAGATGGCGGCCCCGATGATGGCCAGGTTGTAGGCGAGCGGCGCCAGGCTTGGGATAGCAAAGCGCTGGTACGAGTTCAGGATCCCGCTGACCACGGCGCCCATGCCGATGAGTACTGGGCTCAGCAGCATGATCCGCGTCATCCGGACCGTCAGGTCGGTGGTCGGCGGGTCGAAGCCCGGCGCCACGATCGGGACCAGCAGCGGCGCGAAGATCGCCATCACCAGGCTCAGCGCCGCGAGCGCGATCACCACGAGGTTGATGACGCTGCTGGCCAGCCGCCAGGCCTCCGCCTCCTGCTGGCGCGCCCGGTACCCCGAGAAGACCGGGATCAGCGCCGCCGACAGGGCGCCCGCCACGACCAGTTGGAAGATTGCATCCGGGATCCGAAAGGCGGCGAAGTAGGCATCCAGCTCGCGACTGGCGCCGAACTGGGAGCCGATGACCAGCAGCCGCACCCAGCCGAGCAGCCGGCTGGCGAGGGCGGCGACCGTCAGGATGAGGCTGGCGGTCGCCAGCACGCGCCCCGCCGACGGTGCCGGCGCCGACTCGAGCGGCTCCTGCTCCAGCTCGTCGGGCATCGCCGCGCCGGGCGGGGTCGGCGGTCCCTCCCGGCCCTCGGCGGTCACCGACCGCTGCCCGCGCCGCCACGGCCGGAGCGCGGATGCGCCGATCGGTAGGCGCTGCGCAGGGCGGCGTCCGAGAGATGCGTGTAGATCTGGGTCGTGGCCAGGTTGGCGTGGCCGAGCAGCTCCTGGACCGATCGCAGGTCGGCGCCGCCCTCCAGCAGATGGGTCGCGAAGGAATGGCGCAGCGTGTGTGGGCTGGTCCGCGGTGAGACGCCACTGGCCTCCACCCAGCGCTCGACGACGAGCCGCGCGCCGCGCGCGGTGAGCGGACCGCCGCGCGCGTTCAGGAAGAGGGCGGGCGTCGCCGCCGAGGCGGCGTCGGCGAGGTGGGGCCGGCCAGCCGCGAGGTAGCCACGAAGCGCGGCCTCGGCCGGGGCACCGAACAGCAGCTCCCGCTCCTTCGAGCCCTTGCCCACCACCCGGAGCCGGCGGCGCGCCAGGTCCACGCGGTCGATCGTCAGGCCGGCCGCCTCGCTGATGCGCATCCCGGTGGCATACAGCAGCTCCAGCAGCGCCGCATCCCGGCGCGCCAGGGCCTGGGCCAGCGGCTCCCCGATGCCCCGGCGCGTGCGCGCGGTTATCCGCCCCGGTGCTTCGACCAGCCGCGCGGCGTCGTCGATGCTCAGCACGCGCGGCAGCCGACCGGGCTTGCGCGGAGAGCGCACGCCGGCGAGCGGGTCGGCGTCGATCCAGCCCTGCCGGGTCGCATGGCGGTAGAACGAGCGGATCGCCGCCAGGCGCCCACCGACGGACGAGGCCGCGAGGTCCCGGTCTGCCAGCTCGGCAAGGTAGGCGCGGACGGCAACGCGATCCGGCCATCGCCAGTCCACGCCGCGCTGGGCAAGGTGCTCGAAGAACTCGCTGACATGGCGCCGGTACTCGACGCGAGTGCCGTCCGAGGCGTTACGGCTCTCGAGGTGGGCCAGGAAGCGCGCCAGGGCGCTGGACGCGTCAGTCGCGGCCGGACGGTCAGCCACGCGCCCCGCCGGCGCTGGCTACAGCCTCCTCGAGATCCGGATTACCGGCGCCATCGGCTCCGGGGGCAGCTGCGGAAGCGCCGCCGGTTGCCGGCGCCTCACCGGAAGCCGGTCGGGTCCAGGTCGCGTATTCGCAATCGGGATAGCGGTCGCAGCCCCAGAACGGCCGGCGGCCACGCCGCGCGCGCTTCGTGACGACCGTGCCCAGCCCGCACTGCGGGCAGATGCCGAACTGCTCACTGGGCGGCGGCGCGTTCTTCTTGATGTATTTGCACTCCGGGTAGCGGTCGCAGCCGACGAACGGGCCGAATCGGCCCCGCTTCGCGACGAGATGGCCCTGGTTGCACAGCGGGCAGACCTCGCCGACGCCGGGCAGCTCAGGGGTCTCCTCCGGCTCCTCGCCGGGAAGCGGCTGGGTGTACTTGCATTCGGGGTAGCCCTGGCACCCCAGAAACCAGCCGTTGCGCCCGAAGCGCTTGACCAGCATGTCGCCTTTGTCGCCGGTCAGCGGACAGGGGATCTGGGTGACCTCCACCTGCTTGGCGATCTTCTCCTTGCCCTCGATCACCTTCGCGCTGAAGGGCACCCAGAACTCGCGGACCATGGGCACCCACTCGTGCTCCCCGCGGGCCACGTCGTCCAGCTGGTCCTCCATGCGAGCGGTGAAGTCGAGGTCGACGATTTCCGGAAAGTGCTCGACCAGCAGGTCAGTCACGCGGAACGCCGACTCCTCCGGGAAGAGGCGCCGGTCCTTGATGGCGACGTACCCGCGCTGGCGGATGGTCTCGATCGTGGGCGCGTAGGTCGATGGCCGCCCAATCCCTCGCTCCTCCAGCGCTCGAATCAGCGTCGCCTCCGTGAAGCGGGGCGGCGGCTGGGTGAAATGCTGCTCGCTCGACACGCCCAGCAGGTCGAGGGGCTCGCCGTCGGCCAGGTCGGGCAGGATGGTCAGGCGCTCGTCCTCCTCGTCGTCGCGCCCTTCGACGTACAGCGCCTGGTAGCCGTCGAAGATGCGCTTTCGGGCCCCGGCGTGCAGCGTGTAGCGGCCGGCGCTGACGTCGACCCCGACCTGGTCGAACCGAGCCGGGGCCATCTGCGACGCCAGGGCCCGCTTCCAGATCAGGTCGTACAGCCGCAGCTCGTCCGGCTTGAGGTACGCCATCAGCGACTCGGGCGTGCGCGCGAAGCTCGACGGCCGGATGGCCTCGTGCGCCTCCTGGGCGCCGCGCGTCCGGGTCCGGTAGGCGTTCGGCTTGTCGGGCACGAACTCGGCGCCGTAGCGGCCGCGCACCACGTCGCGGGACTCCGCCACCGCCCCGGACGCCATGGCGACGGAGTCCGTGCGCATGTAGGTGATCAGGCCGACCTGGCCCTCGGGCAGGGCAATGCCCTCGTACAGCGACTGCGCCACGCTCATCGTGCGCCGCGCTCCGAAGCCGAGCTTGCGGGATGCCTCCTGCTGCAGCGTGCTGGTGGTGAACGGCGGCGGCGCGCTCTTCTTCTGCTGGGTGCGCGTCACCTTGGCGACGTGGTAGCTCGCCTGCCGCAGGGCGGCCTCGTGCTCGCGGGCCTCCGCCTCAGAGCCGATGCGGGCCTTCTCACCATCGATCCGGGTCAGCTCGGCGGCGAAGCTGGCCTCGGCGTCCGGGCGCCGCAGCTGGGCAGTCAGCGTCCAGTACTCCTCCGCCACGAACCGCTCGATCTCGCGCTCGCGGTCGACGACCAGCCGCACCGCGACGCTCTGCACGCGGCCAGCCGACAGGCCCCGCCGGATCTTGCTGCTCACCAGCGGACTGAGCTTGTAGCCGACCAGCCGATCGATGACGCGGCGCGCCTGCTGGGCGTTGACGAGATCCAGGTTGATGCTGCGCGGGTTGGCAAACGCCTCGTCGATCGCGCCCTTGGTGATTTCGCTGAATGTCACCCGTCGGAGCCGGTCAGCCGGCAGCTTGGCGTACTCGGCGATGTGCCAGGCGATCGATTCACCCTCGCGATCCAGGTCTGTCGCCAACCACACCTGGTCGGCTCGGCGCGCCTCGGCGGCCAGCTTGTCGAGCTCCTTGCGACGGTCCTTCAGCGGCTCGTAGCGCGGGGCGAAGTCATGCTCGACGTCGACGCCCAGGCTCTTCTGGGGCAGGTCGCGGACATGGCCATACGAGGCCAGCACGGTGTAACCGGGACCCAGGTACCGCTCGATGGTCTTGGCCTTGGCGGGCGATTCGACGATCACCAGGTCGCCCGCTGAACGCTTCCTCGGAGGCATCGGTCAGGGAGTGTAGCACCGGGTCTGAGCGTGGCCGGGCTCCGGCCGAGGCCCGTCGGCCCGGTGGGCGGACGCGGCGGCGGGAGCGGTCGGTGACCACGACGCGGTCTCCGCTAGTCGGCGAAGTCCCAGACGATGATGACCTTGCCGCCACGCTGCGCGATGCCGATGCCAACTCGCCGGAAGTGCGAACTGAGGATGTTGCCGATGTGGTTCGCGTAGCCAGGGTACGGCTCCGACATGAACGTCCCGTGGCACCAGTCGAGCATCGAGCGCAGGCCCATGCCGTTGTAGTAGCACATGTTCTCGCCGGACCAGGAGAAGCCGATCCCGGCGGCGCGCAGCCGATCGGAGACCTGCGATCCGTCGCGGCCGGTGTGGCTGAAGTAGTTGTAGTTGATCTGGTCCCAGGCATGCGCAGCGGCGACCCTGGTGACCGCCGCATCGAGATGCAGCGGACCGAATCCGTAGTGCGCCCGTGACTGGTTGATCAGCCACAGGGCATAGCTCAGCGTGTCGGCCGGGGCATTGGGCCCGCTGCGAACCGGCGCCGGCGCCTGCCTGGCAGCCGGACCAGGAGCCGCATGCGCGGCCTTGGTCCGGAATCGCCAGCTGACGCTGAGGCGGTTGCCGTCGACGTCGCGTGCGCCGCGGCGCAGGATCACCTCGATGGTGTGGCCCCGCGCCAGGGCCTTGCGGAAGTGGTACTCGAGGCGGGTGTGGCGCTCGTTCCAGGCGAATGAGCCGGCCACCCGCCGGCCGCTGCTCAGGTCGCGGACCCGCAGCGCGTGGCGCGTCTTGCCAACGTTCATCGGCTCGCTGAAGCGAATCACGATCTGACGCGCCACGACGTTGGTGGCATGCCGGGCCGGGGTCAGGCGAACGAGCTCGGCGTCGGAGTGGGTCGTGAACGAGAAGCCAACGTCGCCTCCCAGGCGGTTGCCCTGCTGGTCGTGCGCGCCGACCACGCTCACGGCATAGCGCTTCCCCGGCCGCAGGCGATCGGTCGGAGTAAAGGTCACCCCGTCCCCGTCCCAGGCGAACGAGCCGCGCACCCGCGGCTGGATGTGGAACCGGGCTTCGACATCGGCCCGATCCATGGGAGCGCTGAAGCCGATGTGGATGCCGGTGTTCGCGCTCGCATCGGCCGCCGTGTCTTCCGGCGCATCGATGAACGGCGTGTCGCCGAGGAGCGTCGACTGGTCGCCGAAGGGAATGTTCCGCGTCAGCTCGCCGGTGGCCTGCCGGGCATCGGCCGTTGCCGGCTCGACCAGGTGAACCCGGAAGTCGGACACGACGGGCGCGGTCTGGGTGGTGAATGTCAGCTGTCGGGCGCCGGACAGCGGTCGGCCGGTCGCGGTCCCCACCGAACCGGGGAGGCTCAGCACGTAGCGCTGGTCGGTCTGCCACCGCGTCCGTGGGGCCAGCGTCATGGTGGTGCGGGATGGGTCCCAGGTCGCAACGACGGCGGCTGTCGGTTCCAGGCTCATGGCCGCTTCGACTGACGCGGTGTTCATCGGTTGCGGGAAGCTCACGGTGACGGGATCGATGGTCAGGATGCCGACCCCGACGCTCTGGGGGAGGATCGAGACCGAGCCCGGCCGGGGCTGCAGGTTCCCGGCGGCGGCGTCCTGGAGCGAGATGCCCAATGCGACGGAGAGGGCGAGCCCCGCGAGCGCCAGGCGCGTGATGGCCCGATGCTTGCGAGGGAGAGCGACGAGGCTCGGCAGGGTGGCGCGCACAGCGGCGCGAAGGGAATGGCTCGAACGCAATAGACCGTGGACTCCTGCGGCGGTATTCACCCGTCGGGCACGACAGGCAGTTGCCGTACGGCGCGGGCAGTATAGGCATGACCCGCGCATCGCTGCTCACGTCCCCTGCCCGATCCGTCGCGCGGCCAGCGTCGGATGGAACGTGGCGCCGCCGTAGGCGGTGACCAGGCCGCGTGCCTCCAGCAGCGTCAGCGCGCTCGCCAGGGACGAGGTTGGCATGCCGGTCACGGGCAGCAGCTCCTCGACCGAGCGCGGCTTCTCGAGCAGGCGATATAGCACCCTCGCCTCCGGATCGGAGAGCGTCGCGACGCTGAGCGGCAGCCGTCGTGACGCCAGGCCGATGCTCGTCAGCAAACCGGCGGATGACATCACCACGGCGGCGAGCTGGTCCGCGATGAGCCGGTTGCAGCCGCGCGAAGCCAGTGAGTCGATGGGTCCGGGCACCGCAAACAGCTCGCGCTCCAGCTGCACCGCCGCGGCCGCCGTCAGCAGGGCGCCGGAGCGATCCGGAGCCTCGACCACGACGACCGCCTGGGCAAGCCCGGCGATGATGCGGTTGCGGCGTGCGAAGTCCGGCCGGCCGATGACGTTGCCCGGCGCCACCTCGCTCAGCAGCGCCCCGCCGGCGGCGACCATCCGTTCGGCCAGCTCGCGGTGTCGCGGCGGGTAGATCCGGTCGAGCGGCGACGGCAGGACGCCGACACTCCGGCCACCGGCGGCGACGGCTGCGCCGTGTGCCTCGCCATCGATCCCGATGGCGAGGCCGCTGACCACCGTCACCCCGGCACGGGCGAGCTCGTCGGCCAGCTCCTGCGCCACCGAGCGGCCGTAGCCGGTGGCTCGCCGCGTGCCGACGATGGCCACTGCCGGCGGGCTGAACGCTGTCAGGTCGCCCGCCGCATAGAGGACCGGTGGCCGCGGGTCGGCCATGGCCAGGGCTGGCGGATAGGCAGCGTCCAGGGCGGTGAGCGCCTGGCCCCGGACGCGGGCAAGATCGGATCCGACGCGCCGCGCGATGGTCGCGGCACCGCGCTGCCGAAGACGCCGAAGAGCGAGTGGCGCGTCGGGCGCGAGCCGCGGCAGACCATCGAGCAGCGATCGGGACATCCAGGCCGCGCGGGCGGAGCCGTGGCGGCGGAGGATACGAGCGAAGCTCACGGGGCCAAGGCCGGGGACCAGCGACAGCGCAATCCAGAACGGACGCTCGTCCTCCGGATCCAGCCCTCCCAGGTCCAGGTCTCGCCAGCCGAAGTGGTCGTCCACAGCCGCTGGGGCGCCAGCCGCGGAACCATCGCCAACGCCGGCGCCGACGCCGATCACGCCGCCGCCTCGGGCCGATAATGGAGGGCCTCATCGATGTGATCGGCACGCATGGCTTCATCACCTGCCAGGTCGGCGATGGTGCGCGCCACCGCCGCCACGCGTTGCAGGCGTCGCGGGGACAGGTGGAACTTCGTGCCACGTCGCCGGAGCAGTGTCTCGAGCAGCGGCGGCAGCTGTACCGCCATGCCGTTTGGGCCCGTGGCGAGCTCGGCGTTGGCAAGGCCCTGACGCGCCAGCTGCCGCTCCCAGGCCGCGCGGACTCGCGCGGCCACGACGCTGCTGGGCTCTGTGCCGTCGAGGCTGGCATGGCGGGGCTCTTCCGCGGTGACCCACAGGTCGAGCCGATCGCGAAGCGGCCCGGACAGCCGGCCCGCGTAGCGCCGTGCCTGCCCGTCGTCGCACTGGCAGCGTCGAGAGGTGGAGCCCAGCCACCCACACGGGCAGGGGTTGAAGGCGATCAGCAGGCTGAAGCGCGCTGGCATGGCCAACACGCCCTCGACCCGGGCGATCGTCACGCTCCCCGCCTCGAGTGGCTGGCGCAGCGCATCGAGCGCATCGACTCGGAAGTGGAGTGCTTCGTCCAGGAAGAGCACGCCGCGATGGGCCAGCGACGCCTCGCCGGGACGCACGCGTGGCCCGCCTCCGACCAGCGCCTGGGTCGAGACCGTGTGATGCGGCGCCCGAAACGGCCGCTGCCGAATGAGCGGCCGGCGGCGGTCGAGGAGACCGGCGGCCGAGTAGATGCGGCTCACCTCGCTGGCCTCGTTGTCCTCGAGCGGCGGCAGCAGGCCTTCAGCGCAGCGCGCCAGCAGGGTCTTGCCCACGCCGGGTGGCCCCGAGATGGCCAGGTTGTGGCGACCGGCCACGGCGATCTCCACGGCACGCCGGCCGGTTGCCTGCCCAATCACGTCGGCCAGGTCCGGCACGCCCAGCGGCGGCGTCCAGGCCGAGGACGCCACCGGCTCAGCAGGCGGCAGGGGACGGACGCCGGCCAGGTGCGCGACCACGTCCCCCAGCCGCGCTGCCGGCAGCACCTCGATGCCGGCCACGCAGGTCGCCTCGGTCTCATCGCCGGCGGGCACCACAACGGCCCGGATGCCGGCACCGTGCGCGGCTGCGACCAGCGACATGATGCCCGTGACCGGCCGGAGGCTGCCGTCCAGCGCCAGCTCGCCAAGGAGCGCGGCTTCGACGAGCCGGCTGCCATCGGGCAGCTGGCCGGACGCCGCCAGGATGCCGACCGCAATGGCAACGTCGTAGGCAGTCCCGTCCTTGGGCAGGTCGGCCGGGGCGAGGTTGACCGTGATGCGGCGGGCCGGCAGCTCGAAGCCGCTGTTGCGCAACGCGGACCGCACCCGCTCGCGGGCCTCCTGAACCTGGCTGCCCGCCATCCCGACGATCGTCAGCGACGGGAGGCCGAAGGCCACGTCCACCTCCACCCGGACCGGGACACCGTCCACGCCCAGCAGGGATGCACTGAGGGTCTGCGCCAGCATCGGCACTCCACGGGGAGGCGGAGGGGATGCGGGTGCCGGCCGCCCGCCTGCTCGCCTCCCAACTCCAGCGGCGACCGGCAGCCGGGAGGCTATCGGCGCAGGCTTACCAGCCCCTTAGGCAGCGGTTATCGGTCCGGGCTGGAGGGCGTTCAGGCGCGGGCGGTCACGATCTCGGCGCTGAGCTGCTCGTCAACCTTCTTGGCGAAGTCCGAGACGGAGCGCGCGAGAGGCCCATCGGGCCGGGAGGACATGAAGGGCTCGCCGGAGTTGAGGGCGCTGATGGCGCCGCGATACTCGTTGATCACCTGGTAATCGATCTTGCGGTCGAGTGCCGACTCGGCATTGTTCACGTTGATGCCGGTGTACGCGTTGGACCGGTTGAGCACGAGCTGAACCTTGCTTCGCTCGTAGCCGAGGTGATCCATGGTCTCCAGCACGGACCGCACGTTCTTCAGGCAGCTCAGGTCGGCTGTCATGATCACGAAGATGACATCGGCCTCGTCGAAGAGCTGGAGATTGAAGTCGTCGATCGTCTTCACCATGTCGACCAAGGTGTAGTCGTACATGCGGCGGAAGAGGCCGAGCAGGTTGGTGAGCGTGGCCGGGTCGGTTCGCTGCCGCTCCATCACGATGTCGGCGGCCTCCGGGGAGGGTGGCGCCAGCAGCAGGTCGATGCCGGAGTGATGGCGCACGATCAGGTTGCGCAGCAGTTCCTGGTCGAGATCCGGTTCACTGACCGCGTTCACGATCGAGGCGGTATCGAGGCCCAGGTCCAGGAACACCCGCAGGTCACCGAACTGGAGGTTCGCGTCGACGAGCGCGGTGCGCCGCCGGAACTCGCGGTTCAAGGCGATGGCGGCATTGATGGCGATGGTCGTGGTGCCAACTCCGCCCTTGGCGCCGTACAGGACGGCAACCTGGCCAAGGGTCTCTGGCTCCGTGCCCCTGGCCGAGCTCGTGAACCCGCCGCCGCGCGCCAGCTGCGCCTTGATGCGAGCCATCAGCTCGGCCGGCGCGAACGGCTTCACGATGTCGTCGTCAGCCCCGGCCCGCAGGCCCTTGACCCGCTCCCCCACGTCCGCCTCGGCGGTGAGCATGATGATCGGCACGCGCCGTCCATCGGCCTCCCCGGCGCGGATCTGCTGGGTGGCCGCGTACCCGTCGAGCTTCGGCATGGCGGCGTCCATCAGGATGAGGTCAGGCTGCGTGGATTGCGCCATCTCCACACCCGACTGCCCATCCGAGGCGACGATCACCTCGAAGCCCTCCTGCTTGAGGGTGAAGACCAGGACGCGCTGGATGTTCAGGTCGTCGTCGACGACCAGGACCTTCGTGGCAGCCAATGCAAAGCCCCTGGATGACTATGGGCCGGTGAGCCCGACGCGGAGCTGCGTCGGCCGCGATTATACGGGCGCCACCCCGTCCAGGTGCCTGTCCAGAAAGCCCATCACCCGTCGCTCATAGTCCTGCCCCGCGATGGCGTGCGCCTCCGAATGGATCGCGCCATCCACCACGAGCAGCTCCTTCGGCTCACGCGCCGCCTCGTACAGCTCACGGCTCTGCGTCCAATCGACCAGCGCATCGTCACGTGGCGCGATCAGCAGCAGCCCGCGCGGCGCGATCTGGGCGACGCGCCGGATCGGCTGCCGCAGCCATGCCCGCGCCCGTGCGGAGGCGGCCAGCACCACCAGGCGCGCTCCGAGCCGTGGCAGGGGATAGTGTCCCTGTCGCATCCGGTTGGCGATCGGATTCTCGAGGCGTGCGTAAGCCGCATCGGCGACCACCGCAGCCACCGGCAGGTCGGGTGCGGCCATGATCGCGACCGATGCGCCCATGCTGATACCCATCAGCGCGATCGGGCCATAGCCGCGGCCCTCCAGGAATCGCACGGCCGCCGCCACGTCACGGCCTTCGCGCGTCCCAAGCGTGATCGGTGCGTCATCGCTGTTGCCGTGCCCGCGAAAGTCGAACTGCAGGATGTTGTATCGCGGCTGGATCCACGGCACGAACTCGGTCAGCCACGGCAGGCGGTGCCAGCTGAAGCCATGCATCAGGATCACCGCGGCACGGGTCTCGCGTCCGGCGGGGATCAGCCACCCATCGAGGGTGTAGCCGTCATCGGTCGTGAAGCGGACGTCCTCGTGCGCCAGGCCGATGTCTCCCGGATGCGCGGGCGCCCCGGCCTCCGTGGGCTCCAGCGACTTCCGGCCGGGTCGCACGACCCGTCGCGAGCCCTCGACCGTGACGAAGCCCAGGTAGCCCGCCGCGCCGGCCGCCACGATGCGGCCGAGCCAGGCGGCCAGGCTCCGACGTCCGGCAGTCACATCGCGCGCCATCGCTCAGCCGGTGGGGCCACCCTCGCCGGTCACGTTGCGCGCCGTGCGCATCGCCCCGGTGATCGGCCGCGTCAGCTCGGACAGCTCCATCGGCACGATCCACTTCGTCGACTCGCCGGCGGCCAGCGCCTTCAGCGCCTCGAGGTACTGCAGCGCCATCGTCTTCTCGTCGACGCCCTTTGCCGCCCCGAAGATCGTCTGCAGCGCGTTGGCGTACCCCTCGGCCTGGAGGATCTGGCTCTGCCGATTGCCCTCCGCCCGCAGGATCGCGCTCTGCTTGTCGCCCTCGGCCACGTTGATGGTCGCCTGCCGGGTGCCCTCGGACTCGGTGATGACGGCGCGCCGGTTGCGCTCGGCCGACATCTGGCGATTCATGGCGTCCTGGATGTCGCGCGGCGGCACGATCTCACGGATTTCGACGCTCGTGATCTTCACCCCCCAGCGCTCGGTGACCTCGTCCAGCTTGGCGCGCAGGATGTGGTTGATCTCCTCGCGCTTGGCCAGGACGTCGTCCAGCGGGATGTCGCCGATCACCGCGCGCAGCGTGGTCGCGGCCAGCGCCTGCGATGCGCCCTGGAAGCTGGTCACGGCGGTGACCGACTGCTCAGGGTCGAAGACCTTCGAATACACCAGGAAGTCGATGCTGATCGGCGCGTTGTCCTTGGTGATGCAGGTTTGCTGCGGCACCTCGATGTAGAACTCGCGCAGGTCCACCTTCACCGGCTGCTGGATGATCGGGACCAGCAGGACGAGCCCGGGGCCCGCCGAGCCGTTGGTCACTCGCCCGAGGGTGAAGATGACCAGTCGCTCGTACTGGCGAACGATGTTGATGGTGCTCCAGATCAGGAACAGGAGCACCAGGATGCCGACGACCAGAATCGCCAGCAGGACGGGATCATCCATGGCTCGGGCCTACCTCAGTGATGGCGGACGGGTAGAGCATACGACGGACCGATGCACGCGCCGTGAGGGCAGGCAAGTTCCTCAAACCATGCACGCGGCGAACGTGGCAGGGGCCACAACCGGCAGGCACGTCCATCCGATCGACACGGCCAGAACAGTAGGGGTTCCGGAAGGGCATTCCGGCCGTGAGCTGGTCATCGCGGTCGGATCACGGCTCGAACACGACCTTCAGCGCTCCGCTGCGAGCCCGGAACAACGCAGCCGCCATGGCCCGCCGCCAGTCATCCAGGCCGAACCGATGCGTCACCAGCTCACCGAGCGCCAGGTCGGGGTGCGCTGCCAGCAGGCGCAACGCCTCGTCCATGGTGTGCATGCCGTCCAGCGAGGGCTCGTGGCCGTAGGTGTAGGTGCCATCGATCCGCAGCTCCCGCGCCCACGCCAGCGTCCAGTCCACCCCGCCCAGCTCCCCGGGCCCGCCGAGCAGGACCAGCCGGGCCTGCGGGGCGGCCACCTGCAACGCATCGGCCAGGCTGGCCCGGCTGCCGACGGCGTCATACACCTGCGCGAATCCGCCCGTCAGGACAGTCCTGCCGAGGATGGACCGATGCGTCCTGGCGCCCGCCTCGCGGACCGCTGCCTCCACGGCGGACGCAGCGACGGTCGCGCCGAACCGCTCGGCCAGGCGGCGCTGAGCAGGGTGGCGGGCCACGGCCACGATGCCCGCCCCCGGGGCGACCATCCGCAGCGCCAGCACCGCGCACAGCCCCAGCGTGCCGGCGCCGATGACGAGCACCGGGGCACCAGATGGCGGCGGCGAGGCCAGCACCGCATGGAGGGCGACGCTGAATGGCTCGACCAGCACCGCTGCCTCGTCCGGCAGCCTGTCCGGCACCGCGTGCAGCTGCGAGCGGTGGGCGATCATCCCGGTCGACCAGCCTCCCGGCAGGTCGGCGCAGTAGCCGACCAGGAGGCCCGGCGACAGCGCTCCATCGGCGGCACGCTCGCAGAAGCGAGCGGCGCCGGCGGCGCACGCGGGACAGGGCTCCAGGGCCCGGACCGTGCAGGAGATGACCGGATCGACCACGACCCGCTCGCCGGTGTCCTCCACCAGGCCGACCACCTCGTGTCCCAGCACCGCCGGGAACGAGGCGAACGGCGACAGGATCGAGCTGGCGTGGCCGGTCAGCAGTCCGAGGTCAGTGCCGCAGATGCCGGCAAGCCGCGGCCGGACCCGGACCCAGTCAGGACCGGGCAGCGGCGGTGGGTCGTATCGGCTCAGGGAAAGCCATGGCATCCAGCCACCGGCCAGGCGCGGCAGCCGCGGGCCGAGGAGGCGCAGCGTCCGCTCGTTGAGCGCCGATGCGGCAAAGCGCAGGCGCAGGCCGCGAAGCCGTTCGGCCAAATGCGGTGGTCAGTCCATCGGCACCTGGCGCACGATGTCCGGACCGACCCGTTCGAGGATCTCGTCCAGGCTGCGCCCGGTGATGGTCAGGCCGTGGTTCTTGAGGCCAATGACGGCGCGGCCCGGATCCGGCGCCTGGCGGACGAGCTCCGCCACCTCCAGCGCCAGCTCCTCGGTCCCGCACGGATAGACGACCTCGGTCGACACCGCGCCCGGCAGCCAGCCGTGGACATGGAGGATGCCGCCGACCTCGGGATGCTCGCGATAGATGGTCAGGTGCTCGATGGCGTCCACCGACACGCGGCGCGGCCGCACGTCCGGCGGGACGCTGAGGCGAACGACCCCGGTGGCCGGGTCGTAGCCGGTGACCAGCAGGATCTCGGTGCCCACTTCGCGCAGCTTCGACTTGTCGACGCCGCTGGCGCTCATCCAGAAGCGGTCGCCCTCGTGCCGCGCGCTGGCGTTGCCGTACGAGAGGCCCCCGATCCCGAACAGCCGCTTGACGTGACGGAGGTTCTCCGGCGACAGCAGCTCGTCGATCGGCCACGGCGCCGGCAGCAGGTCGAGCTCGCCCATCCGGATCCCGGCCCGGGTGATCGACGCCGTGTGCTCGTCGCCGCCCCACAGGTCGCGCGGCAGATCGGGGACGAATTCGTTTTCGATGACGAGCCGCGACTCCGCCAGGGGGATGAGCCGCTCGACCACCGCGTCGAAGAACGCGCCGTCGTCGCCGACGTGCTCGAAGCGGTGGAAGCCCTGCTCCATGGTGATGAAGTGCGCATCGGTGCCCTGGGCGTCTCGGACCATGGGGATGAAGACGTTCGACAGCGACCGCACCAGGAGCGTGTAGCCGGCCTGGAGCATGTCCGCGGGACGCTGCGGCAGCTCGGCGAGACCGACGACGAAGATGTCCTTGGAGCGCCGCCGGTAGCTGTCCGGTGAGTCGGCGTGGACGGCGTTGAGGATGACGCGCACCTCGCTGTCCAGGTCGATGGCGTCGCGGTTGGCATGCCGATACACCGGGTGCCCGCGAGCCTCGAGGCGCTGGGTCACGCCCTCCAGGAACCAGTCGACCAGCCCGCCGCCCTCGCCGACCACCGCCACCCCGGACGGCCGCGCTCGCGGAGGGGTGCCGACGACGGCAAGCCCGGCATGCTCGTCCACCAGCGGTTCCGCCGTCTCCCTCATGCCGGCTGCTCCGGGGTCGGCGACTCCGACCCGGATCCGCGGGCCTGCGCCCCTGGCTCCACGATCAGCTCCAATCCATCCACCCCCACCACCTTGACTGGCGTCCCTGCCGCAATTTCGGGGCCGGAGCTCCGGGCGGACCAGGCCTCGCCTCTTGCATACGCGATGCCCCTGGGGGCGATGAGCGTCTGGGCGATGCCGCCGGCGCCGACCAGGGTCAGCATCGGCATCGGCTCGACCGGACGGCGGCGCATGGCGAGCAAAGCCCGGACGATGCCGAAGACGTACAGCAGCGAGAGCGCCACGACAACGCCGAGCAGCCATGGGCTGATCGACACGCGGATCGCATCCTCGGCGGGGTTCACGCCGGTCCACAGCGCGAAGGCGCCCAGCACGATGGAGATGACGCCGCCCACCGTGAGCAGGCCGAACGATGTCACCGTCAGCTCCAGCACCAGCAGGCCGATGCCCAGCAGGATCAGGAGCAGCCCGCCGACGTTCAGCGGAAGGCTGTTGGAGCCGATGAAGGCCAGCACCAGGGCGATCCCGCCGGTCGGACCGGTGAAGAAGTTCGGATGGAATAGCTCCGACAGCAGGCCATAGAAGCCGATGGTGAACAGGATGAAGGCGATGTTTGGATCGGAGAGCAGATGCAGGAAACCCTGCCCGAAGTTCATGTTCACGTCGCGGACCGCCAAGCCTGAAAGCTTCGGCAGCGGCCGGCCTTCGAATGCGTAGGCGTAGCCGTCGGCCCGCGTGCCACGGTCGATCTGGGTGAAGAGATCCGTCGGGTCAGTCGCCAGGATGTCGACCACCGGCGGCTTCATGGCGACCGCGTCCGCCGCGGAGGCGCTCGCCGCGGTGCGCACCGCCGACTCGGCCCAGTCGGCGTTTCGGTCGTGCGCATCGGCCAGGTCGCGGATGATGGCCGCATTCGAGTTGTTGACCTTCTCGGCCAAAGTGTCGGGCAGATCTTCCCCGCCGCTGCCGACCACCGACGCCGCGCCAATGGTCGTCGACGGCGCCATGGCCGCGACGTCCCCCGCGAGGGTGATGAAGGTGGCCGCGCTGGCGGCCTGGGCCCCCTCCGGCGTCACGTAGGTGATCACCGGCACCTGGCTGCCGAGGATGGCCTGCAGGATGCGCTTCATGCTGGTCAGCTCGCCGCCGGGCGAGTCGATCTCCAGCAGCACCGCCGTCGCACCGCTGTCCATGGCGGATCGAATGCCCTCCTCGATGTACGCGGCGTTGACCTGGTCGATCACCCCGTTGAGCTGCAGCCGGACGATGTCTCCGTCCGTCGCGGCGACGGGCAGCGCCAGCGACGCCGTGCCAAGCAGGAGCGCGGCGCACGCGATCGCCCGCCGCAGTGCGACCATGCGGCGAGTATACGCATCACCCCGCCGGGACCCGTTCGGCCAACCCGAGCAGCTGTGCGGCGACCAGCTGCGACCAGGTCTCGAGCCGTGGCCACGCCTCGGCGATGTCAGCGGCGCTGGCCATGCGGCCGGACAGCTTCTCCGTCTCGCGGACACCCATCGGCCCCTGGGCCTGTGTGGTGAAGACCACGCCCAGGTGGACCGCGCCCACGGGATTTGAATCGTCGTTCAGCAGACCGACAAGCTCGAACGCCGGCTGCCAGGCTGCCTCCACTTCCTCGGCCCACTCGCGGGCAAGCCCGGCCATCAACGGATCCTGGCCATGGTCGACGGGGTTCAGGTGTCCCCCGACGCCGATGCTCGCCTTGCGGTGCAATCGCGAGTCGCCGCCGGCCGCGGTCCGCTCCATGAGGAACGTGTCGTCACCCTCGCGGACGACGACGTACGGGATGAGCTGCTTCCACTCCGGCGACTCTTCGGCGACCGGCCGATCCAGGTAGCGACCCTCGCGCCCGACGACGTCACGCAGCTCGGCAAGCATGCCGGACGACCCAGCGCGGACACCGGTGAAGTCACAACCGCCCGGCACCGCAGCGCGGGCGATGACGAGGACCTGCTCGGGCATACCCGGCAGTCTATCGGCCGCCGCACCGCCGGCGTCTATCTACGGCGGCTGGTCATTCTCTGGCAGCCACGTGACCGTCAACCTGCAGCGCGCGATCTACATGATGGCCGGGGGAAAGTTCCGTCTCGGGAGCTGCAGACCATTCCGTTCAGGCGGGCTGGTCTGGACCAGCCTGGGCCAGCCGCAACGCCAGCGCCGCCGCTTCCCGGGGATCACGGGCGCGATGCACGCGCGGTCCGCCAAGGCGGTGCTCGGACTCGAGGCGCCACGACGACAGGGTGACGACGTGGCGCCCCATGCGCAGCGCCAGCCCGATCTCCGACAGCGTGCCGTGCCGTCCGCCGACCGCCAGCACGGCGTCGGCCGCCGTCACCACCACCAGGTTGCGGACAACGCCGAGACCGGTGGGAATCGCCTGGCGGACGTAGGGATTCGCCTCCCGCGCATCGGCGCCGGGCAGGATCCCAATGGTCGTACCGC